>CACWVT010000039.1:453-24028 GCA_902764345.1 uncultured Ruminobacter sp.
GCTACCAAGGCTGTTGGCACCATTTTAGGTGGGGAAAAAACAGGAAAAATCCAATGGAAGGATGACTTTATAGCCCTTCATCCCGAACTTGAAGATTTCACTGCACAAAGAAAGGAAGATGGTTCCATCGTCTTTTCTCCGATTGATACTGATAAACAGATTACGGTTAAAGATGCACTTTCTGCAAAAAAATATGCAGCCGGAGCAAGCTGGGTATTCGATCAGATGATTGCAGGAACTCCTTTGGCTGAGGCTCTTAACAGGGTTTTCGGTGCACGTAACATCAATAAAAAAATTCTTTCTTTGGCCTACTTTTTAAACATGAATGAGAATAATGCCATGAGCAGGTACGAAGGTTTTGCCGAAAAACACAGACTGCCATGGCAGAAGCAGCTGACACCTTCAGCCATTACCAGAATATTCCAGAACATTACCTCCGATAAAATCGACAGGTTCATTGCCATTCTGAACGAACTGACAATGGAAAGGGATGAAAAGCTTAAATCCTGCAAATATTGGGCATTGGACTCAACTTCCATCTCAACCCACTCCGTTAAACTGGCAAAATCCGCATTCGGACACAACAAAGACGGTGACATGCTTCCTCAGATAAATGTTCTCATGGTGGTTAATCAACTCACCGGTGAACCGGTGTATTACAGGACTTATTCCGGAAACATACCCGATATCTGTACCGTAAAACACCTGCTTCAGGAACAGGCTCGGATTAAACTTGACAACACTGCCGTGCTTGTTGCCGACAAGGGATATTCGAGCATTAAAAACATTAATCGTTTTTTCCAAAACAAAGTTTCTTTTCTCATGAACCTAAAAACTTCATTCACCATGTGCAGAAAACTCTTTAATGATATACAGGCGGATCTGCTTGATCCTGCCTCTTACGATGAGGAAATAGACAGCCATGCCATGACCGTTGAGACGGAATGGAGTTATCCCGTTAACTACAAGACAAACTGCACCGTACGTCTACCTAGAGAAAAGGACAAGGTTTATCTGCATTTCTACTACAATGACGGTATTTTCAATTCGGAAAAGAAAAACATCACCGCCAAGATATCCAAAACAATAAAACTGCTTAAGGAAAACAGGGAACTTCCACCAAATCTTAAGTTAATCAGAGAGATTTTTGTTACTGAAAAACAGGAAGTACGCATCACTGATAATAAGAACAAAGAAACCGTGGTAACTTACGCTACCAACCGCAAGGCTTTAAATAACTACCTGCTTATGAAAGGCATTCGCGTTCTTATAAGTAATGAGGTACGGGATCCGATAGAAGCACATAAAGCCTATTTTGACAGAAATGAAGTGGAATACGCCTTCAACCTCTATAAACAGCGTTTAGGCTGTAACAGATTCAGGGTAAGTTCCAACGAATCTCTTGAGGGAAAAGCTTTTGTTCAGTTCATTGCAACATCAATAGCAATCATGTTCCGCAGGCGCGTTAACAATGCCACCAAAAAAATGCAGAATCTAAAGCTTAAATACGACAGCGATTCTGCGGTTATCGATAAACTGAACACGATCGAAATGACTCAATTCAGCTTCGGTAATTATTATACGGAAATTGTTGGCGGACTTAAGGAACTGTTACACGCAATGAATATCCCAGAGCCAAGTGAAGAATTTACACAACAGGAATGCAGGAGGATTTGAACGCATCTCTGGCGGATGAACTTGAAGAGGAATTCTCTGAGTTGGAAATTTCCGACTACGAAAAACTCTAGAAATTGAAAGATCCCTCTCTCGAGGGACTTTGATAAAACTAATTTTTATACTAGATCGGTTAAAACTCGCAAAATTTGGGTATATAGCATCCCAAATTCTCTGTTTTTCTGATTTACATACGCCGTCAGGCTTCATGTCAAAACAGTCATTCCAAACGATTAATCATCTTTTTCCTTTTCGGCATAAATACTGTCATAACCGTTCAGAATTATCTGCTCCCTGTTTTCCCTCAGATCATGAGGAAGAGTTCTTTTAACGCCGTTATCATCGACTGCCACGTAGGTTATGCCGCACCCCGTAACCTTAACCCTCCGGGTTCTGCTTTCCGTATTGCGCTTTCTCCAGAGCTCAAGCTGAATCTTTATCGACGTGGTGCCGATATGTACCACTCTGCCGTACACACAGACGACGTCACCGACATGAACAGGATTCCTGAATACAATCTCATCCACCGCCACGGTTACAACCTTGCCGCGGGTAAGCTCATATGCCATCATTGCACCGCCGGCATCAAGCTGGGACATCAGCCAGCCGCCAAAGACATCACCGTTCGGATTGGCATTTGCCGGCATGCTCATGGTTCTCAGAATCAGCATTCCTTCCGGTTTGTCATTTTTTTCATTACAAATTTCCATTTCACTCATGCCTGCTCTCTCTACTGTTTCCTAAAAACTAAAACTCACTCCTAAAGATTATACTCCATTATTGGACGGTACAGTAATCTGCATCCTCCGTTTACGGATATGGTCTGCAGGTCTTTATGTTCCCAGCCCCGCATACTGCGTTCTGTAGAGTTCACTGTACCTGCCGCCGGCACTGAGCAGCTCTTCATGACGTCCCCTTTCAACTATGCGTCCCTGTTCCATGACGATGATTTCATCAGCATCCATAATGGTGGAAAGACGATGGGCTATGATAAGGCTTGTTCTGTCCTTCATGAGACTTACCATCGCCTCCTGAATATGCTTTTCGGTTCTGGTATCCACACTCGAGGTAGCCTCATCCAGGATGAGTATTCTTGGATAAGACAGGAAAGCCCTGCAGATTGCAAAAAGCTGTCTCTGCCCTGCTGACAGTCTTGCCCCCGCATCCTCAAGCATTGTGTCCAGTCCATGCGGTAACTGTTCGATGATAACGTCAGTATTACTGAGCCTTGCTGCCCTTTCTATTTCACTTTCATCAGGTTCACTGGTCAGCGCATAGGCCAGATTGTCCTTTACGGAACCGCTGAAAAGTACCGTATCCTGCAGCACGATGCCTATACTGTCTCTCAGGGACTTTAGGGAGATATCCCTGATGTTACGACCGTCTACCGTAATCTCTCCGCTGTCAGCCTCATAAAAACGCAGAAGCAGATTGATGACCGTAGTCTTACCGCTGCCCGTGGCTCCGACAAGAGCTATCTTTCTGCCGGCACCGATTCTTAAACTGAAGTCACTAATCACGGGGCTCCCCGGCACATATGAAAAGTTAACATTCCTGAATTCAATAACACCTTTCACGTCTTCAGGGAGATCTTCCCCCGCAGAATCTTCGGAAGTCTCATCCATAACCCCGAAAATACGTTCGGCTCCGGCAAGAGCCGTCTGAATCTGACTGTATATCTGGGCAAGCTCGTTTACCGGTCTCGACATCTGCTTTGAATAAATGATGAATGCGGAGATTACGCCGACGGTGATACTGCCGTGCATGGCAAGATACCCGCCGCAAACAGCAACGATAAGGAATGTAATATTGTTCAGGGTATTCATGACCGGCCCCATCATGCTACCGATGATTTCAGCAATGATACCGGTCTTTTTCAATCTGTCAGACGTATCCTCAAAAGCCGCCAGAGCTTCAGACTGCAGACCGTATGCCGCCACAGTCCTGTAATTGGTGACGGTTTCTTCCACCCTGCCGTTAAGCTCACCGAGAAGCTCCTGCCTTCTTACAAAATATCTGCGCATGTACTTAGTCATAATCTTTGTAAGAATCAGGGTAAAAACAATGGTAACGCATGAGCATACGGTCAGAGGCACACTGAACCACAGCATCATCGATACCGTGGCGGTCAGGGTAATCACGGCACTGAACAGTGTGCCGAGCGACATGGATATCGTATTGGCAATGTTATCTGCATCATTGGTCATTCTGCTTATGAGATCACCGCGTGAATGAGAATCAACATAACCTACCGGCAGATGCATTATTCTGTCAAAAAGTCCCGTTCTGATGCCGGTTATGATTCTTTTACTGAGCAGAGCCCCGACAAATCCCTGAAGATAGGAAGCCGCACTCAGCACCAGAAACATCAGAAGCATCATCAGCAGATATCCGTAAAGCTTCGAATACTCCCCACTGACAATCACGTCAACGGCCCTGCTCTGAAATGCCGGAGCCGCAACTGAAGCGACAGCCGCAAGAAGAACACACAGAAGCATGGCCGCAAGAAGAATTTTTTCGGAAAGAAGATACTCCATAAATCTCTTAACGGTCGCAGTCTGATTTTGAGCCTTTTCCGGAACGGCCACAAAACCCGCTCCTGGACCTCTGCGAAAATTCACTGCCGGAGCACCGGCTTTTGAAAAAGATTCATTACTCATGGCTGTTCCTCGCTTTTCAGCTGTGAGGTATAGATATCAATGTATGCCGGACAGCTTTTCAGAAGATTCTCATGGGTGTCGCATGCCGTTATCCTGCCGTTTTCCAGAACAGCAATGCGATCAGCGTTTTTCACCGTGGCTATGCGGAGTGCCACAATGATTTTGGTGACTCCCGCATAATCCCTGTCAAGTGCGTTCATGAGCTGCGATTCCGTCTTGAAGTCAAGGGCAATGGTAGAGTCGTCAAGAATCAGAATTTTGGCTTTCTTTACCAGCGCTCGGGCTATGGCGATGCGCTGTCTCTGACCTCCGGACAGTGACTGACCTCCCTGTACAACCGCAGTATCATAACCGTCAGGCTGTCTCATGATAAAGTCATCCGCCTGAGCCGTACGTGCGGCACTTATGATTTCTTCCCTTGATGCATGAGGATTGCCCATGGCTATATTATCCAGCACGGTCCCCCTGAAAAGCTCCGCCTTCTGAAGCACTACGGCCATCTTCGAACGCAGAGCCTCCACCGTATATTCCCTGACGTCATGACCGTCAACCTCAACATATCCGTCGGTAGCGTCGTAGAATCTCGATATCAGATTCACCAGTGAACTCTTACCGCTGCCGGTTGCCCCGATAACCGCCAGGGTTTCTCCGGGATTTACGGTAAGATCAATACCGTCCAAAACATCAGCCTGCTGATCCGGATATCTGAAATGTACATTATGAAATACAATTCTGCCTGACGAATCACCGGCAACAAGATTTCCGTCCTTTATTCCCGGCTCCTCTCTTATAATTTCCCTGATTCGCTTTTCTGACGCCAATCCTCTCGTAACTGACTGAAATATCATGACCAGCATCATCATGCCGTTTAAAATCTGCGAGAGATAGGTTACCGCCGCCATGATGGTTCCCGGAGCCATGTCTCCGGCCTGTACCCTGATGGCGCCGAGGTGAATAACCGCAGCCACGGCAAGATTAAGGACGATGTTCATTACCGGATGCATGGAAGCTATAATGAGCAGAACCTTAAACTGTATGTCCGTCTGACGTCTGTTGGCCTCGGCAAAGGCCTCACTTTCCTTATCCTCCTGAACAAAAGCCTTAACGACACGGAGCCCCTTAACGCTTTCTTGAACTTTGGTATTCATTGTATCAATGCTCTGCTGCAGACGGGTAAACAAAGGACCTGTTTTCCAGAAAACCACAATGACCTCCAGAAGAATCAGAGGCAGAGCCACAAGTATGACCATACCGAAATCAGTGGACAGAGACAGCAGCGCCGCGCTTCCCGCCACGAAAAACATACCGCAGCGGACGCTCCCCCTTATAATCTGGGACCACATGTTCTGCATCTGGGTAATGTCACCGGTTGTTCTGGTGATAAGAGAGCCGACAGAGAATCTGTCATTCTGTGAAAATGAAAAACCGAGAATTTTTCTGAAACAAAGCTTACGGACGTCGTTGCTGTAGTTCTGACTGAAAAGATTGGTAAAAACGCCGCTTAATATACCGCACAGACAGCCGGCAAGCACCATTGCCAGCATCCAGATTCCGGTGCTTATTATTATGTCACTTGAAGGAACTCCACCGCTGCCAAGCCCCAGAATCCCCTCGTCAACGATCTTTGCCATCATTCGCGGCTGATACAGATCAACCAGAACTTCAAAGACCATAAAAAGTGAGGCCAGCAGGCCGAAATACCAATATCTGAGAATATACCTAATCATGATTTTTCCTTTTTCCGGTACGGCCTCGTTCTTAAAAGCCGAGGCCTTCGTCATGACAGGCATACAGTTCCTGAAACTCAGGGAAATTTAATTTCTGCAGTACCTCTCATGCGCCTTCTTTACAGGCCGGACTTCGTCAGTCACCGCATCAGTGCCTGAATCGTCTCCTGTCCGGGAATCCTGTGTATCGCGGATGGTCAGATCCCTCTTTCCCGAAACGACATCATCAAGAATTCTGTCTATGTCAGCCTGACTCTTAGTCTGACAGATTTCCCTGAAAAAGAGATTTACCTCGGGATTACTCAGTCTGACGTAGCTTAAAAACTGCTTGGTTCTTGCCATCTGATACTGTTCGGGAAGGAGATTCTTCATGATGTCCACGAAATGAATCAGTGCCCTTACGGACTCCGTTACGGTAAACGGACGATCTCCGTTTCGGATGACGCCTTCGAGGTTCGGTACGGCAAGAGCATACCTGCCGACCATGAGATTATCACAGTGGGTCACCTCCATGCATCTTGCGGCAGATTCGGCATCCCTCACTTCACCATTGGCTACAAGCGTAATTTCCCCGCGATCGGCCAGAGGTGCTATGTATTCCCACTTAATGGCGTCAGCCCTGTATCCGTCCATACGGGTGCGGGCATGAATGATAATTCTGTCAGCCCCCGCATTCACAATCTCTTCATATATTCTGCCGATATCGTCCGGATTCTCCCAGCCTAAACGTATCTTAACACTTAAAGGTACGTCTGCAGGAAGCAAATCTCTGGTTTTGCGCACGGCCTCTCCAATTACGGCAGGCTTTTTAAGCATGGCAGCCCCGCCTCCGGAACGGTGCACGAATTTGGACGGGCAACCGAAATTAAGATCAACCCCGGGAGCTCCGCATCTTGCGGCCACCAGCGCATTACCTGCCAGAATATCGGGATCCGTCCCAAGAATCTGGACCCAGACCGGAGTGCCGCTACGGGTTCTGCCATCATTTTTCAATTCAGGAACTTCCCTTCTGAATACCTTGTTAGGGAAGATTACATCGGTAACCCTGATAAATTCACTGACACAGTAATCATAGCGGTTGTAATCAGTCAAAGCCTCTCTGAGAGGATAATCAAGAACGCCCTCCATGGGGGCAAGTATTATTTCACCAACAGACATAAGCACCTCAAAAATCAACGCAGATTATATAACAAACAGTCTGTATAACAAACATCCGCTCTGAATTAAATTTTTATGTTTCATGACTATAAATAAGGAAGCCATGCGATGAACCACAACTGCCGCAGTACCGGATCCCAGGCATGCACGGCAATCTCAAACAGTACGTCCATACATCGGTTACACACCATTACTCATAAAACATACAAATGCATAAGGCAATCTGACATACATTATTATTTTCCTTAGTAAATGTGCTTAATTCTTGACATAGTTGCAAAATCATTTAAATTTATAACTAGGTAAACACTTAGGAATAATAAAAATGATAATTGCAACCCACAGCGGTTCATTCCATGCCGATGAAGTAACGGCATGCGTGATATTCAAACTTCTGGATGCCACAACAAAGATCATCAGATCCAGAGATCCGGAAGAACTTGAAAAAGCGGATTACGTTATTGACGTTTCAGGAAAATTTGATTTACAGAAGCACTTCGACCATCATCCTGCGGAATTCAACATGTCCCGCAGCAACGGAATTAAATACGCAACCGCCGGATTAATCTGGGACAAATTCGGCCGTGAGCTTCTCGAACTCATCCGCCGCTGTCTGCCTAATCCGGATGAAATATCAGATACCGTTATCAACAAGGCGTGGAAAACCATTGACCGTAACATTATGCAGTATACGGACCTTACCGATAACGGCCAGCTGGACAGTTACACAAAAGGTCTGTGCAGTCTGTCATCCTCAGATGACAATCAGGTATATTCCAACCTTAACAGATTTTATATGCACATCCCTGTCATCCCGTATCTTGTTGCCATGCAGAATGATCTTAACGGCAATGACGAGGTTCAGTACCGGAACTTTATGGAAACCGTGGAAAGTCTGAAGGTTCTCTATAAGAAACTCTTCATAAACACCCTGACAAATGCCAGAGATGAGGAAAAAGTTCTTAAGAGTTACGACGGTTCCGAAATTCTCCGCCTTGACGAAAAGCTTCCGTGGTTTGAGGCAGTACTTAACAACTGGAGCTGCTTTGAAAAGTGCAAGATTGCCATTTATCCTGATCACAAGAAAAACGGCTATCGCATACAGTCCCTGCCAGGATCACAGTCATCAAGATTCAAAAACCGCTGCGGAGCACCGACTGCATGGCGTGGAAAAGAGCTTGAGGAGCTGAACAGGATAATCGGTATCAAAACCGCAACATTCGTACATAAAACCGGTTTTACCGGCGGTGCCGTTTCAAAGGAAGACATTGAAATAATGGCCAGACTGTGGATTGACGGCTCCGAACCGTAATAAACCACGAGTTAGGAGTATTCAGGTCTGATTCAATGTAAAGTAAAGGAACCGCTGTCACTTTATAATGACAGCGGTTCCCTGTTTCCAGCCATCCCGAAGGCGAAAATCACATTCACTGCAAACAACAAAGCCGAATCAAACGATTCGGCTTTTTCATAGTTACTCAAAACCGGACATTTTATCAGTTACTCATGTCCGGCGTTGCTGCTGACCTTAGCCTTCCTTCTTTTCTTCTGTTTCTGAAGCAGGTTCAGTTGCTTCGACAGAAACAACGTCCTTCATGCGATCAGCACCTGCGGCGATGGCGCCGTCAAATTCAGGTTCAGGATCAGCCTTGGCAACTTCATCAACAGCTGCAGCGATGTCAACAACGGTAACGGTCTTCTGCTGTTCTTCAGCAGCCTGTTCAGGCTGTGCTGCAGGTTCTTCCTGAGTCTGAACCGCTTCTTCTGCAGGTGCAGGAGCCGCTTCGGCTTCAGGCTGCTTTTCAGGAGCTGCTGGAGGTTCGAGAAGAGCCTTGATGGACAGCTTAATACGGTTCTGACGATCAATTTCGAGAACCTTCACGTCAACCATATCACCTTCCTTGAGGTAGTCGCTGACATTTTCAACACGATCATAAGAGATATGAGAAATATGAACGAGACCATCCTTGCCAGGAAGAATATTAACGAATGCACCGAAATCGGTAATCTTTGATACCTTACCGTGGTATACCTTGCCGATTTCAACTTCGGCAACAATGGCTTCGATCTTTTCAACAGCCTGACGAGCCTTGGTACCGTCAGTTGAGGAAATCTTAACCACGCCGTCATCACTGATGTCGATGGTAGTACCGGTTTCTTCAGTAATGGCTCTGATTACGGCGCCGCCCTTACCGATTACATCCTTAATCTTGTTAGGATTAATCTTCATGGTGGTTACGCGAGGAGCAAATTCTGATACTTCCGCACGAGGAGCACTGATAGCCTTGTTCATTACTGAAAGGATGTGCATACGTGCTTCATGAGCCTGCTTTAAGGCAATCTGCATGATTTCCTTTGTGATACCGTTAATCTTGATATCCATCTGCAGAGCGGTAACACCTTCAGTGGTACCTGCTACCTTGAAGTCCATGTCGCCTAAATGGTCTTCATCACCTAAGATATCGGTGAGAACCTGGAATTTATCACCTTCCTTAACAAGGCCCATGGCGATACCTGCAACTGCAGCCTTACAAGGAACACCGGCATCAAAAAGTGCAAGTGATGAACCGCAAACTGAAGCCATGGAGCTTGAACCGTTTGATTCAGTGATTTCAGATACGACACGGATTGTGTATGGGAATTCTTCCTTTGAAGGGAGAACTGCGCTTACGCCTCTCTTGGCCAGACGGCCGTGACCGATTTCACGACGCTTTGGAGAACCGATTCTGCCGATTTCACCTACAGAGTAAGGAGGGAAATTGTAATGAAGCATGAATCTGTCAACTCTTTCACCGCAGAGCTCATCGATAATCTGCGCATCTCTTTCGGAAGCCAGGGTACAGGTTACCATAGCCTGGGTTTCACCGCGGGTGAACAGGGCTGAACCGTGTACGCGTGGAAGCAGACCGGTACCGATGGTTAACGGACGAACCATCTTGGTATTACGGCCGTCGATACGAGGTTCACCGTTGAGTACACGGGTTCTTACGATATTCTTTTCCAGTGAATGGAAATATTCGCATGCGCGAAGTTCATTTAATTCAGTACCGTTTGTTTCGGCTTCAGCCTTAAGAGCCGCAATCACTTCGTTCTTGATTGAGGCAACAGTGTTCTGTCTTTCAAGCTTATCGGTAATGCGGTAAGCGTCTCCCAAACGTGCTGATGCGAGTTCGGCAATCTTGTCCTTGAGAGCAACGTCAACTTCAGGAGCCTTCCAGTCCCAAGGAGTCTTGTTTACTTCAGCAGCAAATTCCTTGATATTGCTGATTACGGTCTGCATCTGTTCATGACCGTACATTACTGCACCGAGCATGGTTTCTTCAGGAAGAATGTCTGCTTCTGATTCAACCATCAGAACGGCAGGTTCAGTACCGGCAACAACGAGATCAAGCTTGCTTTCAGGCATTTCTGAACGTAACGGATTCAGAACATATGAACCGTTGATGTAACCTACTCGTGCTGCGCCGATAGGACCGTTAAACGGAATACCGGATACGGCCAGAGCCGCACTGGTACCGATAATTGAAATAATGTCGGTTGGAATTTCAGGGTTAGCTGAAACCACGGTTACGATCACCTGAACGTCATTGGTAAAACCTTCAGGGAACAATGGACGGATTGGGCGATCGATTAAACGGGCAATAAGGGTTTCACCTTCTGAAGGACGGCCTTCACGCTTGAAATAACCGCCTGGAATTCTGCCTGCCGCATATGCTCTTTCCTGATAATCAACGGTTAACGGGAAGAAGTCACGGTCTTCACCAACGGCGTCCTTAACGCCAACAACGGTTACGAATACTGAAGTATCATCCATGCTTGCCATAACGGCTGCGTCAGCCTGACGCCCCATGGCACCTGTTTCCAGGGTAACGGTATGTTTACCGTACTTAAACTGCTTTACTATAGGTTTCACTCTTTATTACCTTTTAATTAAAAACAAACTCTGATTTGACCCACATAGTATAAACGTTGAAGTAGACTCTATCAACATAAAACCCCCTGTTGGGACGATAACTTTGTGAATTGTCTAAAATTTATGTTGCCTCAGGTAATGCGAACTGACGATGACGGACTCATCCAGAGATACATTCTGTCTGACTGACAGAACCGAAAAAGGAATGAACACGAAGTGTGCATGCGAATGCGGAGTTTTATCCGACGATGGAAATTATTCTGCTTATCAATAAAAAAGCCTGATTACTCAGGCTTTGAATTTATTCATTATGAATGGGAATATCCGGCTTTTAACCTTTTCCCGTCAATGAACTGACCGTACTAGCGACGGAGGTTAAGCTTAGCACGAAGTTCGTTGTAACGTTCTTCGCTCTTACGCTTTAAGTAGTCAAGAAGCTTACGTCTTTCAGCAACCATGCGGAGAAGACCGCGACGACCGTGGAAGTCCTTCTTGTGAACAGCGAAGTGACCCTGGAGGTGGTTGATCTGAGCGGTTAATAAAGCGATCTGAACTTCTGGTGAGCCAGTATCATCTTTTGAACGTGCATATTCAGCAACAATCTGCTTCTTAGCTTCAGTACTTAGTGACATTATGTAATCTCCAATAGATTATTATTAAATTCGCCCAAAGCCGATCACTAACTCAGCCTGGGTACCAAAAGTGTGCGAATTTTGACACATAATCAAAAAATATGCAAGTCTTTTAGCATTCGCCAGCTGCTTATTTTCAACCTAGTAAATTCTGCCCTTGGACATACCCCTGGTATTCTTCAGCCCGCCTATCTCCATACCTATCAGTGAAGTAATGGCATGAGCATGACATATGGCTCCGGCAAGCGCATCTGCGGCATCCGCCATCGGACACCTGTTAAGACGGAGAATGTTAACAACCATGGCCTGAACCTGTTCCTTCTGAGCATTTCCGTACCCCACAACAGACTGCTTAATCTGTCTGGCACTGTACTCGTACACGGGAATACCACATTTCACAGCCGCTACAATTGCGGCGCCTCTGGCCTGCCCCAGCTTAAGCGCACTGGAGGCATTCTTTGAAAGAAAAACCTCTTCTATGGACATGTAGTCGGGATGAAACTGGGTTATTATCTCTGACACTCCGTCAAATATCTGTCCGAGCTTCGGCGGAAGCCTGTCTCCCGAAGTACGGATACAGCCTGAACCCAGATAATTGATTTTCTGCCCTACGCTCTCAACAATACCGTACCCGGTCACCCTGGACCCCGGGTCTATACCTAAAATGATTGCCAATTAATTCACCGTTTCGGTCAGTCAGTTCTCAAATAAAAAACTTCAGAAAAATAATCTGAACACTCTCGCACTTATGGCGATTATACACGTATAGGACGACAGATCCACAATCTCATTACTAAGATGACGTTTGAGGCAACAAACTGAAAGAGACATGAAAAACAAGGTCTTATTGACATTAAAATAATAAGAATACCAAAAACGGCGCAAAAGATATAAATAATGATTACCAGACTTATGAAGAGTAAGGAAAGATTCGAAATGGTGGGTCCTCAGGGACTCGAACCCTGGACCAATTGATTAAGAGTCAACTGCTCTACCAACTGAGCTAAGGACCCATTTCAGAGAAATGGTGGTCGCTACAGGGATCGAACCTGTGACCCCCTCCTTGTAAGGGAGATGCTCTCCCAGCTGAGCTAAGCGACCATAGGGAGAAAAACTTATATATTGTCAGTCTGTACCGGTTTAATGGTGGGTCCTCAGGGACTCGAACCCTGGACCAATTGATTAAGAGTCAACTGCTCTACCAACTGAGCTAAGGACCCGTATACAGCTGTTAATATCATCGAAATGGTGGGTCCTCAGGGACTCGAACCCTGGACCAATTGATTAAGAGTCAACTGCTCTACCAACTGAGCTAAGGACCCATTCGATGGTGGTCGCTACAGGGATCGAACCTGTGACCCCCTCCTTGTAAGGGAGATGCTCTCCCAGCTGAGCTAAGCGACCATATAAGTCGTATCGGTACTTTCTACATCATGGTGGTCGCTACAGGGATCGAACCTGTGACCCCCTCCTTGTAAGGGAGGTGCTCTCCCAGCTGAGCTAAGCGACCATGATATATAGGCACTTCATACTGGTGGTCGCTACAGGGATCGAACCTGTGACCCCCTCCTTGTAAGGGAGATGCTCTCCCAGCTGAGCTAAGCGACCACTGGGTAAGTAAGAATGGTGGGTCCTCAGGGACTCGAACCCTGGACCAATTGATTAAGAGTCAACTGCTCTACCAACTGAGCTAAGGACCCAATCTTACCTTTTTCGAGAGTGGTGGGTCGTGACGGATTCGAACCGTCGACCAACGGATTAAAAGTCCGCTGCTCTACCGACTGAGCTAACGACCCGTCGATTAAAGTCTTAAAGCTTTGATTTTAAGCTCTCAGACTCACCTCGTCTCGATGGGTGCTATGATACAGTATTTAAAAAACTATGCAAGTATTTCTTTTATTTTTTTCCTATTTTTTTGTAAATTTAATGCTATTTGACGATATTTTGTTCTTTTTGATTACTATTGAAACAAATCAGTCAAATCAAAGCCTTCAGACATGTTTTTCATAATCCGGAGCATTATCCGCATCTCAGCCGTAATATTCCTTTTCAGACCTTAATAATTACCGTTCCACTCTGAAAAATCTATCTGCCGCGCCCCGCTATTCAAAATACCGAAATGAAAAATCACACCGTTTGGATAAAAAAAAGGGAAGATTCCTGAATCTTCCCCAAACACACACATTATTGTTTTTTTACCTGATTGACTCCAGAGCTCTCTGCGCCATTACCGCTTCAGTGGTATTCGGATAACTCTTAATTACCAGCTGGTAAAACTTTCTGGCCTTGGCATCATCACGGGTAGCCTGCGATACCTGCCCAAGTTTAAATATGGAATCGGCACGCTTCTGGGAATCAGAATACTGCGTCACTTTCAGAAAATTCTGTTTTGCCTCATCATACTTCTGCTGCTTATAAGCCATCTGTCCAAGCCAGTAATAGCAGTTAGGCAGAAGTTTTGAATTAGGGTAGCTGTCAATAAATCCGGCAAATGCGGTCTTTGCTCCGGAAAAGTCATTGCTGCTTACCTTGGCAAAAGCCAGATCATAGGCCTTCTGTTCATCACTGCCGGTCGGAGCAACTGATGAAACCTGCTTCTTATCGGCAGCAGAAGATGTCGGAGCAACTTTGTCCGTCCCGGCACTTCCGGCCTGAGAGGCATCAGAAGAAACCTGACCGACATCGGCAGAAATACCTGACTTTGAGGACATGTCCGATACCTGCTTTTGCAGGGAATTAAACCTTATTTCAAACTGATTAAGATGATATTTTAAATCATCTATTTCACCCTGAAGATTACGTATGACCTGCTCATTACTGTCTATTCTGTTCTGCATGTCAAGAATAGCCGCATCACGGCTTCTCAACTGCTGCTGAAGCATTTCATAACTGTCAGCATACACTGAACCTGATGACAGTACTGCGGTCAGCAGGAATAATTTCTTTAACATCTGTTCACCCGTTACAACAGCCTGACGGCAAACCTAAAACAAATTCTCTGATTAATATGAAATCACGGCTCTGCGGTTCTTTGACCAGGCACTTTCACCATGACCGAAATTCTGAGGCTTTTCCTCACCGTAACTTACGATGGAAATCTGATCAGGTGTAACACCGAGGTTGAGAAGATAACGTGCAACTGAACGGGCACGACGCTCACCGAGGGCAATATTATATTCCGGAGTACCGCGCTCGTCGGTATGACCTTCAATGATAATCTTTACTTCCGGAGCACTCATTAAGAAGTCTGCATGAGCCTGAAGAAGAGATACGTAACGTTCAGGAATATCATCTCTGTCATAGCCGAAATATATTGTTCCGTCCTGCTTGAGTGCCTGAAGCTTTGCTCTCTGTACGTCTGTAAGATGCAGACCGTCATTGTAGGAGTCGTAGTTCTCACCTACTATTACGGCACCGTCTTCAAGAATACCGTCGTTACCGGTACCTGAACCGCCGTTTAACGGATCTTCAACCAGTGAACCGGCATCATCTGTAGTGGCACAACCGTTAAGCGCGGCGGCAAACACACCAAGAACTAAATATTGAGCTAATTTTTTAAACATTTTTCACCTTCACATAAAATTACAAAAAAACTGACACATACTTATTTTTTCTGATACGGAGACCAGGCAGGCTGAGACATCTCCCCACGGCCTCGGTCCATGGACCATCTGCTTCTTCCGTCTGAAGAAACAATTACAAGCCCCTTTCTTCCGCCTGAAACAGTACTGTACATAATCATGTTACTGTTCGGAGCAACTGTAGGAGACTCGTCAAGACCGGTTCTGCTGAGAGCATAGAAAGCTCCGCTGTTATCCTGCTTGCTGACTGTAAAACCGGAATTCTGGTTAACAACTACCAAACCGGATCCGTCCGGCATTGCAACCGGAGAAAGATTTTTGGCAGGCTGATGAGTAACCTTCTGCACCCCGCCGTTCAGCATGCTGAACTTATATACCTGAGCCTTGCCTGCTCTTTCAGACACAAAATAAAGAGCATCTCCGGAAGGACTCCACGAAGGTTCGGTATCTATTGCCGCATTATTCGTTACTCTTGAAAGCTTTCTGGTATTTACGTCAACAACGTAAATTTCAGGGTTACCGTCCTTTGACAGAACCATGGCAAGCTTTCTTCCGTCAGGAGACCACTTCGGATTACTGTTAAGTCCGGCAAATGAAGTAATCTTGGTTCTGGCCTTGGTGGCAATATCAATTACATAAATTTCGGATTTTCTGTTTTCAAAGGAAACATATGCAAGCTTCTTACCGTCAGGAGACCAGTTTGGACTCATAAGCGGCTGGGTTGAAACAACGAGACGGTTTTCATTTGCCCCGTCATAGTCGGAAATGCACAGTTCATACGGATACTTAGAACCGAACACTGTTCTGATGTAGGCGATTTTGGTTGAAAAAGCGCCTTTTATTTCCGTCAGTTTTTCAAAAATGGTATCACTGATTCTGTGAGCGTATGTACGCATCTGAGAAGCAGGAACTTCAGCATGATTTCCGAAAAGATGCTTTGCATTGGTACCGTTCAGGGCAACTACGTGATAGGTTACGCTAAAGCCTCTGGTTCCGGTGGTAATGTCACCAATGACAACAACTTCGGTTCCCAGTTCAAAATCAGATGTTCTCACATCCTGAGGTCTGTGTGGATTTGATCTCAGGTTTGTATTGGAAGTAGGTGCAAATATACCGGTTCTTGATAAATCGTCATTTACCACCTTGGCCATATTAACGCTGACCATATTCTGACCGCCGAACGGAACAACGGTAATTTTTCTTCCGGAATCAATACCGCCCGTAAGTTCAAGATTCAATTCAGCGTGAGCATTAATTCCCATGCAGAGGCATGCTGCTCCGATTACTTTACCCAAAAATTTCATTGTAAGTCCTTTGTCACCCGACTTTTATCATTTAACACAGCTCAGCACAGGCACTGTATCTGTCCATCCGGGGTATCGCCCGTGCCGGCAATTAGTTTACTATACCTAATTATGAGGGATCTGGCAAAAAATTAAACTCTCGGTATAAGCTTAATATTTATGTCATGACACTCAGCAGAAGGAGGCTTCGGCAGATTACCGATAATGGTTACGGCTCTGAGCGCAGCTTCACAAACCCTCTTGTCTCCGCTACAGCTCTGAGACGTAATCTGTCCCTGATCATTAATCTTCAGTGACAGAATACCGGTCTTACCGTTCATCGATCTGTCAACATTCCAGTATCTCTTAATGGTATCACTGACTGCCAGACCGTACTGCTGTTCCCTTGAAGTTCCTGCAGAACCTCCGGCCGTTACGTCGTCATTACCGCCGTCACCAAGCTCCTTAAACAGCTCATCCTCTGCCTGCTGAGCCTGTTTGCGCATTCTTTCTTCGTCAGCCTTACGTTTAGCCTCGGCTTCAGCTTTCTTTCTGGCTTCTTCCTCAGCCTTCTTTTTTGCTTCTTCAGCCTTTTTCTTTTCCTCAGCCTCTTTCTTCTTCTTTTCCTCTTCGGCCTTCTTCTTGGCTTCGGCTTCTTTCTTCTTCTTTTCCTCTTCAGCCTTCTTCTTGGCTTCGGCCTCTTTCTTCTTCTTTTCCTCTTCAGCCTTCTTCTTGGCTTCGGCCTCTTTCTTCTTCTTTTCCTCTTCGGCCTTCTTCTTGGCTTCGGCCTCTTTCTTCTTCTTTTCCTCTTCAGCCTTCTTCTTAGCCTCTTCCTCTTTTTTCTTCTTTTCAAGAGCCAGCTTCTTTTCTGCCTCTATACGCTTCTGTTCTTCGACCTTCTTTTGTTCTTCAGCCTTTTTCTGCTCTTCAGCCTTCTTTTGTTCTTCAGCCTTCTTCTGTTCTTCAGCCTTCTTCTGTTCTTCAGCCTTCTTCTGTTCTTCAGCCTTCTTCTGTTCTTCAGCCTTCTTCTGTTCTTCAGCCTTTCTCTGTTCTTCGGCCTTTCTCTGTTCTTCGGCCTTCTTTATATCAGCAATTCTCTTTTGTTCAGCCGCCTTTCTGCTTTCCTCTTCCTGCTGGCGTCTGGCAGCTTCCTGTTTTCTGGCTTCCTCTGCAGCTGACGCCTGTCGGCCTCTCTTTCTCTTTGGCAACTGACTCGGATCTATGACGGTGGCATGCATTAAAGTAGCCGTCGGCTTTTTGTTTTTATCCTCACATGAAAGGCTGAATCCCGCAAAAAGCACAATAAACAGTGCCACATGCAGTAACACTGAAATTGCAGCTGCCGAAGTAAAATTTACTTTCACGTTCATAACCTTAAATTAATTACTGATAGGCTGAGTAACCAGACCGACACTTTCAACACCGGCTTTCTTAAGTGCATTCATAAGCTGAACCACACTGTCATATGAAGCACGGGCATCGCCCTGTACCACAACAGGACTTCCCGGTCTGGTCATAAGATGATCAGAGACGATGGCGGTAAGCTCATTAAGCTCACGCACCTCAATGTGTGAATCACCGAGATCCACGAAGTAACGCCCGTTAGCGTCTGCCGTACAAACAATAGGAGTTTTCAGTTCCTCGCTCATCTGTTCTGATTCAGCCTGAGGTAAATCAACCGTTACCCCCTGCATTACAACCGGAGCCGTAGCGATGAATATGACAAGAAGCACCATCATTACGTCTATGTACGGCACCACATTAATCTCCGCCACCGGTCTGTTTTTGGCTCTGCTTCTTCTCACAACCGATACCCCTTACTGCTGATTATTGGCATTTGATGCGGTATTTCTGTTCAGGATGGTTGAAAACTCATCGATGAAGTTCAGATACTGATTTTCAAGTTTTTCAACCTTGGTAGCATACCTGTTGTAAAACAGTACTGCAGGAATGGCGGCAAAAAGACCCATTGCCGTAGCAATCAAGGCTTCTGCAATAGGAGGTGCCACCATGGCAAGAGTGGCATTCTTTACTGCGGAAAGAGCAATAAATGCACTCATGATACCCCACACGGTACCAAACAGACCGATGTACGGACTGATTGATCCGATGGTTGCAAGGGTAGGCAGATGATTCTCAAGTGCCTCAATCTCTCTCGAACATGATACCTTCATGGCTCTGTAGGTACCGTCCATCAGTGTGTCCTTGTTCTTTACGCCCTGTCTGTGCATGCGGGCAAATTCGGTAAAGCCTGCGGTAAAAATCTTTTCCATTGCTGACAGAGAGGCTCTGCTCTTGCAGTTCTGATAAAGCTGGTTCAGATCAATGTTTCCCCAGAACTCATTTTCAAACTGGGCAGCCATTCTGCTGCAGTACTTGAGATATCTGCCGCGCTGAATAATCACCGTCCAGCTTACCACACTCAGAATGAGGAGAAACAGCATAACCCCCTGCACCAGAGGACTGGCGTCAAGAATAAGCTGGGTAATTGACAAATCACCTGTTGGAGCAGGTGGAACCGGAGTTTCCGTAACTACTTGTTCAATCGCATTCACTTAAAAAAACCTCTTTAATTTCTGGAGGAATACCTGTAGGACGCTTTCTATTAAGATCCACACTGGCAATCTTGGTGGTTGCCCTGACATAAACGTTGCCGTCACTGTCAGTAATATCCTGATGAAATATCGCTGACGATGCTCTGACGTCACTTATGCTGCAGCTCACAAGAAGCTGATCATCCAGTCTTGCCGAACGTTTAAAATCAACCTGCATGCTTACAACCACAAAGCCGAAACCTTTTTCCAACAACCCGTGTTGTTCAACTCCGTGAGCTCTGAGCCACTCGGTACGGGCTCTTTCCAGAAACTTCACGTAGTTGGCATTATACACCACTCCGCCGGCATCTGTATCCTCATAATAGACTCTGACACTAAAAAAGAAATTCTTATTCATTATCGGGCATCTCCAGTCCAAAATAATCGTAGCTCTCCTTGGTTGCCGTTCTGCCTCTCGGAGTTCTCTGTATGTATCCCTCCTGCATCATGTAAGGCTCCAGCACGTCCTCAATGGTATCACGATCCTCCCCGAGAATTGCGGCGAGAGTGTCAACACCCACCGGTCCTCCTCCGAATCTTTCGATAATCGTTCTCAGATAACGTCTGTCCAGATCATCAAAACCGCTGTCATCAATCTTAAGCATTTCCAGTGAGTATGCAGCGACATCACGGTTGATCACACCGTTATTTTTGACATCGGCATAATCACGCACGCGACGCAGCAGACGATTGGCAATTCGCGGAGTACCGCGACTGCGGCAGGCAATTTCCCTGGCGCCCTCGGTTTCCAGTGTCAGTCCGAGAACGGCTGCGGATCTTTCCACAATCGAGGTCAAATCCTTAACATTGTAATACTGCAGACGATGGACAATACCGAACCTGTCGTGAAGAGGAGAGGTAAGAGAGCCTGCCTTGGTAGTGGCCCCTATAAGGGTGAACGGAGCTATATCCAGCTTGATTGATGCCGCAGAAGGTCCCTCACCGATAATGATGTCAGCCTGATAATCCTCCATTACGGGATAAAGAAACTCTTCAATAATTGGATTAAGACGATGGATTTCGTCTATAAAAAGCACATCGTTAGGCTCAAGCTTGGTAAGAAGTGCTGCCAAATCTGCCTTTTTTTCAAGCACGGGACCTGAGGTCTCTATAATGTTAACCCCCATTTCATTGGCAATAATTTTGGCTATTGTGGTTTTACCAAGTCCCGGTGGTCCGAAAATCAGAACATGATCCAGCGGTTCACGACGCTTTTTGGCCGCCGCAATGGATATCTCAAGCTGTGCACGCATGTCCTGCTGTCCGACGTAATCCTTGAGCAGCTTCGGGCGCAGCGCCCTATCCACGCTTTCCTCTTCCTTTCCGTGAGAAGAGGAACTTAAAACTCTGTCCGGTTCAATACTCATTGAATGAAAAATCTCCATGAATCACACACGAGCCCTGCCCTTTTCCCTAACGGCGGCAGAACTAATGTCTTCTATATATTCTTAAGTGCCACTCTGATGACATCCTGTACGCTCATGCCGTCACGATATAGTCTGTGCACGGATGTTGCCGCCTGAGCAGGCTTGTATCCTAAGGCAACCAGAGCCTGAACGGCCTGACTTTCAACATCCGAATCATCAATTACAAGTCCGGTATCCTCAGCTGTTCCCGATCTTTCATCGGCCGCATCAGCAACACCGGCAGACTCGCTGAGCTTCCAGCCGCTGACCCTGTCCTTGATTTCTATAATAAGACGTTCTGCAGTCTTCTTGCCTATTCCCGGCACCTTGACAATGGCATTGACGCTGTCATTCTGAACGGCATTCACAAACTGGCCGGGATTGAATGATGAAAGTATGGCCAGCGCAGTCTTAGGTCCGATTCCGCTTACCTTTATAAGCTCTCTGAAAAGAACCTTTGCCTCTCTGCTGGTAAAACCGAAAAGAAGCTGGGCATCCTCCCTCACCACAAAACAGGTATAAACAAAGACCTCTCCGCCAATTTCAGGCAGATTATAAAAGCTGCTCATCGGCATGGACAGTTCGTAGCCGACACCGTTAACTTCAATCAATACATCTGGGGCATTCTTTTCTATCAGCTTTCCGCGTAAAGAACCAATCATGTCTGAAACTCCTCGGAGGATCCCTAAATCGGGATCCGACTCTGTATGAATTCCTTATCGTGCACGATGACTACAGGGCATATGCGCTCATGCGACATGCATCGTGCAGAATTCTGCTAATTTTTGCCTTTTTAGGTGTTGGTGTCAAGTTTGATGCCGTAAAGCCGTGAACCGCACCTGCCGCTCATGATAATATATCTCCGTTTCAGAGTACAGATATTTATTAAACCGATTAAATTATTTTTTATATTATCACATTCTTCAAACCTTCCCGGCATTTACCGTAAAAGACTTTCACAGGTGCCGGTATTATAAGTTAGCGGAGTTCGCATAACGATCCGTCAGGAAAAGGCATTCCGTTAAAAAGAAAAAACTCAAAATAATCCCATTCCCTTCCTTTGCATAAAAAGTATTAGACAAAAACGTTTTATAGTGATAAATTTGCATCATCCTTGAACAGGATTTTTTTAGTTTCAATAAAACAGCAGATTTTTACTGAATTTTCCCAAACAATCTCTTTTATAAGCTTTCTTTATTAAGACATCTCTTTGGCCGTCATGTAATATGTCTGTTTTTTTTATTGTTACAGTCCCTTTCAGGATTAACTGCATGCATGGTTCTTCGGCGGAGACGGCACGTTATCCGTGTCTTTATTCCGTGAACCGGACATGCAAGAACAGGATTGTCGTTTTTACTTCAGTTTTAACGTTGGTCAAATATATAACTGTAAAGACACATTTTAATAACTTCTACTAGTCAAAATTCTATGAATTTATCCGATCTAAAAAAAATACAGACCGCTGATTTAATCAGCATGGGTGAAGAGATGGGGTTGGAAAACCTCGGTCGCCAGTCAAGAAAAGATATTATCTACAACATTCTGAGAGCCAAAGCCAAAAGCGGTGAAGACATTTTCGGCGAAGGTGTTCTTCAGATTATAGAAGGCGAAAAAGGCGGCTACGGCTTCCTGAGAGATGCCGACTGTTCTTATCAGCCAAGTCCGATAGACATATACGTATCCCAGAGCCAGATCAGAAAGTCAAATCTGCGTAACGGCGATACCGTATTCGGCAAAATCAAGCCTCCTAAGGCCGATAACGAAAAATACTTCGCACTCCTCCGTGCCGATACCATCAACCACGAGGATCCTGCAGTAAACAAGCATAAGATTCTCTTTGAAAACCTCACACCTATTCACCCTAACGAAAGACTCAGACTGGAAAGAGGCAACGGTTCAACTGAAGACATCACGGCCAGAATCATAGACCTTCTGTCACCTATTGGTAAAGGTCAGCGCGGACTTATCGTGGCTCCTCCAAAGGCCGGTAAGACCATGATTCTCCAAAACATAGCCCAGAGCATTCACGCAAACAATCCTGAATGCGACCTCATAGTTCTGCTTATTGACGAACGTCCTGAAGAAGTTACCGAAATGCAGCGCATGGTTCAGGGCGAAGTATTCGCATCAACCTTCGACGAAGATCCTAAGAGACACGTTCAGGTTGCCGAAATGGTTATTGAAAAGGCAAAACGACTGGTTGAACATAAGCATGACGTTGTCATTCTGCTTGACTCCATTACCCGTCTTGCCAGAGCGTACAACATCACCAAGGAATCTTCCGGCCGAGTACTTACCGGCGGTGTTGACGCAGGTGCCTTACAGGGACCTAAGGCTCTGTTCGGTGCAGCCCGTAACATTGAGGAAGGCGGTTCACTTACCATTATAGGTACCGCACTGATTGAAACCGGCTCTAAGATGGATGATGTTATCTACGAAGAATTCAAGGGTACAGGTAACATGGAACTTCATCTTGTCCGCAAGCTTGCGGAAAAACGTATTTTCCCAGCCATCAGTGTCAATCGTTCAAGTACCCGTCATGACGAACTTCTCACAACCTCTGACGAACTGGCAAAGATGTGGATTATCCGCAAGTTCATCAATGCCATGAATTCATCAGACGAGGATGAATCAAAGGGTACCGAATTCCTGATTCAGCATCTCTCAATGACCAAGACCAATGAAGAGTTCTTTGAATCAATGAAGAAGTAATGTACTGCGGTTTTTAACCGGACGTAAATGAAAAATCAAACCGGAGTCGCGCACATATTGTAATGGCGGGCTCCGGTTTTTATCCTAAACTCCGCACGCCCTAGTTTATAACCAGGGCGAATCTCATCATAAAACCATTAAATATCACATTTATTCCCATGTTTTTAAAAAATTCTCTTTATTTTTTCTCGTTATGGGTATAACATAGTCCATAATATATCTAATGGACTATTTA
>CACWVT010000040.1 GCA_902764345.1 uncultured Ruminobacter sp.
TTACACGGTAAATCCACGTTTTTACATTCATTCGTGGAGGTCGTTTCATATTGTCTTTTATATTATTAATCGGTCTTTTTGCATACGGAACGGCAAGTGCAGACGTAATGGTATCTGCCGGAAGCAACGGATTTGCAATGCAGATATCATCCGCTCCCGTCTTCAGCCCTGCTCCGGTTCCCGTACAGCCTCATGTTGTGCATCACGTTCATCATGCACCGCCTCCACCTGTACATCATCATGGCCCGCATCATCATGGCCCTCATCATCCACACGCACATCACCACGATCCGCACCATAATCATGGACATCGTCACTGATGGAAAGGTCTGGCAAACAATTTAGTATAAGCATAATGACATTCTGAATCATGTTTACTGCAATATAGCGTAAACCTGATTCTTTTATAACCATCCAAAACCAGAATCTTATGCAAAAGACCATTCAAATGTTGTACTTCGTGACGTGATATACTTATCCAATACATCTCCGTCAGTTTACGCACCATGGAAGACATTTTGAAAGAATCTCTGCTACTGCACGCAAATATTCACAGAATCCACACCACGCCCCTGGGGAATCAACGACTCTGTAAGAATCTGAAAAATACTGATGCAGTGCAGTTCTGCATAAACATAATTCTAAATCCAGAATGTACGGTTCACAGAGAAGGAAAAAACTGGTATTGCGAGGCAGACGGCCTAACCATAACCATAAATTCATCAAGCTGCACCATAATCACGGCTCACCGTCATCGTAAAAAAACAAACCTTCCGCAATGACAAAATACTTTTCCGAAAAAGCGTATTTTAAAATTCATACATTGTATAATCTGCTAGTATCATAACCATATAAAGGAAACTGAAGTTACCATGATTTACGGAATTATCGGCGCAATGCCTGAAGAAATAGAGTCTTTAAAAAAGAACATAGATAATGTAGTCACCCATAAAGTAGGCAGCAAGGAATACTACACAGGCAGAATTAACGGTAAAGAGGTGGTTCTGACCTGCAGTGGCATAGGGAAAGTATCAGCCTCACTGGCAACCTCTCTCATTATTTCGAAATTCAATGCTGATCTGGTAATCAATACCGGTGTAGCCGGAGGTTTAAAGCCGGAAACCAAGGTTCTGGACGTAGTAATAGCTACCGGAGCCTGCCAGCATGACTTTGACCTAAGAATCTTCAACTACAAATTAGGTCAGGTTCCGGGATTTTCTCCAGTAATCAAGCTTGATGAACAATTAACGGAAAAGGCAGTAACCGCAGCAAAAATGTCTGCCGCAAAATTCGGGTTCAACGTACATTCCGGACTGGCCATCAGCGGTGATCAGTTCATTGCAGGTGGGGAACATAATAAAATGCTGTCTGAAAACTTTCCGGATGCGTACACCACCGAAATGGAAGCAGCTGCAATAGTTCAGGCCGCGGCGATTCTGGAAAAACCGGCAATCATTATCCGCACGATTTCAGACAATGCAAATGAAAAGGCTGATATGACTTTTGAAGAAATGCTACCGCTTGCCACCAGAAACAGTCAGGATATAACACTAAGACTATTGGAAATCATCTAAAACAATGTACGGAGGTCGGATGGTTCCGCCTCCGAAAACTCCTTCACAAACCGCAACCGTTGAACCGTTCTGCCATGATTACAGCGTCCTTATCCAGACTGAGATTTCTTACCATCACAATGTTTCTTGTTCTTAGTCCCTTCTCCAAGGGATTTGCAACCGTGGACGATGCCGTATCACCGGCATCTTCAGTGCAAACAGACACCGGAATATCAGTCAGTGCAGGTCAGAATAAGATGGAAGAATCAGGAAGCATAAAAGTCGTAAGTTTTTCTCCTGAAATATCTGAAATCGTAGCCTCCATTGACGGAACAGATAATATTGTAGCCACGGACATCAACAGCGTATACCCGGAGCAACTGAAAAAACTTCCGAAAGTTGCAGATTACTACGGTGTCAATCTTGAAGCTCTTTCAGCCCTCCAGTTTGACAATATTCTTCTGAGCAGAGATTTCAACAGTCTTATAATCGGTAAATTAACAAGATACAAAAACAAACTCAGAATATATTCAATAACCGACAGTGATGAACTGCTGGACACCATACGTACCCTCGGTCAGCTTCTGCACAGAGAAGAAAAGGCACAGCAGGTCATAAACGACATAAAACAGAAAATCGGTGACCTGGCCGCAGGTCACCGTTCGCAAAAACAGATCCGTACCGTTCTTGTTATTTGGGATAAACCTTTACTTGTTGTTGGCGGCTCGGCATTTTTAAACAGAGCCGTAAAGCTCTGCGGAGGAATTAACATATTTGAAGATCTGCCGATAAAGTTTCCTGCCATTTCAGCTGAAAAACTGATTAAGGGGAAACCTGATGCCGTAATATCACTTGTTGATAATACCGAAAATCTCCCTAAATCCCTAAGGTCAAAAACCTTCATTCTTACAAAAGAAGAACAGGACACTTTGATGAAAATATCCCCCAGAAGCTTTGACACAGGAATTCCGGCCGTATGCAGAGCCATTGAATCGGTAAGATAGCGTATAGACCATTCTTAGACTCCATGTTTTAAGGAATCCATGAAGCCATGGTTCACACGCACCATATAATCAGAACTCTCTGCTGCGTTTTCCGAAAATATTTTAGCCATATGCATGGTTCTGGTTTTATTGAAAATTAAAATAGATTATATATAATCATAACCATTACAACACAGGCCTTTAAATGGCTGTTATCTTCAGTTTTCCCCATCTTTGTTTACGAATATTCCACCCGAAATTTCGTTTCATGCAGTGTAAGTTTAAAAGAAGGGGACCGTTCCCGTAATCAGCAGTAATAACAGGATGAATAAATGAGCATAAACAATCTTCCTCCAGACGAACAGGACCAGGAAACTCATGGTTCATTCAGTGAGTTTGTCCAGGGTATTAAACAGCTTAAAGCCAATACCGTAGAACATAAAAAACCCCTTATGGATCCACAGATATCCCAGATGCTTAAGGATCGGAGCTCAGAGGAGAATAAAGAAGAGGAGCTTGACTTTTTTTCAACCGCCAGCATGGAGTTTGTTGATCCTTTGGATATAATCAGTTACAAAACCCCGGGATTACAGTTTGGAGTAATGAGAAAACTGAAGGCCGGCGAATACTTTCCGCAAATGGGAGTAGATTTACACAACAACACCATCGAGCAGGCATATAAAAAAGTAAGAAAGTTGGTACTGAAAGCATATCATGAAGACGTGAGATGCATTATTATTGTTCACGGCAAAGGTGAATTTTCAACTCCAAAGGCTCTGCTGAAAAGCTATGTAGCTCACTGGCTAAAAATGATGCCGGAAGTTCTAGCCTACCACACAGCAATGCCATATCACGGAGACAAGGGAGCAACCTACGTGCTCATCAAAAAAGGAGAAGGCTCTCGTCTTGAAACAAGAGAAATGCACTCCAAAAGAAATTAAAACGTTATGAAAGCTAAAACTGTCACCATTTTGACTAATAATCAAGCAATCGGATCAAAAAGGTGAAAAAAAACTTTTATTTTTAAACTTTCATGATAATATACACACATCGAAAGCGTGGAGGGGTTCCCGAGCGGTCAAAGGGAGCAGACTGTAAATCTGCCGACTCTGTCTTCGAAGGTTCGAATCCTTCCCCCTCCACCATTTTCAAGATATGCTGAGAGTGATTATTCACTCTTTTTTTGTTTCTGGAGTTCACTAATCGAACCTGTATCCCACTTAGAATTATTCTAAAACAGTCTCATTCGAAATCATCTTTCTTATTGTCCCTGTTATGTATTCATATTGAATACGCAAACGTGTATTTTTCTAACACCGATATGACATAAAATGAAAGGAGGACGAATAAATCGTCCTCCTTTCATCACTTAACGTACACTTATTTCAAAAAAATGCTCATCGTTAAATGTCTCTTAAATATATGCTCAGAATGAAGCTGTTATTTTCAGAAAACATTAATCTAAAAAGGAGCGCTCAAATTGTTCTCTAAGCTTTCTGTGTGACTCCATCTGTTCGGCCTGAGCCTTTTCCAGCTTAACAAGGAACTTAGGATATTCCTCATCATATTTTTTCTCAATTTCCTCAAAAGTCATACCATTTAACTGAGCGAGCTTTTCCATGGCCCTTTTCTGCATTAATTCAGGAGGCACGGACAGCAAATCCTTAGCAGCACACATTGGACATAACAGATACTTCTCATCTGTAGAGTAAAACTTAATCATGTTACCGAACTTTATTTTCTTTTCATCACTAAGACCGTCTGCCATCTTAGTTATGGATACTTCAGCTGACTCATATGAAGTGGTGTCAATTTTTGGAGAACATCCCATAAGACCTAACGCAAATAAGGATACGGCAAAGTATTTAATATAATTCATAACATCTCCTCTTGTTAATATCATGTTAAACGAATGACAAAAAATACGAAATGTGAATTATCTGCAGATCATTGTTTTTGTTCCTTAATTTTTTAATTATTC
The DNA here is from genome assembly GCA_902764345.1 of uncultured Ruminobacter sp. Lineage (GTDB taxonomy): Bacteria > Pseudomonadota > Gammaproteobacteria > Enterobacterales > Succinivibrionaceae > Ruminobacter. The sequence goes on from CACWVT010000040.1 coordinate 4,518, forward strand.
AGCATTTAAATGTGATGTATATCACACTTAAACATTTTTAATATCTGACTGATAATACTGAATACAGTCCTCGCTCAAACCTGATTTTTCCATACCATGATAATTTTCGAATAAGAATCTGTCGCTGATTCTTCACATTCTTATGATTGAATTCCATTAATACAAATATTAAAAAAGGCCTGATTCCTCAATCGGGAATCAGGCCTCATAATGCAATGCGTCGGATTAAATCACGTGCACATGTCAACCATTCGGGTAAGATTACTTAACAAGGATATTAAGCATACGACGTAAAGGTTCTGCAGCACCCCATAATAACTGGTCACCAACAGAGAAAGCAGAGATGTAACCCTTACCAAAATTGGTTTCACGAATACGTCCAACAGGAACGGTTAAGGTACCGGTTACCTTAGCTGGGGTTAATTCATGAATGGTTTCTTCCTTATTATTTGGAATTACCTTAGCCCACTGGTTGTGGTTCTTTAACATTTCATGAATATTTTCAACGCTTACGTCCTTCTTAAGCTTGATTAAGAATGACTGGCTGTGGCAACGTAATGAGCTGATACGTACACAGTTGCCGTCTACAGGGATGGTAGCAGGAGCAAGACCTAAGATCTTGTTGGTTTCAGCCATACCCTTCCATTCTTCCTTACTCTGACCGTTTTCAAGCTGAACGTCAATCCAAGGGATTAAGGAACCGGCCAGCGGAACCATGAATTCCTTGGTTGGGAAGCTTTCAGCTCTCATTGTGTCACGAACCTTCTTTTCGATTTCGAGAATTGCAGATGCTGGGTTCTTTAATTCTTCAGCAACTGAGTCATGTAACACGCCCATCTGAGTTAATAATTCACGCATGTTCTTGGCACCGGCGCCAGAAGCAGCCTGATAGGTAGAAGACTGAATCCATTCAACACAGTCATTCTGGAATAATCCGCCTAAACCCATTAACATTAAACTTACGGTACAGTTACCGCCAACATAGGTTCTGATACCCTTGTTGAGAGATTCATCGATAACTGCTCTGTTAACAGGATCGAGGATAATAACGGCATCGTCCTTCATTCTGAGGGTTGATGCGGCATCAATCCAGTAGCCCTTCCAACCGGTAGCCATGAGCTTGTCATACATGCTCTTGGTGTAATCACCGCCCTGACAGGTCACGATGATGTCCATTGAACTTAAAGCATCAACATCGTTAGCGTCTAATAAAACACCTGCATCCTTACCGCAAAATACAGGAGCCTTCTGACCGGCCTGAGAGGTAGTGAAAAACACAGGATCGATATTGGCGAAGTCATTTTCTTCTTCCATACGGCCCATTAATACTGAGCCAACCATACCGCGCCAGCCAATAAAACCAACTTTCTTCATATTTAATTACACCTAAATAATTAACTTAAAATTCTGAAATTACCGGCTTGCAGCCGGAATTTGATTAAACAATCAAAAATTTGCGGGTAATTATATCAAAAAAGATACAATCCTCATAACAAAAAATACTGATTGTTTTAGATTACGTTGCGAGCGCTTTCCACGTGGATTACAGACATTCCAACCGGATGTTCAGCCCGATAATAACGTTATTTTACGCACTGAAGCGGAATTGTTAAGGATTCGTTTCTGCCGTCGGCATGCAGGTCCACGGAAACATTTCCATTGCCCTCATATATTCTCTTAACCAGTTTCATGCCGCAAAACACGTTGTTAAGATGTAATTCGGCATAAAACTTCTTAAGAGATTCGTCGTCAAAACGATTGTCAAGTTTCTCCATGGAGAACCCGACATGAAACCGAACATTGAGAGAATCATCATAAGTTATGCTTTCAATTGTAAAACCATCCTCCTCTGACGCAAATGGAAACGCCCTGTCGGCAGCATCCAGTTCATCCGTCAGTCCGAGGTTCGGAAAAAGAAACATTCTCATGCACACATAAAGAACAAGACCAACCAAGGCGGCACAGACGTACGGAATATATCCTTTCAAAATTTCCTTCATTTTTTCTTCCTGTCACGACGGAACAAACATCAAAGTTTCCAAAACATAATCATATCAGATGAGCATTTTATTTCAGTAATTTGTTTATTTGATCCGTAAAAACATAATGTCGCTCAGGAACTTTCAGGATTAACGTTACACAGGTATCGTCCCCTCCTTTAACAGGTTTTCAGGCATTATTCAGTCGCATCCGTTCTTATAATCATGTAGCAATTATTGTGATAAAATGCCTCTCAACTTAATCAATTCACCATTCCGAGGACTTTTCATCCATGACATTTCTTGCCGGCAAAGACAGAGAAATCGAACAGACAATCGACTTATTCACAAAAGAACTGACAGAGCTTGGACTTGAGCTGGAATTTACCACAAAGCTTAATCCAGGAATCAACCTGTACTCATGCGAGCTTGTCGACAAAAATAACCCTGGACTGATTCACACGAACGGAAAAGGCATCACGGAAAAGGCCTCCATTGCCTCAGCACTCGGCGAAATGGCGGAAAGACTGCTGAACCAGTCTTTTTTTGATTCCTATTACATGGGTAACGCCACCGATGATCTTCGGTTCAACAGATATCACGATGAAATATGGGTCAAATACCCGGAAGGATACATTGATGATCAGGGACGTCTGAAACTGGAAAAGATGGAAATTTTCAGTCCGCGTAAGAAAAAGGATGTCTGCGATTTCTTCATAAAGAACGGACTTTTTTCAAAAAAGCTGATCGACGAAATAGGCTGGATGACCTTAAGACCGCTTACCGACTACGTTACTTCCAACACGAAAAAAGGAATCTGCGCCGTTCCGATGACGAACGAGCATTATCCTGAGGAAAAGGCATATTTTCCTCTAAGGTACCTTGAATCATGCTTCTGCACCAACGGCATGTGTGCGGGAAATACCCCGGCGGAAGCAAAAGTGCAGGGGCTTTCAGAAATATACGAACGTTTTGTCAGACGTTTCCTGTTCGGTTACGTTCCTGAGAGTTTCAGCAGGGATTTGGCGAAAACCAACATCAGGGCTCTGCCGGAGATTCCGGAAGAATTCATAAAAACAAAATACCCTGAAATAGCCGATACCCTAAAGGAATTCGGAAAACACGACATTCGGATTACATGCTACGATGCGTCCCTAGGCGGTATTTTTCCTGTCGTTGCCGTATGTGCCCGTCCGGTAAACTCCGTAAAATACAAGATTTCTGTAGGTGCGCATCCAAACATGAAGATTGCATTGGAAAGAACACTTACGGAACTGATGCAGGGCGTTGAATGGAAGAACATCGACTACGTTAACTTCAACCTGAAACCTTACATCAACAGCGACTTTACCGACACCAGCCGTAAGTACAGTGACAGCGACCTTCAGTACAAAAATGCCGAATGTTCCTGTGAAGAATGGGACGGCTGTGCCGAAAGCAGTGAAGACTGTCAGTCAGACATTCCTGAATCAGGTGATGACAAAACCATGGTGTGGAATAGTACGGAAGACATGTTCAACAGTCTTTCATCCCTGTCCGGAGAAGATATCGGCAGACAGGCTGAAATAGAAGAATTTCATTTCAGGGATTCACTTAACTTCATAAACAATTTCATCGACGGCTCAGGTGACGTTCATCCAAGCTTTTTCACGCATAAAAGCAAATTTCACTTCGTTGACTGGTCACTTGACGATGCAACCACGGAAGATGAATATGTCTTTCTGCTTAACATCAGCAGAAAATTAAACAAAAAAGTCTGGTGCTACGATGCGAGCTACAAGGATTTATACGCATACAGACTTATTATTCCGAACCTGTCAGAAATATATATTTTTGACGGAAGAGAAAACGAGGACGAACTCAACGATCCTTCCATTTCAAGATGTTTCATGGAGATTTCCGAAAACGACTGCAGACTTCCGGTCTTTCAGGATGCCGACACCTCAGGCAAAATCTCAGACATTCTTCACCTTGTTGAAAACGACTGTCAATATGCAGGGCTGAACATTTACTCAATGGAAAGCATGATTGATCTTTTCAACCTTATCCACGAAAACATTGAAGAATGCTGCGATGAAAATGAAGAAGATCCTGGACAAATCATATACGATAAAGCCATAGATCTGGCCGAACATTTCCTATCAGCTCCGTTCGCCACAGGTAATTCGTTACTTTATTCCGTATGTATGATCATGCACATAAGACTGCTTATGGAAGACGAAAAAGGTTATTTAAATGAAGATGCCTCTAGATTTATTAATATTTTCTGCGATAATGCAACACAGCAATTTGCCGACAAGGTTATCAATGCCGATACTCAGGCGGATTTAATGAACCTGTTGCGTCTGAATATTGATAAAAATCCAAAACTCGGCAGCTTGATAAAAACTTTCAGAAAACTGATTAAAATACAAACAAATTTTCATAAAAACAGTTAATTATGTAAATTAATTACAAAAGTATTTTACAGATAAATGTGATGTAGTTCAAAAATATTGGGTTTTTACTTAATTATAATTTAACCAAAGAAACAAGAATTATGGAACCAGTTAAGATACCAACAACATGCTGTCTGACAGCAGAGGAAACAGCTAAAGCCGCAGAATCAATAACAGAACATAAAGCAACAAAGCCTTTTTTCAAATGTGCTCTCATGTCCGTAAACGCAGGAGCCTTCATTGCACTGGCTTTTATGTTCTACACCACAGCCCTTGCAGACGGACACGGAAAGCTTGTCGGTGGCCTGTGCTTCTCTCTCGGCCTGATTTTCTGTGTACTCCTTGGATGTGAACTGTTTACCTCATCTACCCTGACTCTGGTCGCCAGGTCAGCCAAACTGGTAACCTGGAAGACGGTACTTAAAAACTGGTGCGTGGTGTACTTCGGCAACCTCGTCGGCGGACTCATTATAGTCCTCCTCATGATGCTCGCAAGGCAGTACAATGGTTTTCACGGTGAATGGGGCAGAATTATCCTTAATACAGCACTCCACAAGGTAAGCCACATGCATCCCGGTGAGAGTTACTGGATAGGCTTTACCGAAGCACTGTCCATGGGCATATTCTGTAACATTATGGTTTGCGGTGCCGTATGGCTCGGATTTGCAGGTAAAACCCTTACGGACAAAATTCTGGCAATGATTCTACCGGTTGGAATGTTCGTTGCATCAGGTTTTGAGCACAGCATTGCAAACATGTTTATGATCCCTGCAGGCATAAGTATGGTAAACTATGCAGGAAATGAATTCTGGCAAACTATCGGACAATCCCCCGAACAGTATGCCGATTTAACAATAATAAACTTTATTGTTAATAATCTGATACCGGTAACAATCGGCAACATCATAGGCGGAGGCCTGATGATTGGCGTATTTAACTGGTATGCAAATTGTCGCGCCGGCCACAAAAAGGCATAAGGCGTTTACTAGCTACCTAAAACCAAACAGAGGTAATGAAAATGGCAGAATTAAATGAGCTTCAGAAAGTAGCCTGGGAAGGTTTCCAACCAGGTGCTTGGCAGGAATCTATCGATACCCGCGATTTTATTCAGACTAACTACACTCCATATGAAGGTGATGAATCATTCCTTGCTCCAGCTACTGAAGCTACCAAGACTCTTTGGAATTCAGTAATGGAAGGCATCAAGATCGAAAACAAGACTCACGCTCCTGTTGACTTCGATCCAGACACTCCGTCAACCATCACTTCACACAAGCCTGGTTACATTAACAAGGATCTTGAAAAGATTGTTGGCCTCCAGACTGATGCTCCACTCAAGAGAGCAATTATGCCTTTCGGCGGTATTCGCATGATCAAGACTTCATGTGAAACCTACAACAAGCCATTCAACAAAGAAGTTGAAAAGATCTTCACTGAATATCGCAAAACCCATAATCAGGGTGTATTCGATGTTTACACTCCGGACATCAGAAACTGTAGAAAGAGTGCGGTTTTAACCGGTCTTCCTGACGCTTACGGCCGTGGCCGTATCATCGGCGACTACCGTCGTATCGCTCTTTACGGTGTTGATGCACTGATGAAGGATAAGTTCAAGCAGTACAACTCATATCAGGCTCAGCTCGAACATCCAAAGGATGAAAGAGAACTCGAAGACGTTATCCGTGCCCGTGAAGAAATCAATGATCAGTATAAGGCTTTAGGCCAGTTAAAGCAGATGGCTGCTTCTTACGGCTGTGATATTTCTGGTCCTGCAAAGACCGCTAAGGAAGCATTACAGGCAACCTACTTCGGTTACCTTGCAGCCGTTAAGTCACAGAACGGTGCAGCAATGTCTTACGGCCGTACTGCTACTTTCCACGATATCTACATTGAACGTGATATCAAGAGAGGTATCTTAACTGAATCTGAAGCACAGGAACTTGTTGACCACATGATCATGAAGCTCCGTATGGTTCGCTTCCTCCGTACTCCAGAATACGATTCATTATTCTCAGGCGATCCTATTTGGGCAACCGAATCTTTAGGCGGTATGGGTCTTGACGGTCGTACTCTTGTTACCAGAACCTGCTTCCGTTACCTCCACACCTTATACAATATGGGTACCTCACCAGAACCAAACATGACCATTCTCTGGTCTGAAAATCTTCCAGCAGCATGGAAGAAGTTCTGTGCCAAGGTATCTATCGACACTTCTTCAATTCAGTACGAAAACGATGACTTAATGCGTCCAGACTTCAACAGTGATGACTACGCTATCGCATGTTGCGTATCTCCAATGGTTGTAGGCAAGCGCATGCAGTTCTTCGGTGCCCGTGCAAACCTCGCTAAGACCCTTCTTTACTCCATCAACGGCGGTAAGGACGAACGTCTTGTTGACGAAAACGGCGTTCACATGCAGGTTGGTCCAAAGACTGACATTCCTGCAGGCGAATACCTCGAATTCAATGATGTAATGGAACGTGTTGATCACTTCATGGATTGGCTTGCAACCCAGTATGTAACCGCTCTTAACATCATTCACTACATGCACGATAAGTATGCTTATGAAGCAATTCAGATGGCACTCCATGACCGTGACGTATTCCGTACCATGGCTTGCGGTATCGCAGGTTTATCAGTAGCAGCAGACTCACTCTCTGCTATCAAGTACGCCAAGGTTAAGGCTGTTCGTGACGCAGATAACGTAGCTACCAAGTTCGAAATCGAAGGCGACTTCCCTAAGTATGGTAACAATGATGACCGCGTAGACAGCATTGCCTGTGACCTCGTTGAACGCTTCATGAAGAAGATCAAGAGTCGCGTAACCTACAGAAATGCTTTACCAACCCAGTCAATCTTAACCATTACTTCTAACGTTGTATACGGTAAGAAGACCGGTGATACTCCTTGCGGTCGTATCGGCGGTAAGCCATTTGGTCCTGGTGCAAACCCAATGCACGGCCGTGACGTTAAGGGTGCGGTAGCTTCATTATCTTCTGTTGCAAAGCTTCCATTCACCTATGCAAAGGACGGTATTTCATATACCTTCTCAATTGTTCCTGCAGCATTAGGTAAGGAAAGCGCTCAGCAGAATGCAAACTTAATCGGTCTGCTTGACGGTTACTTCCACCACGATGCAAACCACGAAGGTGGTCAGCACCTGAACGTTAACGTTCTCAACCGTGAAACCCTGATCGACGCACAGCAGAATCCTGAAAAGTACCCAATGCTCACCATTCGTGTATCAGGTTATGCAGTACGTTTCAACTCCTTAACCAAGGAACAGCAGGACGACGTTATTTCACGTACCTTCACTTCATCTCTCTAATACCGAGATTTAATGAAGCAGACGTGCTGACGTAATAACATAAAACTCCGGATTAAATAATCCGGAGTTTTTTTATAAAAGTTACGAAAGTCTTTCAGTGGAATAAAACCCGTCCGCAAAAATATCATCAGCCGTAAAGATTTCTGCTGAAATACCTGTCGCCGCGATCCGGAAGCACCACCACGATATTCCCGGTTGCACCACCGTCAATCAGCTTTAAAGCAGCGCTGAGAGCACCTCCGCTTGATGAACCTGCAAAGATACCTTCCCTTCGAGCCAGGTCTCCACTGAACAGATAAGCCTCTTCATCCGTAATCTTAATGACTTTATCCACATAGGACATGTCCATGGTATCAGGAATAAAATCATTTCCAATTCCCTCAATATTATAATCTCCGTGATCACCTCCGCCCATTGTTGAGCCGATGGGATCAGCCAGCACTCCTTGTACATTAGGATTCTGTTCCTTCAGATATTTCAGAACCCCGGTAAAAGTTCCACCACTGCCTGCCCCTGCAACGACATAGTCAACCTTACCGTCAAGATCGTTCCATATTTCCGGACCGGTTCCTTCATAATGAGCTCTAGGATTGCTTAACGACCTAAACTGATCCAGTATGACGGCGTCAGGAGTGTTCCTTACCAATTCCTCAGCCTTTGCAGCTGCCCCGAGCATGCCGCCCTCTCTTGAGGTATTTATAATCTCTCCCCCCAAAGCTTTCATGAGTATCTGCTTCTCAGGTGAAAATTTAAGTGGGACGACAAAAATAGTCCTATATCCCTTTTCGAGTGCTGCAAATGCCAGTCCCAGCCCGGTATTTCCTGCAGTCGGCGCCACAATCACACTGCGTCCGGGAATAATAAGTCCTTTTTCCTCCGCTTCGCGGAGCATGTACATTCCCGTACGATCCTTTACGCTGCCGGACGGATTCCACAACTCCAGTTTTGCAAAAAGCCTTACGCCTTCGGGAAGAGCACGAAGTCTGGTTAGTTCCACAAGAGGTGTATTACCTACAAGATCATGCATTGATTTATAGTAGCGACCCATATCAACTCCTACTCTCATTTAATGCGTTTTCCAAATCAGCTATAAGAGAATCGATATGCTCTATTCCCGGAGAAAGCCGGATGAGATTATCTGTTATGCCAAGCTTCTCTCGTATGTCTGCAGGAATGGATGCATGAGTCATTGTTGCCGGATGGCATGCAAGCGATTCAACACCGCCTAGACTTTCTGCCAGAGTAAACACCTTAAGTGAATGAAAGAATTTTCTGACGTCATATCCCTTTTTGAGTTCAAACGAAAACATGGCGCCGCCGTTTACGGCCTGAGATGCATTTAGTTCATAGCCTGCAAATTCCTTTAAGCCCGGATAATAAACCCTGCTGACTGCCTGATGTGCAGACAGATAATCAACCAGTTTTTCAGCATTCTGCACATGTCTGTCCATTCGCACACCAAGCGTTTTAATTCCCCTGATTAATAGGAAAGAGTCAAATGGCTGTAACACACCTCCCGTGCTGTTCTGAATAAAGGCGATTTTATCGGCCAGCCCTTTTCCTCCTGCCGTAACCACAAGACCGGCAATCAAATCACTGTGTCCGCCGAGATACTTTGTTGCACTGTGAACAACTATATCAATGCCGAAACTCAGTGGGCGCTGCAGATACGGAGTCATAAAGGTATTGTCCACAATTGAAATAATGCCGTACTTTCCGGCAAGAGCGGCAATTCCGGCAAGATCCGTTATTTCCATAAGGGGATTGGTCGGAGTCTCAACATATATTGCCTTAACGTCAGGAGTTATCCTCTCTTCAATTTTCTTTAAATCCCCGGTGTCCACAAGTTCATAATTTAAATTAAATCTCGTGAAAATCTTATCCAGTACCCTGAACGTTCCCCCGTATACGTTTCGGGAAACCAGAATTTTATCCCCAGCCCTGAAAAGCATCAGCACTGCAGATATGGCTGCCATACCGGAGGCAAACGCAAATCCAGCCTCACCGCCTTCAAGAACCTTAATGGTATTTTCCAAAGCCGCTCTCGTCGGATTTCCGGTTCGTGAATACTCCCAACCGTTAGTCGGACTGTTAAGGCTCTGCTGTTTATAAGTAGATGTCTGATAGATTGGAACGTTCACTGCTCCTGTCTGTGTATCATGATCAAAGCCACCATGAATCAACACCGTCTCAATATGTGTATCCGTACTCATGTTTATCTCCATTTTGCTTTAGTAATTATTTTTAGTTTTAGGATTTATAATTCATCTGTTCGGGAGTCCATGATTCAATGATCCACCCGTAGGCTAAAGCCTCTCGTCTTGCTCCTACCGGATCCTGATTAAGGTAATTCCCGCATTCTCTTTTTGACGCCCCGGGAATGTCGCCGTTAAATCCGGAGATATAATCAAACGCACTCCTTACCAGATTAATGGCCTCTTTTTTCGAGACAGAATCCCTTAAAAGAAGGTAAAAGCCGGTACGGCATCCCATCGGACCGGCATAAACAACCCTGTCGGCGAAAACGCTGTTACGCACATATGTCGCAAGCAGATGCTCTATTGTATGAAGGGTTCCGGTATCGAGATAATCTCCGGAATTGGGCTTTTTCATACGCAAATCGTACGTAATAACGTCCCCGTCCCGGCGTGAAATATAGATCCCGGGCTCCAGAATATTATGATCAACCTGAAAGCTTGCTATGGTTTTCATGATTCTTCTCCTTTTCTACCTTACTTCTCTGCGTACCGCACTGATGAGATGAATATTATCGAATGCATGAAGGCCATCACTTCTGCCTCTGAAATAATGGTGTTCTATTGCTTTCGGCGACAAATGATTAACCACTTCAAATCCAGCACTGTTCAAAGCCTGCCTGATTTCGGAAAGTCTGAACCCGTGAACCATCGGTTCGCCGAAACTCTGCGTTATTCTGGCTAACGTTCTTGTTCTTTCAGATGCATTTTGAGCGAGCGTCGTCTCATCCGGGAAATCAAAAACCACCAAATCCCCGTCATGTGCAATGGAACTGAGAGTCTTCAATGTTTCCGTAAAGGTCGGTAGTGAAAGGTAATATGAAACTCCTAGAATACTGAAAACCGTAGGAACTCCGTCAGCAAAATCCTGAGCATAAAGTCTTTCAGCTAGACGATCCCTTGCAAAATCGACCGGAACAAACCGGACACCCTGCGGAATACGCCAGCTTAACTCCCTGATTCTGTCGAGCTTAAACCTCTGCGTATCCGGATGATCCACTTCAAACACGGATATGGAATCATTTGCATTTCGAAAAGAAAATGTATCCATACCGGCTCCCAGTATCACATACTGAATTCTGCCCTTATGTCTTCTTGTGAAACGATTAATGATCCTCTCCGTAAAATCTATTCGTATAAGAGGAATCGGCGCTATGTAATCGGCAAGATTGCCGGAAAACTTTTCTTTTGAAAAACCGCCGTAAGTTTTTGGTTTCACGGCATTCCCGGATTCTCTTGTTGGAATGTCCGCTATAACTCCGGCTATTTCGTTATATCCGTCAAATCCCATCAAATCAAAAGCAAGATAATCATCGAAGATTTTCTCCTTTGAAAAATTTGAATGATAGGCCCTGGCAAATGCACACAGCTTTGCCGTTGTACTCTCCTGTTTAGTTATCATTGGTATTCCCGTAATTATCAGTTATTTAAAATTATCTCCTTTATTAACCTAAGCATCTGATACAGGGAATACATGATGACTTCTGATAAACACGCATGGGGATGATTTTCATATACTTTACCGCCTAACCTAAAAAGAGAGGTGTTGAAAGATATCGGTCACCATCGTCAGGAAAAAGAACCACTATGGTTTTGCCGGCATTTTCCACCCTTGAAGCCACAACAGATGCAGCCTTAAGAGCGGCTCCGGATGAAATACCTGCAAGAATACCCTCATTGCGTGCCAGCTGTTTACCGTATTCATATGCGTCCTCATTGGTAACGGTAATGATTTCATCATAAACCGCGGTATCAAGAGTGAACGGAATAAATCCCGGACCAATCCCCTGGATCTTATGAGACCCTGACTTCCCTTCAGTCAATACGGGAGAACCGGCAGGTTCGACGCCTATAATACGGATATCCGGATTTTTCTCCTTTAGGTATCTGCCCACTCCGGTAATGGTACCGCCGGTTCCGATTCCGGCGATGAATATATCCACCTTTCCGTCTGTATCATCCCAAATTTCTGGGCCGGTTGAATCATAATGAGCCTGAGGATTAGCCTGATTATTAAACTGTCCCGGGATAAAACTGCCGGGAATTTCTTTTGCGAGTTCTTCCGCTCTGGCTATTGCGCCGCGCATACCCTTGGCACCTTCGGTAAGTTCAAGTTCGGCACCGTAAGCCTTCAGCAGATTACGACGCTCCACGCTCATGGTATCAGGCATGGTAATGATCACCCTGTACCCTCTTGCCGCAGCAACATATGCAAGACCGACCCCCGTATTACCGGAAGTAGGTTCAATAATAACAGAGTCTTTGGTTAACAATCCTCTGTCCTCCGCATCCTGAATCATGGATACGGCAATTCTGTCCTTAACGCTGCCTGCCGGATTAAACAGTTCAAGCTTTGCCAGAATTTTTCCGTTAAATCCGATTTTTCCGGCCGTCGCCCCCAACTCAACCAAAGGAGTATGGCCTATTAAATCCGTAATTTTCCTGTATATTCTGCTCATTTTCTGTAATGGCTCCTTAAACATATCTTACCTATTTGTTTACTAGGTATTTAAACACCATATTTGAATACAGTCAAGCATGATTTCTCGCATTTTTAAATTACGGTCTAACGAAATCAAATAAGAATTTCTGTATTTTTCTCTTGTTAAGATGTCGATAAAGAATTATCATATACACGTTTCTTATATTTCCTATCTGTATAGTATGTTTTAAAATACATTACAGGCGTTATGTGACTTCTACAGGAAGCACACAGCACCGTCAGAGTCAGATATTGACGAACGGAAATATTCTGCAGGAAACAAAAGAATACTTATATAAATAAAACACATAACTTAACAAATGGAGAAACAGATATGCTTGGTAAGATAGCCAAACCTCTTTTATTAAGTGCATGCATTGCACTTAGTCTAGCCTCACCTGTAACGGCTTTCGCAGAACAGGAAAACCATGAACAGCTCGGTCATTCCGTAAAGGAACAGATACCTTTCGCTCTCGGATACCTGACAACTACCAGTCATCTGTTGGCATTTATTGCCAAGGAAGAAGGGTATTTTTCCGAAGAGGGGCTGGATGTTGAACTGATTCCTTTTGCAAGTGCGGGTGAACTTGCTACCGGACTTGAAGTCGGTAAGTTAAACGTTGCCCTCATCGGCTCTGTTCCGTCAATCACCTTCCAGAGCAATGGCCATGATTTGACCATTTTTGGCGGAGCGATGACAAACGGCCACGGCTACGTTATTAAGCCTGAATTTGTACCTGCTGATCGCGAACCTACTATAGAGGATCTCAAAGGCAGAAACGTTGCATCAGTTAAGAACAGTATTCAGGATCTTGAGCTTCTGATTCTTCTTAAAAAGCACAATCTGGAAATCGGTGAAGGGCCTGATAAAGTAAACATCGTTTACTTCAACAGCCAGAAGGATGCATTTGCCTCAATGCAGGGTAAGGAAATAGACGCAGTTTCATTCTTTCCTCCATTCTCATCCATTGCACAGGCCAATGGTTACAGGGTAATTTTCCACTGCAAGGACGTAGATGACTTTCACAATCAGCCATGCTGCAGACAGGTTGCCGAATCCTCAGCCATTGATGAAAGAAAGGATGATTACATTCACTTCGAAAGGGCTTTTATCAAGGCATACATTTTTTATAAGACGAATCATGAAAAGACAATTCAGGATGTGAAGAAATACGTGAATCTGGCACCGGAGACACTGGATTTTGAAATCTATGGCGGCTTCACAAGCAATCATCCGGATCCGGACAAGCAGGCTACAACGAAGCTCAAGAAGCAGGTTGTGGATGCCGGATATGCCAACGACTACGACATAGAAAAGCTCTACAACACATCCATATACGAGCAGGCTCTAGCCTCACTCATTAAGGAAAATCCTGATGATCCTATTCTTAAGGATCTGCAGGAACACTTTAATAAATTCCAGTAAGAGTCAGGCATCCCCTGCTCGAAATGAGGGCACGGACATCCCGAGATTTATTCATGACATCCGTGCCCCCGGAGAACAAAAGATGACAAACAACAATAAGAAAATAGAGATAAAAAACATCAGCCTGACATATAAAGGATCCGGAACAGTGTTTCAGGCACTTAAAGACGTATCACTTACCATAAACGACGGTGAATTCGTGAGCATTATAGGTTCTTCCGGCTGTGGAAAAAGTACACTGCTCAGCATTCTTGAAGGATTACGTACCCCTTCCGCAGGAGAAGTACTGATTGATGGTAAAAAGATCGAAGGCACCGGCAGGGATCGCGGAGTGGTCTTTCAGCAGTATGCCCTGTTTCCGTGGATGACTGCCGAAAAAAACATATCATTCGGCATAAAGCAGGTAAAACCTGAATTATCAAAGAAAGAAAGACTTGAACTTTCAAATCAGTTTCTGTCCAAAGTCGGTCTGGCAGGAGCAAGGGACAAATATCCGAGAGACCTTTCCGGAGGCATGCAGCAACGAGTGGCAATTGCCCGCGCACTCGCCATGGATACGGACATCCTTCTAATGGATGAACCTTTCGGAGCGGTTGACGCCAAAACCAGGGTAATTCTGCAGGAACTGCTGCTCCATCTGTGGGAAGGTGACGGCAACAGCCGCAAAAAAACTGTGGTATTCGTGACCCACGACATTGATGAGGCGATTCTTCTGTCTGACCGCATCATCATGATGAGGGCAAATCCGGGACGTGTCTATCAGGAAATTCCTGTCAATCTGGAACGTCCGCGTTCACGCTCTGAGCTTGTAAAAAGTCGCGAATACGCTGCCGTAAGAAATGAAATAATGTCCCTCTTCTTCGGAGACATAAAGGATCAGATTGATCAGGAGGCTGTTATCTGATGACCATAAAAGAACGTTTTTTAAGATATGCACATCTTCTGTTTATAATTTTCGTGCTGACGGAACTCTTTCTGCCTGACGGGACCAGAAGGGCTCCGCTGATAAATTATGCCATTGGTTTTGCATCCGTCATTGAAATCATGCTTTTGACCGTATCCGCCCTGTCCGGATGCAGAAAAAAAATTGTAATGTTTACCGACCTGGGAATAGTTATATTCACTGTTCTCCTCGTTTGGGAACTGATGACAACAAAGTTCAATCTGGTAAAACCAATACTGTTCCCGCCACTAGGCGTGCTGGTACATCAGTTTATCGAAGACATTCCGGAAATTGCCAACAACATAGTTTCCTCACTGGGTATCATTATTCAGGGATATGTACTCGGACTTATCGGCATACCTGTTGGCCTTTTCCTGGCAACGGATAAAAGAATTTCATCCATTTCAGGTCACATTGCGGGTTTTCTCGGGGCAATTCCGCCAATTGTATACATACCCTACGGCATTGCACTGCTCCCAACTTTCAGATCCGTTTCAGTGCTGGTTATTTTCCTTGCGACGTTCTGGCCTGTTCTCATGGGAACAATAAGCGGAGTAAACCATGTGGACAAGAGACTTCTGGACTCGGCAAAAGTACTTAACCTCAGCAGAACAAGCACCATTTTCCACGTCGTGCTTCCTGCATCGCTGACTCAGATCTTTGTAGGAGCCAATCTTGGCCTCTGCATATCGTTTATTCTTCTGACCTCTGCCGAAATGATTGGAGCGAGGGCTGGACTGGGATTCTACGTCAAGAATTACTCCGATCTTGGAGATTACACCAGAACAATAGTCGGCATTATAATAATCGGCGTTGTGGTTGTTGCATCTACCTGGGCCGTGAGCCTGATTCAGAAAAGACTGTTAAGATGGCAGTCATAGCATCTCACGCCTCTCTTTGAAAGGTGCTTTCATCAGAAAAAATGGAGCCGTCACGGGTGTATAAAACCGGTGACGGCTCCTTCTGTATTCTTTAGAAAATTGCGGTACATTCAGACGAATACCGCTGCCGGCATCCCCAAAACTTCAAAATTCCAGATAAAAAAATACTGTTCGGCAGATTAAAGTGTTTCGTTAAGCGCGATTATCCTGTTTCAGAGTGTTCAGAAACAGCGAAAAAACCCCGCTGGAATAAATATAATAACCGCAGAGTTCAAGTGATTCCTCAACGAATCTTTTGTAGATGTAGTATTCACTCCTTTCAGCCCCGGTAAAAGCCCAAAGCTGATTCATTCCCATAACACGGGAGAGTATCAGAACCATTAACATTCCGTAGAAAATGGCACCGAATCCGTCTGAGAAAATTATTTCCTTCATGGAATTAAGGGTTCTTCTCAATCCTGCCAGCCTCAGAGTCTTGTGAAAGGCAAAGATCACAATGCAGACAACGATAATCTTCCACAGGTGAACCGCAATGCTGTCAAAAAAGAAATCCAGTTCCCGTACCAGCATGCACAGAGTGAAGCAGCCGGCAAGAACAGCCACCTCCTTCAGCTTAGTGTTTTTTCTGGCGATAAGAAAAAACAGTGCGGCATCAGCCGCAAGCAGAAACTCCTGAAGAATTTCAGTAAGCGAATATTCCACAGAGCCAATTGCTCCTACCAGCCTGTAGTTGAGCAAGAAGGTAGACAGGCATACAAGCATGCCAAGCCCCGTAAGGATAAATCTGCCGAAAGTATCCAGCAGAACATGAGCGGATTCGGTATACGATGAATCCTGCATACTGTGTGAGTTCACACTGTTATTCACTGCAATGGTCATTTTCAGAAATAATTATAATTAGATATAAATATTATGATAAAACTAAAATCGTATATATATCATACAAAAGTGACATACACTACATAAATCACAATTTTGCGGGATTATATCACGATTAAATAATCTATGTAATTAAAATGTTATCATAAAGTTTACTAATCAGTATGAATAACGGAACCGTGTCCACACCCGAATTTATTGTTTTCTGATTCTCAACCGAACCTTTTTAGATAATGAATACGTGGAAGTGAGGTCATTGACCAATAACCATTTCAAATCAGGATCCTCAGACATACGGTATGCGGTTACGCAAAATCTGCACCGGATATGAACACCGTACCGTTTCCATGCATGTCTTCCTCAACTTGCACTTGTTTTGCCGCGCACGGTATTTGCAGGACAGTTACAGGGCTTTGGCCGCCACAAGTGAAAATAAAGAAAAACAGAAAAGAGTGATAATTAATTATTTAATGTTTTAATAATTTTTCCCTGACGGTTTTCAATCTGTCCAGAGCCTCAAGCAGTGTCTCGTCCCTCTTTGCAAAATGAAGACGTATGTAGTTCTTTACAGAACCGTTCTTAAAGAAACTGGAGCCGGGAACTGCGCCGACACCGACAACGGACGCCAAATCCTCACAGAATTTAAGATCATCGTCATAACCGAACTCAGAAATATCCACAAGAACATAATATGCTCCCTGAGGCACGGTATGCCGCAGACCAATCCTGTCAAGCCCGTTTACGAACAGTTCCCTCTTTCTGAGGTATTCGTTCTGAAGACTCTTGTAATATTCTTCTCCGAACTTTAGAGCGGTTACGGCTGCTTCCTGCAGCGGGGCTGCCGCTCCAACCGTCAGAAAGTCATGTACCTTGCGTGCGTAATCTATAATCCGCTTGGGAGCAATTATGTACCCAAGTCTCCATCCCGTAACGGAATATGTCTTTGAGAGAGAGCCGCATGATATGGTTCTGTCCCACATTCCCGGAAGTGAAGACATGTAGGTATGCACGTTAGGCGGGAACACTATGTGTTCATACACCTCATCAGTAATGACAAAAACATCGTACTTCACCGCTAAATCAGCGATGTACTGAAGCTCATCCCTTGTAAACACCTTACCGCACGGATTTGACGGATTACACAGTATCAGAGCCTTCGGTTTCAGCGCAAAGGCTCTCTCAAGTTCCTCCCTGTTAAATCCGAACTCAGGAGGGTTTAAATTTACAAAAACAGGCTCAGCACCTGAAAGGATGGCGTCGGCAGCATAATTCTCGTAAAAAGGAGAAAAAACGATTACCCTGTCACCCGGATTGGTTACCGTGAGCATTGCGGCCATCATGGCTTCAGTACTTCCTGAGGTAACCACGATTTCACCTTCCGGATCTATGTCGCGTCCTATCAGTTTGGATTGTTTTGCAGCCAGAGCTTCCCTGAAATTTCTGGCACCCCAGGTTATGGAATACTGGTGAAATCCCTCGTATGCCACCTGTGAAAGCCTGTCCATAAGTTCCTTCGGAGGATCAAAATCAGGGAACCCCTGTGACAGGTTAACGGCACCGTATTTCTGACAAATTCTTGTCATTCTTCGAATAACGGAATCCGTAAAGGTTCCGCATCTTGCGGAAAGCTCAGCCATTTGTCATATCTCCTAAATATTGTAGGTCAGGTTACGTTCGTCGATAATACGCTTAGATTTGTGTTCTGAGCGGGTGTTCAGACCTCCGTCTGGATGAACAACCACTGCATAAGGCTTAACACCGACTCTGGCCTTGATTGCGGTTGAAACTCTTGCAGCCAGTTCTTCATCAGTCTCATTATTGTCAGCGTTCTTTTCAACTTCAACGTTGTACTTGCAGGTTAAATCCTTCTCATAAATTCTGACGAGGTACTCACCGGTAATGCCCTTGATTCCGCGAATTACCGCTTCAATGTCACTAGGGAATACGTTAACCGCAGATACGATGAACATGTCGTCCTTACGGCCGAGGATGTGAATTCTGCCGTGTGTTCTGCCGCAAGAGCAAGGTGTCTGGTCAATTCGGCCGATGTCACCGGTTCTGAATCTTATCATCGGTCTGGCCTTCTTGCGCAATGTGGTGTAAACGAGTTCACCCACCTCGCCGTTAGGAATTACCTCACCGGTATGGATATCCACTGTTTCCACATAAATCTGGTCTTCTGCAATATGCAGACCGTCCTTGGCATCACACATTGCCGCACACGCACCGTAAATATCTGAAAGACCATAGAAATCGTAAACTTTAGCGCCCCACAAATCTTCAATTGCCTTTCTGGTAGTATCAATTGAACCGCCCATTTCACCGGCAACGATAATGGTTCTGATTGAAAGATCCTTCTTCGGATCTATGCCGTTCTTTTTGGCGGTTTCGCCAAGGTACCAGGCATATGAAGGGCTGGTCCATATAATGGTCGGCTGATAAGTCTTAAGTACAAAGAGAAGTCTTTCGCTCGGAAGGGTACCGCCCCAGATACATAACGCTCCGAGATTCTGGGCTCCGATTACGTCAGGACCGCCAACGTAGAGGGAGAAGTTAAGTGCATGAATGTAACGATCCTTTGGTCTCATTCCCACCTGCCAGAACCAGCGGCTTTCAGTATCCTGAAATTCATCAAAATCCTCCTGAGTAAAAGGACTTATGGTCGGAACACCTGTAGAACCTGATGAAGATGAAATAAAGACCACTTCTTCCTCAGGTACGCAGCAGAGTTCACCAAGAAATGAGCCTACACCCTGAGTTTCACGTTCGGTCTGCTTATTAATGAACGGAAACTTTGCCAAATCAGAAAGCTCATGAATATCATCTGGACTTACGCCTGCCGCATCAAAAGAACGTTTATAATACGGAGAATTTTCATAGGAAAACTTAACTATTTCCTTTAAACGTTCCAACTGAAGCTTTTCAAGTTCAGGACGAGGCATGGTTTCAATCTTCTCGTTCCAGTACTTTCTTTCTTCCTGTACTTTTGCCATAAATCAACTCCTCTCTAACTGTTTAGTATATCTGTTTATATGCAGCCATTTTTCATCTCTGGCTTTCTCAATCTTCTTAATAACTTCATCACTAAGATGAACAAATCTTTTCTGTCTTCTGACGTAATGATTCACATCAGTAAACGTCCCGGGGTGTTTCCCGTAATGGAACTCCCCGTCATAAAATTCAGCCTGTATCCACAGTCCTGTGCTGACTGCTTCCCTGGCCACTTCCACCATATCTTCAGTCTTCAGTCCCCATCCCAGAGGACAAGGAGAAAGAATGTGAATAAATCTGGTTCCACGGTATGATGAGGCTTTCTGTAACTTTCTCATAAAGTCCGGCAAATCACCGACCGTTGCGGTTGCGGCATACGAAATACCATGTGCCGCCACAATCTCAAAAAGGTTCTTCTTGTCACTTAGGCTTCCTATCGCACCGTCCACAGCAGGAGATGTTGTGGTTGCGGCACCGAAAGGCGTCAGTGAACTTTTCTGAATTCCCGTATTCATGTAGGCTTCATTGTCATAACATATGTAAAGCATGTTATCGTTACGATGAATCGCTCCTGAAAGAGCCTGTATACCGATATCGGCAGTTCCACCGTCACCGGCGAACCCTACCACCGTAACATCATCAATTCCCTGAGCCTTATATCCGGCCACAATTCCAGTCATCATTGACGCAGTACCGGCAAAGGTTGAAATAATGGAATTGCAGCCAAATGACAGCTGAGGAAAATTAAAGCCCACCGCAGACATACATCCTGCAGGAATTACCGCCACGCTCTTTTTACCGAGAACCTTAAGGGCTATTCTTACGGCAAGACTTCCGCCGCAACCCGGACAAGCCTTATGACCATAAAAAAGCTCATCATCGGACAGGGTTCTGACATTAATCGTTTTTGATCTCTCAGTCATCGTATTCCTCCCTGTTTATTCCCAAAAAATTAAGCCTGCGCCCGTCACTTTCCAGAGACTGAAATATATCCCTGATCTGTTCTCTGGATATGTCGGCTCCACCAAGTCCGCCGATGAAATTAGAAGTTCTTACTGACAGGCCTGCGACCTGCAGTGCGGAATTTACGTTGGTAAACACCGTTCCCTCATATCCGAAAGAAATATCCTTTTCGAGAACACCGACAGCTTTAACTCCCCGAAGGATTTCAGCTATTTCCGCATCTGGAAATGGTCTCATGTACCTTATTTTCAGGAGACCGGCCGCAACGCCATCCCGGCGAAGTTCATCAACCACACTGCGAACCAGACCTGACACGGAACCGATGGTAACGATTACGTATTCGGCATCATCACATCTGTAATTCTCCACAAGACCGGTATACTGTCTGCCAAAAACTTCCGCAAAACTCTTTTCGGCCTCGGCAATCACTTTTTTGGCCCTGTTCATGGCCTGGTGCTCTCTGAACTTAAATCTGAAGTTCTGTTCCGGACCTACCGAAAATGCCATGCTCTTCGGACTGTCAAAATCAAATCTGTTATCTGTAACGTACGATGGCAAAAATCTGTCAGCAAGCTCCTGATCCGGAATGTCCACAACCTCATACGTATGAGTCAGAACAAATCCGTCCATGTTTATCATAAAAGGTGTCAGGACACGGGAATCTTCCGCCACGCGGTAAGCAACAAGAGACATGTCCAGAGCCTCCTGTGCATTCTCAACATACAGCTGAATCCACCCCTGATCCAGAAGTCCCATTGAATCACGCTGATCACCATAAATGTTCCACGGAAGCGCAGTGGAACGATTGGCATTCATCATCACTACGGGAAACCTTCCACCGGCTGCATAGTGGAGACATTCAGCCATGTAGAGCAGTCCCTGTGACGAAGTGGCTGTAAATGTTCTTGCCCCTGTGGCAGAAGCTCCTATTGCACATGAAAGTGCAGAATGCTCTGATTCCACATGTACAAATTCTGCCGTAAGCTTTCCTGCCGAACACATGGAGGACAAATGTTCCACAACAGTGGTCTGAGGAGTTATCGGATAAGCACTTATTACATGCGGCCGTGCCAGTCTGATACCGTGTGCTAGCGCCTCATTCCCCGATATAAAGGTTCTCATTTACCATGTTTCTCCATTGTTATGGCGCCTTTGCGACAGAGCTTTGCACATATGCCGCACCCCTTACAGAAATCATAATCAATATCAATCTTCCCTGTATTCCCATCCCGGTACACACAACCTTCAGGACAGTACAGGTAACAGTTCAGACATCCGTTGCATCTGTTTCGATCACATACCGGAGTTTCAGTTCTCCACGAAGCATTAGTGACCGTCAGAAAACCGGCCTCATAAGCCGTAATTTCTGGAATTTCACCGACAGTCAGTTTTTTTCCCTGCCTTACGAAGGGAATGGTCCTGACTTTTTCATCATTTTTCCCTGACATAAGACTTCCCCCTGACAAAAGCTTCCTGAATTACCCTGATATTCCCCTCCTGAAGTTTTGGGTTTAATCCCGTTCTGACGGCAGTAACCAGTGAATCCAGTGATATTTCTCCGCTAAAACCGGCCCAAAATCCAAGAATGCCGGTATTCGCAATAGGCCGGCCGAGAATTTCAGCGGCAAGTCCGGAAGCATCAAAGGTGACGACTCTTTCATCCCTGATTTCTACGGGGCCGTCGGTATTGATTATCGCCACGCCGTGCTCCCTCAACTCACTCAGGGGATTCTCCCCAAGCAGGGAGTCATCCAGATACAGAAGATAATCAGCCTTTTTAATTTCGCTGCGATCACCCACACGTTCCGAATCTATTCTGTTAAAGGCTCTCACCGGAGCCCCTCTTCTTTCAGGGCCGAATGAAGGAAATGCCAGGGCATGGTACTCGGGACTTTCATTTATATAGGCGGTACCTAACAGTATTGAAGCGGTAAATGCTCCCTGACCTCCCCGTCCATGCCACAAAATCTCTTTCATTTCCGTTGTACCTATTATTTCCTATCGGTTTTATATGTTTTATTCACAAAAACAATTCTAAGTATTCCACTAGGGATTGTCAACATTCAATTAAATAAATTCTTAAAATAAAGCTTAAAAATAAAAAACACCCAACAAAAGAGAACATTTATATTGCTTTTGTCGTGTATTAAAAGATTGTTTCCATAAAATAATGACAGCCGTTCACATTTTAAGCTGAATTTTTCATTCCCAACCACGCAATCTCTCATTTATCCGTGTCATACGGGCAGCCCTGCACTCACACTCTCCACAATTATTACTAAAATTTATCAAAAGCCTACGGCAACTGCTTTATAATTAGCTTACGTTACCGACATGTAATCACCGGAGATACGGACATAACTCCATGAAGAAAACTTTGAACATAAAATCGGCTCTTATTCTGACCTTTATTACAGTCTGCGCACTGACCGCTTCAGCATGTACCTCAACACTGACGCCTCTTGAACAGCAGCAGCGCGAGCGCTATATATCAGAAAAAAAGGAATACTCCGTAAGTGGCAAGCTGGGAATTTTTGATGAAAAAATCAAAACCACTACTCTTTTAAACATCGACGTCAGCAAACCTGATTACACCATTTATATATCCGGGACCACCGGAACAACCCTGCTGAAAATCCGCAAAACGTCAGCAATAACCGAAATTACCGACGATAAGGGAAACATAAGATCAGGGAACAATGCCGATGAACTGGTGTACAGCCTCACGGGTTTGCACATTCCGTGCGACAGCCTTCCTGACATAATAACGGCAGTTCCAGGAAACAACCCGGCCGTCTACAGCGAAAAAGGGACAATTGAAAGCATCAGCTTCAGCGGTTTCAAAGTCGTCTACAGAAGCTTTACGGAAGTCAAAGGCATTCTGCTGCCTAAAAAAATAGATATACAGGGTGAGAATTTTCTTTTAAGGATCTCAGTTAACAAATGGAATATTTAACTTCTTGGCCGTCTCCGGCAAAAATCAATCTATTTCTCCACATCAATGGACGTCGTCCCGACGGCTACCATGAACTGCAGTCGATTTTTGTTCTCTTTGACAAGGGGGACACCATTGACATTTCTCCGCGAACCGATAACGTCATTAATATCACTCCGGATCTGGGATTTCCTGTTGAAAAAAACATTGTCTACAAGGCAGCCAAACTGCTGATGGAACACACGGGAAAGCAATTCGGTGCCGACATACACATTAATAAGAACATTCCGATGGGTGGAGGTCTTGGCGGAGGCTCCAGCAATGCCGCAACTGCCCTGGTGGCTCTCAATCTTATTTTCAGCCTCGGACTCGTTGAAGACGAACTGGCAGAATTAGGACGCAGGCTCGGAGCAGACGTTCCTGTTTTTGTCAGAGGCCGCTCGGCATTTGCCGAGGGGGTCGGAGAAATTCTGACTCCGGTTTCCGTTGAAGAAAAATACTACCTTATAGCCACCCCGACTGATACTGCCGTATCCACTGCGGAAATATTCAATCATCCGGAACTGCCGCGAAACACTCCAAAGCTCAGTCCCGCCGAAGTTTGCTTCAGTAACACACGCAATGACTGCGAAAAACTGGTTAAAAAATATTATCCAAAGGTTGCCAAAACGCTCTCATGGCTGTTACAATACGCCCCATCGAGGATGACAGGAACAGGAGCCTCCTGTTTTGCCTGTTTTGCAGATGAGAAAGCAGCTTTGGCGGCTTTCGAAAACATACCAAATGATATGAGAGGCTTTGTGGCAAAGGCTGTTAATGTTTCTCCATTAAAAGTCGCTGCTGACAAATACAGTCGTTCAAATCAGAAAATTTAAACCACAGAGGTTGATATCGTGCCAGATATGAAGATATTTGCAGGAAACGGTACCCCGGATCTTGCTCAAAAGATAGCAGAAAAATTATTCACCAAACTCGGCGACGCTAAAGTAGGTCGTTTCAGCGACGGTGAAATTTGTGTTCAGATTAACGAAAACGTACGTGGCGGTGATATTTTCATTATCCAGTCCACCTGTGCTCCAACCAACGATAACCTGATGGAACTTATCGTAATGATTGATGCAATGCGTCGTGCTTCTGCCGGTCGTATTACCGCAGTAGTTCCATACTTCGGTTATGCAAGACAGGATCGTCGTTTACGTTCTGCACGTGTACCTATCACCGCAAAGGTTGTTGCCGACCTGTTATCAAGTGTTGGTGTTGACCGCGTGCTTACCGTTGATCTTCATGCTGAACAGATTCAGGGCTTCTTTGACGTTCCTGTTGATAACTGTTTCGGCAGCCCTATTCTTATCGAAGACATGAAGAACCACAACTTCGAAAATCCTGTAGTTGTATCTCCGGATATCGGTGGCGTAGTTCGTGCACGTGCCATTGCAAAGCTCCTCGATGATACTGACATTGCAATTATTGACAAGCGTCGTCCACGTCCGAACGTATCTGAAGTTATGCACCTTATCGGTGACGTTGAAGGCCGTGACTGCATTATCGTTGACGACATGATCGATACCGGTGGCACCCTCTGCAAGGCTTCAGAAGCTCTCAAGAAGCGCGGTGCAAAGCGCGTATTCGCTTATGCAACCCACCCTGTACTGTCAGGTCCTGCATTAAAGAATATCGCCGAATCAACTCTTGATGAAGTAGTTGTTACCGACTCAATTCCTCTGACTGAAGAAATGAAGGCAACAGGCAAGGTTCGTGTTCTCACCCTGTCTCCAATGCTTGCTGAAGCGATTCGCCGTATTTCAAACGAAGAATCCATCTCTGCAATGTTTGAAGCCTAACAGAGTTTAACGGATCCGTTTTAACGGATTTCAAAACGGGAAGGTGGAGAAATTTTCTCCACCTTCCTTTTTTATACTTTCCATTTTTATACTTCAATTGTAAGCGTGTAAGCAACTAGGGTTATTCATTTTCCAAAAACAGCGCTTTAAGATGTCACCGTATTTTACGGAGATAATCTTATGACTAAAACACATCCAAGGCATCAGCAGTGGCTGAATCAGTATTATGAACAGCAGAGCAGCGGTCTGAGCACCACGCGGTGGACT
>CACWVT010000041.1 GCA_902764345.1 uncultured Ruminobacter sp.
TATGTTTATATTATACCGCAAAAAATTATGGAAGTCTTGTATTTTCTGCAACTTCCATTAAATTATTTTTCGTATATGTTTAAAACAACAAAGTTTCGGCAACGCTGTTATCCTGATTTCCGATATCGCGGAGGAATACGTTAAATACGTTCAGGATTACCAGAACTACTTCCGTGAAATTGGCTGTATTCTGAGTGTGAAGCACTATCTGAATGTCATCTTCATTAAGCAGATCCTTCATAACGTTATCATGAAGATGATTTATTGCAATAATCGGAATTTGGCATTCGTGTGCATACTGTATGACGCTGAGGAAGTTCTGACTTTCGTTTGCATTATCTGAAATTATCATCAGACAGTCATTCATCTTCACCACACTGTCAAATTGAACCTTTAATGATTCTTCTATGCCCAGATTAGGATACAGATGGTTCATCTGTACGGCGTCATTGTTAAGAGTGACGGCGTTTATTTTCTGGGTTGTGTACATGTGGTTGCTATTAAGCACCTGCGTGAAGATGGAGCACAACGGCTGGCACAGTGAGCTTCCGAGGCAAATTATTTTGTTGTCAGGAAGGCTGAGACTCATCACGGCTGCCGCCGTTTCCATGTTCTCCAGAGCTTCCTGCGGAACGCTGGTTACAGCCGTCATGGTGTCTTCAAGACACCTGCTGATTGTACTTTCAAGGTATTGCTGAATATTGTCAGTCACTTATTAATTTCCTACTCTTATCCAGGTGATAATACGTTTTAACTTACCGTTCTCGGTAATGCTGATGTCACCGCTGAGGCCTCTTATTGACTGTCCTTTGTTTTCAGTAAGATCCTTCAGATGGAGAGCAAGATTCAGAGAGTCATAACCGATGGCAAAACTTCTGAGGGTATCGCCGTTAGCCTTTGGCAGAACTTCCTGGATTCTTCTCTTGGCACTGCTGTCCTTGAGCATCCAAGGCTGATCGCCGAGTTTAATACCATTAAGGCTTGCTGCTATGGCAGACTGTGTTAAACCATCGTTGCTCTTTGAGCCGGCATAATAAATGGCACTGTCACCGATGTATGCGCGGGCACTGTCCTTAATTTTTGAGGTTTCCAGCGGGGTGCCGTAGATGTAGACGCCGTCATAGGTCTTATAGCTGTTCAGGCAGCTCTTTACCGTGCTTTCGATTGTGTTCATGTCTTCGTAATAACATAAACTGATACCCTTTCTGTTATCAGCTGTCCAATAGCTGTTAAGGGCGTTTGCCATTCTGTCACCTCTTTCATTTCTTGGAGCTATGATGACAGGTGAGTTGATGTGATCCTTCTGCATCTCCAGTGACGCATTGTACATATCGTTTTCAGGAGCGAGGGTAAGATAGTATATATTGGATGAGTTAGGCTGAGCACTTCCCTGATTGAGAGCTATTACAGGAATGGTAGGCTTTTGAGCCATCAAATCGTTAACCTGTTCTTTAATGATTGGTCCGATAATAATCTTTGCCTTGTCAGCCTTAGCCTGACTGTAGAGAACAGGAATTGATGAGGCGGCGGTGTCGTAGAATTTGAGATTTAAGCTGATGCCTCTGTCTCTGTATGAACTTAAAATACCAACCTTAACAGGGTTGCCTATAATTTTTGCATATGGTCCTGAAAGAGGGAGGAATACGGCTATTGTGTCACCATTGCCGAGGTTGCCGCTGGCTGTTGATGTGTCTTTTAATTCGTTTGCGGATACCGTCTTCTTGGCAAGTACCGGGTGATCAGGATACTTTTCCATGAAGGATTTCATCAGACGTTCTTTGGATTTTGCACTCTGATTCTTGTTGATAAGAGCAAATTCAATGAATCCGCAGGTTGTTTCATCACCATTCTTTCTTGCCTGTCTGTAGGCGTTCATAAGTTCCTTAGGTGATGCTTTTGAGAGAGCCACAGACGCTCTTTCATATATTGCAGCCTTTTTGTCGGCATTAACCGAATCAGCCAGATTCAGATAGTTGAGTCCGGCATCGAGATATTTGCCTGTAGCTTCGTCAACTCTGGCTGAAAGTGAGTAGTAATAGTTTGCCACATCGGCAGGAAGTGTCATTACGTTGATTGAGCTCAGTATGTTGGATGCGGCCTTATAGTTGCCTGCTCTTGATTGGACCTGGGCATCAATAATGTCCGCAATATTACCCTGCAGAGGGGTAACAGCGGTTTCCCTCATCTGTCTGACTACCTCTGAAGCAGCACCGGTGTTGCCTTCGTTTGAATATGCTCTGGCAAGCAGAATCTGCCAGTCGTAATTGTATTCCGGAACTGAAGCACTCAGCTGAGATGAATACCATGATGAATCATGATCCATTGTTCCAAAAGGCTGTGGTCTGAGGGTTGAGTCGTGTCCTGAAAGGACGCTACAGGCGTTCAGTGAAGTTAAAAATAACAGTGTATAAATAACTGAAGATAATTTAAAATGCTTATGTTTTGTGAACATTTGTGAATTCTCAAAAGTGACAACTATTGCTGTTGGTTATTATACACGTTTTGCTTGTGGATAAGTAGTATAAGGTTATTAAAAATGCTCGAAATGCAGAATGCGCTTTATATCGTTCCGACACCTATCGGAAACAGGGAAGACATTACAGCCAGAGCCTGTGAAGTTCTGAAGATGGCTGATGTCATATGTGCCGAAGACACCAGACATTCCCTGCCGCTTTTGGAAAGCATAGGCGTTAAATCTCCGAAGCTGATAAGTTTTCATGACCATAATGAAGCGGAAAAAGCTGACAGGATAACTGCCATCATCGAAGAAGGGAATTCCGTGGCACTTATTTCGGACGCCGGAACTCCGATGGTATCGGATCCCGGATATCATCTTGTGGCGGCATGCGTACAAAAGGGCATAAAGGTTTATCCGCTTCCCGGACCGTGTGCGGCAATTACGGCTCTGTGTGCTTCCGGCATGCCAAGTGACAGATTTAGCTTTGAGGGATTTCTGCCGGTAAAGGAAAAAGCCCTTCGCGACAAGCTTGCTTCACTGGTTACTGAAGAGCGAACAATGATTTTCTACGAGGCTCCGCGCCGTATTTTTGATACGGCAAAAATTCTGGCAGAGGTTTTTGGTGATCGCAGAGTCATGGTGGCAAGGGAACTTACCAAAACTTTTGAGACAAAGTACTACACGACATGCGACAGACTCGGTGAGGTTCTGAATGAAGATCCGAATGTCCTTAAGGGAGAGATGGTAATTGTTCTCGCTCCTTACAGAAAGAAGGATGAGGACGAGACCATTACTGCCGAAGCAAAGAAAATGATGGAACTTCTTTCCGGTGAACTGCCTCCGAAAAAAGTCTGTTCACTGGTTGCCAAAATGTATGATCTGCGCAAAAACGAGCTCTATGATTACCTGCTGAATCACACTGACTGCCAGTGACGGAGTTTAATATTACACATTGATTTAATGTGTAATATTCTTTTATCAGTAAAGTATAAAGTTAGTGATATATATGATATAATCACCGCGAGTTGGTCGGGTGATCGCTGCTCCATGGTTGTGCCGTAAGGCAGACGCATGGAGGGGAGGAAAGTCCGGGCTCCACAGGGCAGGGTGCTAGATAACGTCTAGGGGATGAAAGTCCACGACCAGTGCAACAGAAAGTAAACCGCCGTCTAACGGTAAGGGTGAAATGGTGCGGTAAGAGCGCACCGCATGACTGGTGACAGTTCATGGCATGGTAAACTCCACCCGGAGCAAGACCAAATAGGCCTCATTGACGCTGCCCGCGTAAGGGGCGGGTTGGTCGCTTGAGCCGGTAAGCAATTGCCGGTCTAGAGGAATGATCACCACTGAGAAATCAGAACAGAACCCGGCTTACAGACCAACTCACTGGATAATTCAAAGATCTCTGTTTCTTTCAAATTAATTGTTTAATATCTGACTATTATACAGACTGTCGAAAAATGAACGGCTATAAGCATGTTACGGTACTGCTGAAAGAAGCAGTTGATGCCCTGGAAATCAAACCAAACGGTACATATCTTGATTGTACTTTCGGCAGGGGCGGACATTCTCGTGAAATTCTGTCCAGACTAGGACCGGACGGACATCTGTATGCAATAGACAGAGATCCCGAAGCCATAAAGGCAGCGGGAGAGATCGCCGATAACCGTTTTACGATAATTCACGGCTGTTTTGCCGATGCACTCTCTCTTCTTGAACCCTACGGTGTGATTGGCCGTTTAGACGGTATGCTGCTGGATCTTGGAGTATCATCTCCTCAGCTTGATGATCCTGAAAGAGGCTTTAGCTTTATGAATGACGGCCCTTTGGATATGAGAATGGATCCAACCGTCGGTTTCAGTGCTGCGGATTGGATTAATTCAGCGCAGGCCGATGAAATTTCCAGAGTGCTTCATGATTTTGGTGAGGAACGTTTCGCCAGAAAGATAGCCGCGGCCATAGTTCATGACAGGGTGGAAGCTCCTTTTACGTCAACTCACCAGTTAAGCAGTATGATTGCCAGGGTTATTCCTGTGAAGGAAAAAGGGAAGCATCCTGCAACAAGAAGTTTTCAGGCTATCAGAATCCTGGTGAACAGTGAGCTTGATCAGGTGGAAAATGCCCTGGAAAATTCCAAAAAGCTTTTGGCTGACGGAGGTCTTCTTTCGGTCATAAGCTTCCATTCTCTTGAAGATCGTCTTGTTAAGAATTTCATGCGCAGATCCGAAAAGGGGATTCAGCCGCCAAGAGGTCTTCCGGTTTCTGAGGAGGAGATCCTCAAAACACGTACGTTCAGAACTGTTGGAAAAGCCATTTATCCTTCTGATGAGGAAATCAGTAGTAATCCGCGCTCACGCAGTGCCGTACTGAGAGTGGCCCGGAGGTGGGGAAATGGCCTTTAACTTTAATAATCCTCTTTCTAACGAGGAGGATGGATTAAGCTGGTATGTCATAAATTTTGTAAAAAATAACTTTTATTTTTTTACATGTCTTATCGTTATTCTTGTCGTCAGCTGTATGCTTATTTCGAAGGTTCAGGACAGCAGAAAAAACAATATCAGAATGAATCAGGAACTGAAGCATCAGGATAAGATTGTTCAGGAATACCAGCACCTGCGTCTTGAAAGACAGACGCTTACCGAATATTCACATGTAAGGACTCTGGCAAAAGACAATCTGAAAATGTCAGATCCCGGTGTGGAGAACAAAAAGGTTATCGACGTAAGAAGTTCCGGCGGTAACTCCAAATGAAATTTGCACTGAAACAGAAGATTAAAAAATTTTTCTGCGGTGAAGGTGATATGTCCATCAGAATATCACCCGGCCGTGTGTATTTTCTGTGGGCATTTTTTGTTTTTCTGATTGTCTGCATCTGTCTGCGCATATATTACCTGATGATTTATAATCCGGAATGGCTCATATCCCGCGGTGACGACATGATTGTCCGTACTCAGGAGGATGACATTCACAGAGGGCGTATTCTTGACAGAAACGGAGTAGAGCTGGCAAGCAGCGTGCCTAAGCATTCCGTATCCCTGTATCGAAAGAGCTTTCATGAATCCAAGAAGAGCAGGAAAGAGCTTGATGAGCAGCTTAAAGTGCTTGCAACTCTGGTGGGTATGCCGTATCAGACTCTTCGAGACAGGGTATATGCAAGTCAGAGGGGTGAAATTCTGCTGGCCAAAGAGGTTGAAGCCTTTGCCGCTGCCCAAATTAAGGAAATGAATATCCCCGGTGTGAGTCAGTCAAAGATTCTGCACAGATATTACCCTACCGCAGAAGTTAATGCACAGCTGGTGGGAATTACAAATATTGACGGTATAGGTACGGAAGGCATTGAAAAACAGTTCAATGATTATCTGCTGTCAATTCCCGGAAAACGAAGAATCAAGAAAGACAATAAGAATAATATTATTGAGTTTATGGGGACGTATCAGGAAGGCAAGAAGGCAGAGGATTTGTATCTCAGCATAGATGAACGTATTCAGTTCAAAGCCTATACCGCCTTAAAATACGCCGTTGAGATAAACCAGGCTACATCAGGCAGTCTTGTGCTCATTGATGCCTGGACTGGGGAAATCCTGGCCATGGTAAATTCTCCTTCATACAATCCAAACAACAGGGATGATTACGAATCACGTCGTGCAAGAAACAGATCCGTAACTGATTCATATGAACCGGGATCCACAACAAAGCCTCTGATAGCAATGGGAGCGCTGGCCCATAACAGAATCAACTGGACACGCATTATTGACTGCAGACCTTTTATGGTGAACGGTAAACGGATAACGGACAGCCATGCCATGAACAGCGGCAATCTCAGTGAGGTTATCAAGTTTTCATCAAATACTGCCATGGCTCATGTGGCTCTGGATATGAAAGCATCCGAAATAATTAATACTTTGCGCATATTCGGTTACGGCAGTAAGACAAATCTCGATCTTGTCGGTGAATCATCAGGTTCTCTGCCTAAGATAACCAGCAGAAGCAGAATAAGCGATCTGGAAAGAGCAACAATGGGGTACGGCTACAGAATAAGAGCGACACCTTTGCAGATAGCTCAGGCGTACAGTATTTTTGCAAACAGAGGTATCAGAAAGCCTCTGTCCATTACCAAAGTTGACACACCTCCTGCAGGAACCAGAGTTTTGAATGAAAAAGAGACTGACAGGATGCTTAAGGCTTTGGAATCTGTTGTTGAAGGCGGCGGTACCGGATCTCTTGCACGTATTCCCGGATACAGAGTCGGCGGGAAAACAGGTACTGCCAAGGTAGCTGAGAGTGGCGGCTACGGGAAATACTATATGGGTTCTTTTGTCGGTATTGCTCCAATGAGTAATCCTAGGTTTGCAATGGCTGTTATCATTAACGAACCTCATGCGGGTAAATTCTACGGCGGCGTTGTTGCTGGTCCGGTCTTCTCCGAAGTAATGCAGAAAACCCTGGAACTGTATAACATTCCTCCGGATGACCTGAACCCTGACGGAAGCATGAAGACAATTAAAGACAAAGATAGAGAAAGATATTTGAAGAATAAGCAGGCAAAGAACTAAAGGGATTTAGATGATAAGTTTAAAAGAAATTGCAAAGGCCCTGGACATTCAGGCCCCGGATGTTAAATTATCAGCCCTGTGCAGCGATAACCGTCAGGTAAGTGAGGGATCGCTGTTTATTGCCCTTAAGGGACTTAATTTTGATGCCAGAACAGCCATTGCCCAGGCTGTTGAAAAAGGTGCTGCGGCCGTTATATACGAGGATGCGGAGGATGGCTTTGTGCCTCAGCCGGTGAATGTTCCGTGCATAGGTGTTAAGGATCTTTCCCGCAGACAGGCAAAAATAGCCTCTGTTTTCTACGGATGTCCTTCCGCTGATTTGGAACTTATAGGTGTTACCGGTACCAACGGTAAAAGTACCACAACTCATCTTGTTGCCGCATGGCTGACGGAGATGGGTTGCAGAACCGGACTTCTTGGAACTTTGGGTACAGGAATATATCCTACTCTGCAACCTTGTGCCAATACTACTCTGGCTGCAATGGAGCTTGAAAAAACACTGTACGGGATGAAGAATTCCGGAGCTTCGGCTGCAGTAATGGAGGTTTCATCTCACGGCATAGCCCTTGGTCGCACCAGTGAGCTGAGATTTGACATTTGCGCATTTACGAATTTAAGTCGTGATCATCTGGATTTCCATAAGACTATGGAAAACTACGCTGCAACAAAATTTGAATTATTTAAGTCGGTTCCTTCAGAAAAGTGCGTAATCAACGCACATGACTCAGTAGGTTCGGAATTTTTGACCAGACTGCCTGGTGCTTTGGCGTACAGCATCAAACCAATAGCAGGTGAAAGAGTTCTCTATGCTGACAGTATAGAGTATCTGCCGCACGGTATACACATTTCCGTTGGCGGATCATTCGGCAGCGCCGAGCTTCAAGCCCCACTTATCGGATCATTTAATGCCGAAAACATTCTCTGTGCTTTGGGTATTCTTCTGGTTAAGGGATACTCACTCCCTGAACTTGCGGCATCGGCCCACGCACTTAAGGCTGTGAACGGACGAATGGAATGTTTTAAGAAAGTCGGATCACCAATGATTATAGTGGATTACGCACATACACCTGACGGACTTGAGAAGGCGCTCGGTGCCATAAGGGAACATAAATTCGGTAAGATAACCTGTATTTGCGGATGTGGCGGTGATCGGGATACCGGCAAAAGACCGGAAATGGCTGAAATAGCATGTAAAAATTCTGACCACGTTATATTTACCAATGATAATCCGCGTACAGAGGACCCTGACAGAATAATTGATATGATGGTCGCCGGAGTGAAGGACAGATACGATAACTATAGGGTGATCAAAGAGCGTGAGTCCGCCATAACTGAAGCATTCCTTGGTTCCGGGGACAAAGACGTGCTGCTCGTTGCAGGAAAGGGGCATGAGGATTACCAGATTATAGGTAAAACAAAATACCATTACAGTGACCGCGAGGTTGCAATGAAATTAGTCGGAGTTGACAGATAAGATGATTCCTTTAAAGCTTAAAATGATAGCTGATCACCTGGGTGGAGAACTGACAGGTTCTCCTGAACTGGTTATTGACAAAATTGAAACCGATTCGCGCAAGAACGTAAAGGATGCGTTGTTTGTGGCTCTTAAAGGTGAACGCTTTGATGCCCACGATTTTATTAAGGATATAGCTGCTGCAGGAGCTGCCGCCGTTGTTGTTGATCATAGATGCGATGTCGATATTCCTCAGATAGTAGTATCAGATACCGGCAGGGCATTGGGGCTTATTGGAAATCTCAACCGCCGTCAGGGGCATGCGAAGGTTGTAAGCATGACAGGTACCTGCGGTAAGACTTCCGTGAAGGAGATGACTGCAGCAATATTGAAGACAATGGGGAAAACCATTGCAACTCAGGGAAATTTCAATAACGCAGTGGGTGTGCCGCTGTCATTACTTCAGATTGATGAAGATACTGATTTTGCAGTGATTGAACTCGGAGCCAATCATCCGGGGGAAATTAACTACATAGTAAATCTTGCGGAACCTGATGCTGTGGCAATCAATAATGTCGGAAGCGCTCATCTGGAAGGTTTTGGCAGTCTTGACGGCGTTTACAGGGCGAAAAGTGAAATACTTGATTTTGCCGTTACTCACGGCGGAGTAGGCGTTGTCAATGCAGATAATGATTATTACGCAAACTGGAAAAGCGAGTACGGTGAAAAACTTAAGCTTACCGGATTTTCTGCCGATGGAAGAGAGGATGCGTCATTTAAGGCTGAGAACATCAGACTTCAGGATAACGGCTGTTTCTCTTTTGTAATGGTGACTCCTTTTGGATCTGCGGACATTGAACTTGGTGTCCCTGGAAAGCATAATGTGGCAAATGCATTGTGTGCTGCCGCTCTGACATCTCTTATCGGAGCAAAGCTTGAAAATATGGTAAAGGGGCTTTCGTCAGTCGTTCCTTCCAGAGGACGTCTTTTTGTGGAAAAACTTGGCAGGGTAACTTTAATAGATGATGCTTATAACGCGTCTGTTAATGCTGTTAAAGCGTCTGTGGATACCCTTGCACTGTTCCCCGGCAGGAAGGTATTTGTCTTTGGTGATATGGGGGAACTCGGTTCCGGCGCCCGTGACCTTCATGCGTCAATAGGGAATTATGCCTCAGGTAAGATTGATTTCCTGCTTAGTGTTGGCGATTTGGCTTCAGAATCATCCGCTGCTTTTGGTGAATATGGTATTCACTTTTCAGACAAAGAACAGCTTAAATGTAAAATAAAGGAATTTCTTGATGATGGTGAAACCTGTACCATAGCGGTTAAAGGTGCTCACTTCATGCATATGGAAAAGATTGTTGATTTTGTCAGATCATGCTGCGGAGGTAATAAATGTTAGTAATGCTGGCTGATTATCTGGCCAATAACTTTCAGAGCTGTGGATTTCTCAGAGTTGTAAATTATATCAGTGTCAGAGCGATCTGTTCACTGATTACCGCACTTGGACTTTCTCTGCTGGTAGGTCCTTACATGATTAGAAAACTGCAGCTGCTGCATTTCGGTCAGGTTGTTCGTAATGACGGACCTGAGAGTCATTTCAGTAAGCGCGGTACTCCTACCATGGGCGGTATAATGATTACCGGTGTTATAGCACTTACGATGCTGCTGTGGTGTAAGCTTGACAATGTACATGTATGGATTATTCTGTTTGCACTCATCAGTCATGCATTGATTGGTTTTGCCGATGATTTTTTAAAAATCGTCAGAAAGAATCCAAAGGGACTTATTGCCAAGTATAAGTATTTCTGGCAGTCAGTCGTGGCAATTATTATCGGTGTGACTCTGTATTCGGTAAGCAAGAGTCCTGCGGAAACCCAACTGGTTCTTCCTTTTATGAAGGACTGTATGCCAAATCTCGGGTTCCTGTTTATTCCTTTTGTGTATTTTGTAATAGTCGGTTCTTCCAATGCCGTGAATCTTACCGACGGACTTGACGGTCTGGCTATTACCTGTACGGTATTGGTAGCGGCCGGTCTGGGTATCGTTGCCTATCTTACAAGTAATGCCGAGTATGCAAATTATCTCTTTATTCCTTATCTTCCTCATGCCGCAGAATGCAGTCTGGTATGTACGTCAATCATTGGTGCCGGATTAGGTTTCCTGTGGTTCAATACCTATCCTGCTCAGGTATTCATGGGGGATGTCGGTTCCCTGTCTCTGGGCGCAGTGCTCGGTGTTATTTCAGTAGTGATCAGGGAAGAGATTCTGTTGTTCATTATGGGCGGTATTTTCGTTATTGAAACAATCAGCGTTATTCTTCAGGTCGGTTCCTATAAGTTGAGAAACGGTAAGCGTATTTTTAAGATGGCTCCGATTCATCACCATTTTGAGAAGAGCGGTTGGCCTGAGCCCCGCGTGATTGTCCGTTTCTGGATTATTACTTTTGTTCTTGTGCTGATTGGTTTGGTGACTTTAAAGCTGCGTTAAGGATTATATGATGTCTGAATCTGTTGCTGTCGTTGGTTTGGGAAAGAGCGGTCTTTCCACGGTGAATTTTCTGTTGGCTCATGGTGTGGTTCCTGTTGTTTTTGATACCAGGGAAAAGCCGGCCGGCGAGACGGAACTTGATAAAAGAGTAACTCTGTGTAAAGGGGAGCTTGACGGTGAGAAGCTGGGACAATTCGACTGTCTTGTTGTCGGTCCGGGATTGTCATTAAAGTTACCGGCACTTGTAAAGGCAAGAGAATGTGGCACTGAGATCATCGGTGACATAGAATTATTTGCACGTTATGCCAAGGCTCCGACAGTCGGTATAACCGGTTCTAACGGGAAAAGTACCGTGACTACGCTGACTGCACTTATGGTTGAGGCGGACGGTAAGAAGTGCGGTATGGGAGGCAATATCGGCATTCCCGCACTCGATGTCATTGCTGATGATGTCGATGCATACGTGCTTGAGCTGTCAAGCTTTGAACTGGAGACCACTTCCAGTCTTAAACTGGCAGGTGCCGTAATTTTAAATTTAAGTGAGGATCACCTCGACAGATATGATGGCAGTATGCAGCTTTATCTTGAAGCAAAGCAGAGAATTTTCAGAAATGCCGATAAGATTATTGTAAGTCGAGAGGATAATGCGACAATTCCTCCATCAGGGGAATATTATTCAAGTTTCGGATGTGATGACAGAGATTACGGCAGAATTGTTAAGAACGGTGAAGTTTGGTTAAGCGTCAACGGAGAACCTCTCATTAAGAATACCGAAATTGGAATTGCCGGTCTCCACAATGAACTTAATGCTCTTGCATCCATGGCTCTGGCTGATACTCTGGGTGTGAGCAGGGAGGCGCAGCTTAAGGTACTGCGCAGCTTTAAGGGATTGCCTCACCGCTGCCAGCTGGTTCGTGAAATTGACGGGGTTCGTTACTATAATGATTCCAAGGCTACTAACGTAGGTTCAACACTTGCCGCGGTTGCCGGACTTAAAGACGGGGTGCGCGGTCGTATCATTCTTCTCGCAGGCGGGCTCGGAAAAGGGCAGGATTTTACACCGATAAAGAACATGCTCGGTAAGGAAATTTCCTATATGCTTTGTTTTGGAAAAGACGGAGCAATGCTGGCCTCGCTCGGTGAGCAGACAAGACTTACCGCCGATATGGCCGAGGCAATCAGAATTGCTCATGACGAGATTGCCCAGCCCGGAGATGTCGTGCTGCTGGCTCCTGCATGTGCAAGTTTGGACCAGTTCAAGAGTTTTGAAGAACGCGGTGATGTTTTTGCAGAACTGGTAAGGAAGCTGTAATGTCGTTTTGGACCAGATTATTGGGAAACGGGGATAAGAAATACAGTCTGAATGACGGGGTCATGTTTGACACCTGGTATATCGTTTTGCCTGCTATTCTTACGGTTATAGGGCTGATAGCCATATATTCATCCTCTATTTACGTAAGTGTGGAGAAGTTCGGAACTGAAACACACTATATGCTGAGACAGCTTGGCTACTGCGTGATTTCCATATTCATATTCATGGTCCTTTTAAACGTAAGTACCAAAAGGTGGTACGATTGGGGGAGATGGAAGATTGTCCTGTTTGTGGCCGTGCTCAGCCTGCTTGTGGTCTTTGTCGGCAGAGACATAAATGGTGCCAAGCGCTGGCTGTCACTGGGATTTTGTAATATCCAACCCTCGGAATTCATGAAACTTTCGCTGATTCTGTTTGTTTCCGGGTATATTCAGCGCCATCATGATGAAATAAACAGCATCTGGTGTAACATTCTTGTTGCCATACCGATAGCGATTTTTCTTTTCATACTCATGCTCCAGAGGGACATGGGGACAATGGTGATCATCGGTGCAATTTTAATGGTGACACTTTTTATTGCCGGCATGCAGTGGAAGGTTATATTTACTGCAGGGGTTTTATCCCTTATCGGCGTGCTTCTTCTGATACAGGACCCGTATCGCATGGGGAAGATAACCAGTTTCTACAATCCTTTTGAAAGCAGGACCGGAACGGGGTTCCAGCTGTGCATGTCGCTTATTGCCATTGCCAAAGGCGGATTGTGGGGACAGGGCCTTGGCAACAGTGAAATTAAACTGAGCTACATTCCTGAACCTCATACTGACTTTATTATGTCGATAGTGAGCGAGGAGTGTGGCTTTATTGCCGTCCTGGTTGTTTTCATATTGGAACTCATGCTGATTGTTCGCGGTTTTATGATGGGATTTGAGGCATTAAGTTCAAAGACGGATCGCAATTATTTCCACGGGTTCTGTGCCATCGGCATATCAACCTGGTTTGGTGTCCAATGTATTATAAACATGGGGGTTATCTGTGCCCTCTTCCCTACAAAGGGATTGACCATGCCGTTTATAAGTTACGGCGGTACGAGTCTCATATCCTCAGTGATGGCGGTGTGTATTCTGTTGCGCATAAGCTACGAACGCAAATGCAGCTACTTTAACAGAATCAGAAAGGCTCAGATGAGGTATAAACAGGTAAATAAACGTTCACACGAAGGTGGCAGGCAGGTCGCCGGGAACGATAATAAAATATTGAATTCGTAGGACTATGCAATGAAAAAGATATTAGTAATGGCAGGGGGTACCGGAGGTCATGTTTTTCCGGGGCTTGCGGTAGCCAAAGAACTTTCTTCGAAATACGGTTATGAGGTTCTGTGGCTTGGCACCAGGGAAAAAATGGAAGCCGAACTTGTTCCGGCCCATGGTTTTAAAATTGAATTCATAAAAATCAGTGGTCTGAGAAGAAACGGAGTTAAAGGTTATCTTGTCGCTCCTTTCACTATTATCAGAGCTGTATTCGAAGCTCTCAGAATAATAAGAAAATTCAAGCCGGACGTTGTGCTCGGCATGGGCGGGTATGCTTCAGGTCCCGGCGGAATAGCCGCCAAACTCTGTGGTATTCCTCTTGTACTTCATGAACAGAATGCCTCACCGGGAATAACCAACAGAATTTTATCAAAAATAGCTGATAAGGTGCTTCTCGGTTTCCCCGGAGCCATAGACAAAAAGAATGCATCTTATGTCGGTAATCCGGTTCGTGCGGAGGTTGTTGCATTAAACGCCGCTCTGCCTAAGGATTTTAATCATCCTAATCTGAACGTGCTGGTAATTGGCGGCAGTCTTGGTGCAAGGGCTTTGAATGAACTGGTTCCTCAGGCTGTGGCGATGGCCAATAAGAACGGAGCCGGCATTAAAATCACACATCAGACGGGAAAGGGAAACAGTAAGGCTGTTGAAGCCGTATATAAAGAACTTAATGTTGAAAACTTTACGGTATGTGATTTTATATCTGACATGGCTTCTGCATATACCGCAAACGACGTTATTATATGTCGTGCTGGCGCACTGACTCTGGCCGAGGTATCCGCAGCCGGAATGCCGGCGGTATTTGTACCGCTGCCTACTGCCGTTGACGACCATCAGACAAAGAATGCCAGATATCTGTCTGATAAAGGTGGTGCGATATGCATGCCTCAGTCTGAACTTACACCTGAAAAACTTGCTGACATTCTTAAGGATTGGTCCGACAACCGTGATAAAATCTCTGAAGTCAGCAGAATAGCCGGCAGTATGGCAAAGCTGGATGCCACTGAAGCAGCAGCCAGAGTTTGTATGGAACTGGCTGACAAGGCTTCATAACTTTAATAATTCGGAGTATTTATGTCAAAAACAGATTTTGAAGTACCGCAGATGCATAAAGTACGTCGTATTCATTTTGTCGGCATTGGTGGCGCCGGCATGAATGGAATTGCGGAAGTATTAGCCAATGAAGGTTATGAAGTAACTGGTTCCGACATAATGGCCAGCAGCACGACCAGACACCTTGAAAGTAAAGGTATCAGGGTTTTTATCGGTCATGACAGCAAAAACGTCGAAAATGCCAGTGTGGTGGTTATTTCCAGTGCGATTAAGAAGAATAATCCTGAATGGCTGAGAGCCGTTGAGTTGCGCATTCCCGTAGTTCGCAGAGCTGAAATGCTTGCAGAACTGATGAGATACCGTTTTGGCATTGCCGTTGCGGGAACTCACGGCAAAACCACGACAACCAGTCTCATTTCAAGCATATATGCCCAGGCAGGAAGGGATCCTACCTTCGTTATAGGCGGACTGTTAAACAGTGCCGGCGTAAATGCCAGACTTGGTACGGGGCGTTATCTTATTGCAGAGGCTGACGAGTCCGATGCGTCATTTCTTCATCTGCAGCCAATGATGTCCGTGGTAACCAATATTGAAGAAGATCATATGGATACTTACGGCGGCGATTTTGCCAAGCTTAAGGCTACCTTCATAGAGTTCCTGCATAACCTTCCTTTTTACGGTGTTGCCGTTGTATGTAATGACGATCCGGTAATAAGGGAACTCCTTCCTCAAATCGGCAGAAGCGTAATTACCTATGGAGCCAGAGAGGACAGTGACGTAAGAGTTTATGATTTTAAGCAGCATACTGACAGTTCTACCTTTAAGGTGAGGAGAAAGGATGGCTCAGTTCTTGATATCAGATTGACCATTCCGGGCTTCCATATGGCTCTGAATGCCGCAGCAGCCATAGCTGTGGCCACTGAAAGTGAAATCGATGACAAATCCATCATTGATGCCCTGGGATCATTCCAGGGGGTTGGCAGACGTTTTGAACAGTATGGCGAATTTGAAACAGGCAGAGGCATGGTTAAGCTTGTTGATGACTACGGTCATCATCCTAGTGAGGTAAGAGCCACAATTAATGCCGTTCGTGCCGGTTGGCCTGATCGTCGTCTTGTCATGATTTTTCAGCCGCACCGTTATACCAGAACAAGAGACTGCTTTGAGGACTTTATCGAAGTTCTAGGCCTTGTGGACGAGCTGATTCTGTTGGATGTGTATCCTGCAGGCGAAGATCCTATTGTCGGTGCGGACGGCCGTTCATTATGCAGATCAATCAGATTGAGAGGCAGGGTTGAACCTTATTTCGTGTCATCAGCTGACGAGGTTCCGGGGGTTGTTGCGGATGTGATTAAGGATGGCGACATTCTTCTGACTCAGGGTGCCGGCAATGTTGGTAAACTTGCTAAGGTGCTTGCCGAATACAAACTTGATATTGCCAAAATGAAGGAAAGAAACTAACTGTGTCCAGAAATAAGAAAGTACGGCGGAATGACACCGGAGTAACCAGAGGATCATATATCCTCGGGGTATTGTTTTTTATTGCCGTACTTGTTTCTGAATTTTACCTGATCAGGAAAGTCCATACCGTCATGACAGACGTCGACGGGATACCGGTCAGGCAGATCCAGATTAAGGGTGACCTGCATTATCTGGACAGACAGGAGGTTGAAGAGTTCTTTATGGCGAATCCAGAGAGCCATAACCTGTATACCATGGATTTGTCTCAGGTCAGAACCTACATGGAAACAATGCCGTGGATCAGTCGGGTCACAATGCAGAAAAAGCTCCCTGACATTCTCTCCATACAAATTAGTGAACATAAACCCATTGCTTACTACAATGATGGGATACTTGTGACTGACTGGAGTGTAATTTATCCGGAAAAAGCAGTTTTACCCGAAGGTACTCCCATTCTGAGCGGGCCTGAAAAACTTGCCCGTTCTGTTTATGAGATGTACTGTGACGTTAATCTTTTCCTGGAAAAATATGGTTTTCGCATATCTGAATTAAGCATAAACGAAAGTAATGTATGGAGTCTGAAACTTGATGACGGTCTTCCTCTGATTCTGGGCCGAAATGATGATGTTGGATTTGTTACTGAACAGAACAATGTTTTTATGTGGAGGTTGGGAAATTTTATAGAAGCATATCCACATATTGAGAATAAAAATACTATAGAATATATTGACTTGCGATATGATACCGGTATTGCGGTAAAGTGGATTGACTCAAGCGGAAAATAATAATGGCGGCCAACGACTTAAATAAAATCACTACACAGGATTATATAGTATCTATTGATCTGGGAACCAGTGAAATAAAAGTATGCAGTGCAATTCTTTACGATGATGACAGTATCAGAATTATCGGTTACGGTAAGTGCAGGACTACGGGTATGAATGCTGACGGCATTGTCAGCATGGATAAGCTGAAAGAAAATATTTCAGTTGCTTACAATATGTCCCAGAACATTGTGCTCAGATCCTATGATGAGAATACTCTTCCGAAAATCAATAATCCAAGGATTTTTGTGTCTGTTCCCGGCCGCTTTATCACATATAAGAATAACACCGGATCCTGCGAACTGCGTCGCGGACCGATTACCGAGGAAGATATTGCCAGAGCAAATTATGTGGCTAATTCCCTTAAAATAAAGGATTACGAACTGATAACCGCCATTCCAAACTGTTATCAGGTTGATTCCAACAGCAGTGTGGAAGATCCTCTTGATATGACTGGTGGTCAGTTGAGAACCTATATACATCAGGTTTATGCTCAAAGCTCGTTTCTGGACAATGTGAGACGGGCTCTCTGCTGCATCGAAACAGAATATGCTCCGGAGTTTGTGTTCAGTGGACAGGCTACCGCTTATTCTGCCGCCGACGATACAGAAAAGAGATTCGGAGTCTGCGTTCTTGACATAGGCAAGAGCAGTACCGGCATTACGGTTTTTGATAAAGGACATTGCATATACGTCGGATCCTGCCCTTATGGCGGTGACAAGATTACACAGAATATTGCCGTTACCTACGGATTAAGTGAAAGAGAGGCTGAAAAGATTAAATGTGATTACGGCCTCGCCATTTCCAATAACCTGATTTCCGGAAAAGCAGTCAGCATTAAAAGGAATGACCAGACAAAGACCATCAACCAGGGCGATCTTGCAGAGTCAATCGAGGCCGGTTATAACCAGCTTATCATGAAGGTTCTTACAACTCTGAATGAAGTTAATACGGAAAACGGAGAACTGACTCTCGGAGCCGGTTTCGTGTTTGCGGGCGGTGGTGCGGAAATCAGAAATCTTGATGAATGCGTGGCCAAAATCTTCATGAAAAACGGTATGAGTGCCTACGCTAAAAAGATTCGAATTCATCAGGTTGACAAACAGAAGCTGAACGGACTTACGGATGCCATAGATACATATTCAGGATGTGCAACCTTAGGGCTTATCAGATTCAGCGAAATCATGGAAAGTCACAAGAAATCCAGAGAACAGAGCAGTGCCTTCTGGAATTTTAAACAGAAGCTTGCTGACTGGTGGAACGGTAATATGTAAAATCATTCACGGGACGAATGACGCTTCCATTTTTCTTAGGAACGATTATCTTGTGAACAGGATGATCTGTGGGATCATCCACTTGTTTTAAGTAAATTATAGTAGATAATAGTTTTACTTTCTGTTATATAGTTATCATGCATGTTTCATCCTGCATTGCAGAATATTTTGTTAATATTGGTAATTCCGTTTCTTTGTGATTACTGATATTTTTTCAGCTGTCCGGTGAGATGTTCAGTCGCATAGTTGGCTGATTCATTAAATTGTGCAGGGCTGGTTAAGGTTAATTTTATGGTTTGTAAGTGACAAATCATGTGTGGAGTTGTGTTTTAAAATGAGTGATATTTTACATGCGGCAGATGCTTCTGCCGAACCTGAATACGTTCCTGCAGACAATGGTAAGGCTGTAATTAAGGTTATTGGCGTCGGTGGCGGCGGTGGTAACACCGTTCAGCACATGATTAATGAAGAAGTAAATAATGTCGATTTCCTGGTGGTGAACACTGATTTACAGGCGTTAAACTCCAATACTGCCAAAAACAGAATTCAGATTGGTGTTAATACCACTAGAGGTCTTGGTTCAGGTTCTAACCCTGAAATAGGCAGAAATGCGGCTGAAGAAAGCAGAGAGGTTCTGCGTGACAATATCGGTAAATGCGATATTGTATTCATTACTGCCGGTATGGGCGGCGGTACCGGTACCGGTGCGTCTCCTGTAATTGCAAACGTTGCCCGTAAGGAGCTGGGTGCCCTGACCGTGGCCATTGTTACCAAGCCGTTTTCATTTGAAGGTAAGAAGCAGCTTCTCAAGGCTGAACAGGGTATTGAAAAA
Source organism: uncultured Ruminobacter sp. (assembly GCA_902764345.1). Taxonomy (GTDB): domain Bacteria; phylum Pseudomonadota; class Gammaproteobacteria; order Enterobacterales; family Succinivibrionaceae; genus Ruminobacter. Next base: position 19,018 of record CACWVT010000041.1, read on the forward strand.
CTTAGGGAAGAGGTTGATGCACTCATTGTCATCCCTAATGATAAGTTACTTAAATATCTGCCAAAGAACATCTCTCTGGTTCGCGCATTTCAGGAATGTAACAACGTGCTTAAGAGAGCCGTTCAGGGTATTGCTGACGTTATTGAAAGATGCGGTTACCAGAATCTCGACTTCAATGATATAAGAACCATGCTTCTCCGTTCAGGTACCGCTCTTATCGGTATGGGTGAAGGTGAAGGTGAAAATGCCGTTGAACAGGCTATTCAGAGTGCGGTCAGCTGTCCGCTTCTTGAAGATTTCTCTAACTGTAAAGCTCGCGGCATAATCGTGAACGTAACCATGAATGAAGAGCTCGGTCTGGAACAGTATACAAAACTGGGTTCACTTCTTCAGAGAAGTTTTGCTACCGAGGATTCAGATACCAAGTTCGGTTGTGTAATCAATCCTAACATGAAGCCTGATGCCGTTCACGTAACGATAGTGCTTGCAGGTCTGACAGAGGTTGATAAGCCTGCTTCCGAAAACATCAACACCATTCTTGGTCAGTCTCTGCTTAACAGTGACTGCTCAGATGAGAATGCGGGTGTTTCAAGCATGTTTATGAATACTCCTTTAAATCAGAAGAATGATCTGTCTTCTCAGGGTGATATGTTTGCCGATGTTTCAAATGTCGTTAAGAACGACACTTCAGATTCATCATGTGAGTTACCTGCATGGTTGACAAAGAAATCGAACTAATCTGACATAATTAGATTAAAACTTTCACAAACCTCAGGACTATAGAAACCTTCTTGTTCTGAGGTCGTTTCTTTTCAAATCATATCAAAAATTAATTTGTTTCACCTGTTTTCTGGAAATAATCTGCCTTTTTAACTCCTGTTTTACCGTAAAAGTTAGTGATTTCTTTGCAAAATTATCATTATTTTATGTCTTTATTAGTCCGTTTATGATATAATACGGACTATATAAGAGGTGTTTTTATGAAGGTTCCTGAAGAAATCAGAAAGGTTAAAAGACCGGTTAATACTATTGTTGAAGACTCTGGCCGAGATGGTCCTAAA
>CACWVT010000042.1 GCA_902764345.1 uncultured Ruminobacter sp.
AAAATCCGGTAATTGGGATGATTCTATTTTCTTTGTATCTATTGTGACATCTATGTCTTTAATACCCGTGCCTAAATCTTGCATAAGTGTTATAACGGCATTTTTCATCTGAGGATTAGAATTCATTTGATAAAGTGAATAATTCATCCAATTATTTTGATTTAATGGATTATAAACCACCAGTTCCTCAACAAAGAATCTGTATGCGTCTATAATTTCACTAACATTACTAAAATTAGCCGCACAAGAAAGAAGTAAACGATTAGGTTTCAACACATCATTGCACGTTGCCAATTTCCCGACAAATTTTCTTCCTGTACTAAAACCTTTATCGGAACGTTCAAATATTTTTGTTTGTCTTCCTTTGGGAACATAATACAAATACTCATCAGTTACAAGAAATTCTTTGAGAGTAAAACCGTACATATACCGAATTCCTTTAGTAACAAATTGAATTGAATATGAACTTTCACTACCGCTAGAGCTAAGTTTATGTGGATTCTGCCTAATTCCTTGTCCAATCTGATGATTAATACTGTTCATCACAAGATTCTTCACGAAAATAATAGCATCTATAAAATTACTTTTCCCTGAACCATTAGCTCCGTATATCAACGCAGAGCGAAGTACATTGTATTTTCCAAACGGGATTAATTTTTCTTTATGTGTATCATCAGTTCCTGCAAGTGCAGAAAACAAAATCTCTTTCTGTATAGATTTATGATTTGAACAAGAAAATTCTAATAGCATTGCAGTTATCCTCACAAAGTCAGCTATGATATATGATACCACGCTTAAATTCTTTTACAAGCCAAATTTGAGATTTTTTTGCAATTTTATTATTTATAATGCATGTTTTATCCTTTTAAAATTAAATATTTTATCTAAATCAAAGTTAAGGTCTAGTTAATTTTCTTTCTGCTCACCAAATAGCCACTCAACCACATTCCCGAAAATAAATCCGCTCAAAATCGCCCTTCACGTTCAGTAGATAGCAGAAGGTAACGATTTATGAATACACAAAACACCAATTTACCCACCGCTCCTGCGGATGATGAAATGCTGAACGACATCCGGTACTCGAAAGCGCAACAAGTTGCAGAGTCCCCCCCTTACCTTGACGTTCATCTCAAAACTACGATATGTAACACTTAATCGCAAAAAAAAACTCCGGATAACCTGCTGGTAATCCGGAGTCTGACGTTATTCCTGAAACGATGTTTCAGTTTTATTCGAAGATTTCCTCGGGAACAAGCTCAGCCACGTCATCAAGTTTTGCCGTGGAGATAAGTCTCTTCGGAGACAGATGATCATACCTGATTTCTCCCACGCCGATAAATCTGCGTTCAGAATCATCACCGAGGCTTACGTAAATTCTGATTGGCTGCAGGTCACTGGTAAGCATGTTTACCGGAGTAACCTTTATGCGCTTGCCCATCATAATGTCCTTCCCCTGAACCTCGTCAAGAACGATTTCGGGAAGAGCGGACACGGCCGTATCAACCGGAAGAAGCAGACTGTCAAGAACGGAAAAGGCGGTCTGGCCTTCGCTGTGAGCCCTGTCCACAATCGCATTCAGATCCTCAAAGCTTACCATGCGCTCCACCGGATAGGTACTGACACGGGTTCTGTTCAGGCGTACCACGTGGGCACCGCAGCCCAGAATTTCTCCCAGATCGTCAATCAGACTTCTGATATAAGTGCCCTTTGAACAGCTCACCTTCATGCGTATGTCAAAGATATCACCTTCCGCCCTGTCAAAATCCTCATCCTCAATTGAAAAACTGTAGATGGTGATGGTTCTGGCCTCACGGGGAATATCTATCCCCTTACGGGCATATTCATAGTAAGGACGGCCCTGATACTTGAGTGCCGAATAGATACTCGGTACCTGCTCTATTGTTCCCGTAAGTTTTGCCATGGCCTCAAGAAGAACAGCCTTTGTGAAGGAGACCGGAGATGAACTCACCAGTTCACCTTCAGCATCACTCGTTGTGGTTCTCTGACCGAATCTTGCCGTAACCTCGTACTCCTTGTCGGAATCCAGGAGGAACTGGGCAAATTTTGTGGCCTCTCCGAGACAGATTGGCAGCATGCCGGTTGCGAGAGGATCCAGTGCACCGGTGTGTCCTGCCTTCTGAGCATGAAAGATGCCCCTGATTCGAATCATGGCATCGTTTGAAGTGATTCCCTGCGGCTTGTTTAACAGCAGTATTCCGCTGACATCACGCTTACTTCGTCGTGGCATTTTGTTTTTTCTTTATTCCTCTTCTTCAAGATTTTCCGTATTCACCTGAGCATCTGCAGGAGTGCTTTCCTCTTCGGTTCCGAATTTCCTGCTTAAAGCTCTGTCGTGAGCAATGGTTGAGGTAATAAGACTTGAAAGTCTCATACCGGTATCAAGTGACTTATCATGATAAAAAGCAATCTCAGGAACAATTCTCAGCTTCATCAGCCGGCCTATCTGACCTCTGAAAAAGCCCTTGGCCCTGTTAAGAACCTTAATTGCCTGATTTACTTCAGATTCATCACTGTTTAAATTCAGAAAGGTAACGTAAACCTTGGCGTAAGACAGGTCACCTGACACCCTTACGTCGCTTACGGTAGCCATTTTTACACGCGGATCCTTGAATTCACGCTGCAACAGTACGGCTATTTCCCTTTTCATCTGCTGAGCCACGCGATCCGCACGACTAAATTCCTTTGCCATTAAGACGTATTTTCCTCTGAGATATACTCCGTTAACGGGTAAGTGGCGAAGCGGCACTGCAACTTCGCCACATTCATACCCCGTTAGTCCAGAGTACGTTTAATTTCAATGTTTTCGAATACTTCGATCTGGTCACCTTCGCGAACATCGTTGTAGTTCTTTACGCCGATACCGCATTCAAAGCCGTTGGTAACTTCACTTACGTCATCCTTGAAGCGACGGAGGGAATCAAGTTCACCTTCGAAGATTACCACGTTGTCACGAAGCACGCGGATAGGAGCAGAACGCTTGATGAGACCTTCAGTTACCATACAGCCTGCAATCTGACCGAACTTAGGATGCTTGAATACCTGACGTACTTCAGCCATACCGATGATCTGCTGCTTGATTTCGGAACCGAGCAGACCGCTCATTGCCTGCTTAACCTCATCAATCAGATCGTAGATTACGCTGTAGTAGCGGACATCGATACTGTTGGATTCAATTACCTTGCGGGCAGCATTGTCCGGACGTACGTTAAAGCCCAGAATGATTGCTGATGAAGCAGCTGCCAGGGTGGCATCAGTTTCGGTAATACCGCCGACGGCACCGTAGATGATGTTAACCTTAACTTCATCGGTGGACAGCTTGATGAGGGAATCACTGATTGCTTCAACGGAACCCTGAACGTCAGCCTTGAGCACAATGCTGAGTTCTGAAGCGGTACCTTCCTTGAACATGTTATCAAGTTTGGCCTTGCGCTGACGGGCAATCTTGATTTCCCTGAACTTACCCTGACGGTAGTTGGCAACTTCACGTGCCTTCTTTTCGTCTCTTACAACGGTAGCTTCGTCACCTGCAACAGGAACGCCGCTTAAGCCGAGAATTTCCACCGGAATTGAAGGACCTGCTGATTCTACGTTTCTGCCGAGTTCATCCTTCATTGCACGAACCTTACCGTACTCCAGACCGCAGAGCACGATGTCGCCGACATGGAGGGTACCCTGCTTAATGAGTACTGACGCAACCGGACCGCGGCCCTTATCGAGACGAGATTCGATAACAACGCCTGATGCCATGCCTTCGTATACGGCCTTGAGTTCAAGAACTTCAGCCTGAAGAATAATGGCGTCAAGAAGTTCGTCGATACCCTGACCTGTCTTGGCTGAAACACGTACGAACTGGGTGTCGCCGCCCATTTCTTCGGAAACAATTCCGTGACGGAGAAGTTCGTTGATTACACGGGTTGGATCAGCTGCAGGCTTATCAATCTTGTTGATGGCAACAACGATAGGTACGTTACCTGCCTTGGCATGCTGAATAGCTTCGATGGTCTGAGGCATAACACCGTCATCGGCTGCAACTACCAGAACCACGATATCGGTAGCGGCTGCACCGCGGGCACGCATTGCGGTAAATGCGGCATGACCCGGAGTATCGAGGAAGGTGATGGTTTCACCCTTGTTGGTCTGTACGTGATAAGCACCGATGTGCTGGGTAATACCGCCTGCTTCACCTGAAGCAACCTTGGTCTTACGGATGTAGTCCAGAAGCGAGGTCTTACCGTGGTCAACGTGACCCATGATGGTTACTACAGGAGCTCTCGGCTCTGCATTGTTGGTAACGTCACGGTCATTGAGAAGTTCTTCTTCAAGTTCGTTTTCCTTGCGGACAACAACCTTGTGACCCATTTCTTCGGCAACGAGGGTTGCGGCTTCCTGGTCTATAACCTGATTGATGGTTACCATTTCACCGAGCTTCATGAATACCTTGATCACTTCGGAGGCCTTTACCGCCATCTTCTGTGCAAGTTCAGCCACGGTGATGGTTTCACCGATAACGATATCTCTGGTTACCGGAGCAACAGGCTTGTTGAATGCATGCATCTGCTGGTTGAGTTTTGCACTGCCCTTGAACTTCTTCTGATGCTTTGCATTCTTCTTGCTGGACATCTTGTCGTCGTGTTCGTCTTCGGAACGTGCGCCCTTGGCTGAACGCATCTTTGAACCGGAAGACTTACGGCGGTTTCTGTTTTCCTCTTCACGATCCTGTTCTTCTTCAGCTTCCTTTACGTAACGTGAAGTTGAATCGTCATCAATGGAATCCTCCATTGCCTGACGGGCAGCGTCTTCTTCATCCCAGCGTTTCTGGTTTTCTTCTACTTCCCTTGCCGCAGCTTCAGCCGCACGGCGTGATTCTTCCTCAAGCTTACGCAGGGCTTCCTGTTCCTGAGCCTTGCGGAGTTCCAGAGCTTCGGCTTCCTTCTTGCGCTTGGCTTCCTTCTCGGCGGAATTGTCTGCCGTCTTCTTCTTGGCTTCCGCTTCGGCCTTTCTGCGCTGTTCTTCCTTCTTCTTTGCTTCGGCTTCAGCCTTCTGGCGTGCTTCCTCTTCCTTTCTTCTGGCTTCGGCTTCAGCCTTCTGACGTGCTTCCTCTTCCTTTCTCTTTGCTTCCTCTTCTTCTCTCATCAGCATTTCATTTGCGGACGGAGCGGAACGCTTAACCACGATTTCGGAAGAAGATGCCCCGGTTCTTACGCTGCTCTTTCCGCTTGACTTGCGGCTAAGACGGGATAACTTCTTGCCTTCTTCTTTATTTTTCTCTTCTGTCATATATTCTTTCACTTTAATTTATATGGTTAACACCAGACCCGCGCATAATTTTTGAAAGTCCTCCGTGCCCGCCTCCGGGACTGAACCGGTGTTCTCGGATTATACCTGCCGGTTTAAACTGTCCAATCAATTAATAACATCTTTACCTGTCAGATATTGTTAACCGGTCGTACGGACTTTCACGGTTATGCCTTGGCAGGAAAACACTGACTGCATTCCTGCCGGATCAAACACTTACTTCTGTTCAAGTTCATCAAGATTCCAGGCTATGTTACGAGCCTTGATAATCAGATTACCTGCCTTTTCCTTATCAAATCCAGGAAGATCCAGAAGGTCGTCGGTTGCACATTCGGCCAGATCGTCAAGAGTTGCGATTTCCTTGCCTGCAAGTGCGCGGACGGTGGCATTGTCAACGCCGTCAAGATTGATTAAAGCTGAATCAACCTGCTTTCCTGAAGGAGTTGAAACATTCTTAAGAGCATCTCTTGCAACCTTCTGAAGTTCCGCAACCAGTTCGTCATCGAGGCCGTCAACATCCTGCATGATTACCTTCGGATCTGAGAAGGCTACCAGTTCGATGGTGTCAAAACGTGCATCAATGAGAGCCTGAGCGAAGTCTGAATCGATGTTCAGGATATCACCGAAACTGTTAACCAGACGGTTCTTTTCCTCATGCTGCTTGTTTTCAAGAGCATCAACGGTCATTACGTTAATGCGCCAGCCGTCACCGATAAGTGCGGAGGCAAGTCTTACGTTCTGGCCGTTTGAACCGATGGCCTTGGCATACTTTCTTTCGTCATTGTCAACACCGATCTGAACGAGCTTCTTGTCCTTATCGATGATGGCCTGCTTAACTTCGGCAGGTTCCATGGCGTTAATTACGTATTTTGAAATATCGTCATCGTAAATGATGATGTCAATGTTTTCCTGACAGAGTTCGTTTGAAACGTTCTTGATTCTTGAACCCTTCATACCGATGCATGCGCCCTTAGGATCAATGCGACGATCCTTGGCTCTGATGGATACCTTGGCTCTGAAGCCCGGATCACGTACAACATTAACGATTTCAAGCTGACCTTCACCGATTTCAGGAACTTCAGTGGTAAGGAGTTCTCTGAGGAAATCGGAGCTGGTACGGCTCACTTCAAGCTGAGGTCCCTTACCGTCAGTCTTGATTGGAAGCAGAATACCTCTTACACGGTCACCTGGACGGAATGAATCACGAGGAAGCATGTTCTGACGACGGAGGCTGGCGATGGCGCCGTTACCGAGGTCAAGGGTGATGTCGCCGCGTGAAACGTGCTTAACGATACCGATTACCAGTCTGCCAACGCTGTCGGCGAACTCGTCAACAACCTGCTGACGTTCTGCTTCACGAATCTTCTGCTGGAGAACCTGCTTTACGGTGGTAGCGGTAATGCGGTCATCAAGGATGTTGGCTACCTTGGCCATGTCATCGTCAATCTTGTCGCATACGTAATCACCTGCAACCGCATTCTCATCATCAAGTCTTGCAGCCTCAAGGGTAATTTCGCGGGTTGGGTTTGCGAGCTGACCTTCGGTATCAACAATGAGATAGCGTCTTAACACGGTGTAGTCACCGGTCTTGCGATCAATCTCAACCTTGATGTCCGGATCAAGGTTTTCAAACTTCTTCTTAATCGCGATGGCGAGAGCTCCTTCCAGAGCATTAAAAACCTTATCACGATCAATCTGCTTTTCATTTGAAACAGTATCAACAATTGCTAAAATTTCTTTTGACATTTCACTATTTCCCAAAAAATTAAAATTATTTTCAAACTTTTCATCCCGAGGAATACGCCTCGGGAAACAAAACCCTTATCCCCGGCGGGTATCTCAGATTACCGGAATCAGCTGAGCCTTTGAAACGTTCGGCCAGGCTATTTCGTAAACGTCATTGTCCACCTTAAGGAACAGCAAATCTCCGTCCACCTTCTCAAGGATCCCCCTGAAACGGCGTCTGTTGGCAATCGGCATGCTCACCTCGACATTCATTTCCCTGCCGGTGTATGCGCATACCTGGTCAAAGGTAAACAGATAACGGTCAAGTCCCGGAGATGAAACTTCAAGGAAGTAAGGATGATTGAACAGATCCTCAACGTCCATGATGCCGTTGAGTTCAAGTGACACGTTGGTGCAGTCGTCAATGGTCACGCCGCCGTCCTTTTTGTCAATAAAGATCTGTAATGTGGTACGCTTAGGGTTGTTAATGAGTTTCACACCCCAAAGTTCAATGCCTTTTTCCTCAAGTACCGGAGCTACCAGCTCTGCCACTCTCTGTTCTATTGTTGCCAAAGAAAACTCCTATCCGTAATCTCGTTTGCGGGAATTTTTCACATAAATCGTGAGCAGGTCACATTTATGCGCCGACGGGCTGAACCGTCGATATTCCGTGTTATGTTTTACATATATTTTTGACGATGTTTTTATATTAAAAACATATACAAAAATACCAAAATTAGATATTTTTAGTTTCGTATGTATATAAAAAAAGCTCCGGACTCTTTTGACCGGAGCTTTCTCGATCATAAACTGTCAGCGCCCGGAATCCGCGGTTTCCGTATAGGGAAACCAATGGCGGAAATCCGTCACCGCAGATGATTATACTATTCAGTCATAAATTATTCAACAAAATATTACGGAGCCCGACGTCTTTTCACTTTCCGGCATCGGACTTTATCAGCTCACTGATTTTTCCCTTTGACAGAAGATCCCGACGCAGTTCAGCCAGAGTGATGACCTTAGGACTTATGCCGAGAGGTCTTACGGCCTTTACCGTCATGTAACCAAGTCTGGTTGAGTAGATTCCGGCGGCAACTCCCTGCCCCAAAGATGCGCTGAGTTTTCCGGCAATTCCGGCGCCGATAACGTCAACTGCGGCATCGGTTGCGAGATCAGTCATGCCGATGAGAATAAGGTTTCTCGCCACTCGGCGGTAAAGCTGCATTCTGCCCCATACACCGGCCCGCAGACCGTATATCTCGGAGATCTCCCTTATCATTCTCAGGGATCTTGCAAGAGTCAGAAACATGTCAAGCCAGGCCACGGGACTGAGAGCCACGATAACGCCGTTTTCCCTGGAGCGTTTTACAATAACCTTCTTGGCCCGTTCATCCATTTCCCTTAGCACATGGTGCTCATAGAGTTCAAAAACCTCCGCCGGGGTAAAATGCGGCTGCAGTCTTTTTGAGAAATTCTCCCAGCCTTTTCCGCCGAGAACCTTAGAATCCCCGGCAAGCTCCCTGCAGATTTTTACCGCCCCGTCAAAGGAGCCTGAAGCACATGCGTGAAGCACCTCCTCACGATGCTCATCCACCTGCTTGAACAGCAGCACCGAACTGAACTCGCGGTATATGCAGAAAAGTGACATTACGAACGCCGCAATGAAAACGGCACTCCAGAACATCCCGGTGACGGATCCCGTGGCAAAGGCGGAATCAATCACGGCATAGGTCTGAAGACCTCCGTAGCAAAGCAGGAGAAGCATTATCCAGAGAACCGGACTTGACCAGAACCTCACGGGAGTCACGGGATCATCATCCTCATCAGGCCCCGCAATAGTGGTTGACCCCGACATGACGTCACCGTCAGTCTCAACCTCGGTAAGCTCTCCGGCAGAGGCATTGAGCGTAAACCCCTTAATCATGTCCCCTGTCCCGGGCTTCACGTCGGTTCCCTCCAGGCCTTTTCCGTTCAGTTCGTCGGATGAAAAAACATCACGAAGCTCACCGCCGGTTCCGAGCTCGAACCCCTGTTTCATTTCTTTTTCAATATCACTGCTCATTATCAATCACTGTCCACTGCTGACTTATGCCTCAAATACCTGCCGTCCCGGAATAAAGGGACTTACCGGAAACGGACTACATCTTATCCCCCAGAATGTACTGAAGCAGCACATCCATGTTAATCCCCGGAATAGGTTCTCCTGGATTAAGCTTCGGAGGTCTGAGCTCACGCATCTTAAAATACTTCTGGAAAAACTCCATTCCCTCGCGCGACCATCCGGACGGAATGCTTCCCGGGAAAAACGGAGGTTCGTCATCGTAATCGGTTTTAAGAACCTGAACCTTTTTTCCCTCATGTTCCGCATACATGCATTTTGCAGCCTTTATGGCGGAAAGAATCATGAACTCGCAGTTTGAACCGTCAGCCCTGACTCTGGATGCCGCCTGCTTTACCATGGAATGAAGGAGGCTCAGAAGGTTTGCGTACTGATCCATGGTTACGGTGTCCGCCTTGGTGGCTGCAAATATAACCCTGTCAATCTTCGGCGAAAACAGTCTGCCGAGAATACTGCTGCCGCCATAGCTGAAATTCTCCATCAGCACGTCAAAGGTCTCATTGATGTCCATAAAGGTTTCACGCCCGCCCATCAGAGCCCTGAGACAGTCAATCAGAATTACCTGCCTGTCCAGTCCGGAAAAGCATTCGCGATAGAATTTTCTGACGACCTTCTCACGGTATGCGTCATAGCGTTCCTCCATGGTACGGTACAGAGAGCCCTCACCGCAGCCATCAGGAAGATCCCATACCCAGGGAACAAATTCAAGAATCGGAGCTCCCTCGAGGTCTCCCGGCAGCACGAAGCGCCCCGGTACCACCATGGCAAATCCCTTGTCCTTGCTTTCTCTTAACCAGTCCGTGTAAAGACGGACAACATGATGCAGATCATTAACGTTCACGGGAGCATCAGCCTTAAGCTGAGCACCGGCCTTGAGCCATGATGACACGTCGGTAACCGCGGAAAGGGTCGCCGTTCTTTTTCTTATTCTGTCACTGAATTCTGCATAGCTCAGCTTCAGAAGCATCAGATCCATGAGCCATTCACCCGGATAATCCCAGATGTCTATGTAAAGTCTGCCCTTTCTGGAAAAGGAAAGCAGATCCTTTTTCTCATATACGAGTTCAAGTCTGATTTCACTGATTCCCGATGTAGGCTCCGGCCATGCCGGCGTTTCGGCAAACAGGGAATCACAGGCCCTGAGATAAGGAAAGGCAGCAACCTTGAGATCCCTTGGCCTTGCCAGTCCGCCGTAGGATATGTTCTTCGCCTCATAGGCCGTAAACCGCGGAAGTCTTTCGGCGGTACCGACCTCACCGAATGTTGAAAGAATGTTGACAAGCGAGGTTATGAATGCAGTCTTGCCGCCACGGGACAGTCCCGTGACGCCAAGGCGGATTTCCCTGTCCATCATCAGGTTTATGCCCCTGCCGACGGCTCCCGTCAAATCATCAATAATACCCATGGCCGCATATTCATCCGTAAATAAAAAAACGACTGCCTTTTCCCGTACCAAAGCCCGAAGAATAAGGCTCCCTTGATAAAGTATATCCCAAAAACACCGTTAAAAAATCCGAAGCCCCGCTAAATTTGGGGATTCCGGAGTAAAAGGTCTCAGAAAAGCAGGCCTTTTACTCCGGGCGTACTCCCTCGGATAATGTCCACAAATATGACAGAACCGGAGCGCAAACGTTCATTCTGCCGAACATCAGTGCGACAAAACCCGACATATTGCGCAAAGTCCCTCATTTTTGCGGATTCAGCGGGCACCAAACCCCGCAAACATGATATAATCAGTGCTTGCTTTCTGATAAAAGTCTTACGTTAAGGATGGGGATTATGGCACGTCACACTTCTATTTTCTTAAACATGCAGGATTATAGAGAACAGGTGCCTGAAAGCCAGCGCTTTCACCTTTCCGACGTTCAGGATCCAGGATTTCTGCCGTCAGCCTTTAAAAAACGTATTTCTAAGCTTGAGGATGACGTGGCGGTACAGAGTTCACTGTCCACGGATCTGGAATCCCTTTTCATTGTCCTCGACCTGAGGCTCAAAGATCTCGAACAGCTTCCACTTCCCGGAATCTACCGAGAACTCAGAACCGTGCTCAAAACCCAGGCAAGAATCGAAATAGCCCCTCCCGGAAACATAACCGAAATTTCCCGTGACACCAAATTCCGCATCTGTCCGTGCTTTGACCTGAACAGGGATCCGGACATCGTATCCGCACGACAGAACCAGGGGGCCGTAAATCTCGGACGAATTCTGGAAAACCGCATCAGAATCGCCTCGGACAAGATAAACAATTTTGCCGTCAGCCTTCACGTGTTTGAATCACTCTTTCTGGTAAATCCTCCGGGAACCGTTCTCAACACGGAACAGCGTTACTTCCTTCAGAACTTCATTGAAAAAGAAAGCTTCCCCGCAGATACCCAGCGCTATCTGCAGAGCTGCTTTTCACAGATCATTGACCTGCCGCCGCAGGTCAATGATCTGTCTCCGGAAAACGCCTACCTGAAACCGCTCAGAAACCCGGACGTTCTTAACAGATATCTGGAGATCATAAGCGGCATGGCCGCCCTTTCTGAAAAGAAAACGGATTTTACTAAATCACCACATGCCGAAAGGCTTACCGAGCTTACAAAACGTGCACGGCTCAAAAACAGCACCTCTGCGGAAATCGGGACTGAAAGTACCCGTGAAAAGGCTCTGAGCTTCATTCTCAGAAAAGAAATAATGACTGAGGACGTGTTCAGCGACTTCATTCCTGCCGAAGCGGTTAAAAACGGAAGCGGCGTAAAATCAGTCTACGGATCAGGAAAGGAAAAAATCGGAAAGCATCTTGAGAATGCCAGAAGATACTTTACGGACAACGGCTACGCAGACAGCACCATGCTGACCTTCCGGACCGGACGTGACGTAGCGGTCATAGGCGGACTTGCGGTGGACGACGCCAACGTTTACGTGGCAAAGAGTCCCGTGCTGGCGGAAAAAAGGCACTGGGATTTTGCCGTAAATGCCGAACCTTTCGCCAAGCAGATAATGCCTGACGGCGCAGGTCGGGTAATGCGTCAGATTTCCGCAGCCGAAAACGAGGACGGCCTCAAGCATCTTGCCATGATTCTGAACCGAACTCCCAACATTCCCCTCCGTAATGACCAGCTTTACGTAATCGGTGCGGGGCTTGAATACCGCCTCTTTGTTGAGGACGTGCTTTTCGGAAGGCTTACCGACGCGGAACGCATCAAGACATTCATCATGGCCGTAAACTGGTTCCGCTCTGCGATGAGAGCCAATGACAGTACCTCATACGACCTCAGGGGAAGTCTCGACTACCTCGGAAGCTTCATCGCCGCATTCGCCTTCCTCAATGAGGACAAGATATACGAATCTCATCTTTCAATGATTCACGTGTTTCCCGAATGCCGGGATTTTGCGCTTTACAGCCTGTCGGCAATGCACATGAACGGCTCGCTTACTCCGGAAAACGCACTGCCGTTCATATTCAGCGGCTTCATTCTGTCCAATCCGGCATACAATCTCAACATCCGCATTCAGGGTGACGCCAGACCTGTCCTCTACAGTCATGCAAAAAAAATCTTTGAAAGAATGATACGGACGGATCCGGAGCTTCCCGCAAAGCTTCTCGGCGGACTCGTCTTTACCGATGGAATTGCCGAAATGAAGGATCGGTATCCGAGCCTCAGTTCCTACAAAAACAAGGTTATTGCTCCGCTTCTGCCTCCTGCCGTTACCCTGGCGGCCGGTGCACAGGAACGTATAAACCGCATAGTCACGGCCATAAAGAAGGAACAGGAGAATTTCCTGACCTATCTGGGCAGTGCGGGAAGCAATGTATGCAATGACCTCGTATACCGCATATACGAGCACAGTCTTTCCGGTGAGGACAGACTTCCGGAAGGACTCAGAAATTTCCGCAAATCACTGCTTAACTCAGGAAGAAACTCATTCTCGGGAATAAGACAGCTGTTCAATCTGAACATCTCATATCACAGCTGTTGCGCCCAGATTATTTCTGAATGCGCTTCAGTTCTTAATGTCACCATATTCCCAAACTTCGATTTCGAATCAGGAGACCTGGTGGTAAATCTGTTCGACTATGTAACATTCGGCGAACAGAAGCTTGAAACTCATCCGTACAACAGACGCCTCATTCTGCCGTACCGCATAATTCTCAACACCTGCACAGGCTTTAAAACCATAAAGCTCGTTCACGAATTCTTCTGCGGCGTTCTTGCCAGAAAGCAGCTGAAGGAACTGCAGGACTACAGTGACAGCCAGCTTAAGGATCTGCAGACATACATCGACCGCATTACGGAGATTAAGATGAGTACCAATCTCCGCTGCCGTTTCAGGAGCGTTTCGGAAAAGAACAGATACGAATTCGACGGTCTTCAGAAGGTGCTGTTCCGCTCACTTTTCAGAATTCTCATCACGGGTGGAGAAACGGAGCAGCTCAGCAGGATAGTTCACGGCCTTAACCGACAGCTCACGGAACCCGTAATTGACGAAAAGGATCTGAACGGCAGGATGTTCACCGCATCCCGGAGCAGCTGTTTCGGCGGACTTCCGGATCACGATGAACTGGTTCCAAAGGTCAACTCGCCGGATAATCTGGACATGGATTTAATCAGCAGGACAGCCAGCGAAACCAGAAAGGTTCAGGAAATACTTGCTCCTATCTTTGAGGAGAACGAACCGGAATACTCTGCAGCCGGGAATACCAAACAGGACAGCGGCGCGGAGGGTTCATCACCTGCGGTGAATGTCACCGCATCCGGTGGCAGTGAAACATCTGCACAGACGCCGTCAGATACAGATACTGACGACGGCGCCCTTGGATTGCTGGCTCCGGAATACCGCTCACTCCTCAAGCGTCTGCTTCAGGTGGGCGAATTCAGCATGAGTGACTTTAAGAGCTTCTGTTCAGAAAAGAAACTCATGGCTTCAGGAGCAATGGAGGTTATAAACAGCTGGGCTCTGGAACAGTTCGGATGTACCATTATTGAAGAGGATGAACCGATGTTCTTTGACAGGGAACTTCTGACAGAGCTTCTGTAAAAACCTGAAGGATTCAGAAAGCGACGCTCATCCCGCCGTAATCCCGTTTTCTTTTTCCGGGGGCAGGACCTAGTGTCCCTGCCCGTTTGATTTTTTCGGATCAGACAGACATTACCTCGAGAAATCCGGTAAATATCTGAAAATCTCCTTGCCTTTAGTGCTAGAATTACGCATCCGGGATGCAGCCATAAAGCTCTTCCGTCACATGCTTTTTACGTCACTAGTCACTAAAAGGAGCCGTTCCATGAAATGCCCGTTCTGCAAAGCCGAAATCCCCGACAATGCCAGATTCTGTACAAGGTGCGGAAGAAATCTTCCCCGCCGTGACAGAAGCAAAAATGAAGGTCACTCCCCTGACGGAACCTTCATGAACGGAGGAAACGGTACGGGAAGCAATGAACAGCAGGCTGCGGATTCACGTGAAGGCTTCGGTAACGAAAACCGCAGTGAGAAAACAGACTTTTCCGGAACGGCAGGATCTTCCGGAGCCGGTGCAGGTTTTTCCGGATACGGTCAGACATCCGGCTCCGCCGGGGACAATTCCGGAAACGGAACAGAATTCAGCGGATATGCGAAGGGAGTGAACCGCGGCTTTCAGAGACCAAAGGTTGATCCTCAGCTTGCAGATGCCATTAAGGGTATTGATACGATGAACGTAATGCAGATTGTCTGTCTGGCATTAACGTTCATTCCTTTTCTCAATATGTTCGGCGGTCTGCTGTTACTGGTTATACTAATCATGTCCTTCAGTCTGACCTCCAGAGTAGAACGGGTTTTTGACAGATTCGCTTATCCTCAGTATGCTGCCATTGCCTCAGGTGTCAGAACCAAGTGCATTTTCATACTGTCCATGATTCCTCTTTTCGTCATAGACATTCTGCTTCTGTCAATCGGATTTGCCACCGACAACGAGACTCTTGCAATAGCAGGAGGAATAGGCGTGAGCATTCTCAGTGTCATGAGCATCGTGACATTTATCTTCCAGGTGATATGCTTCTGCCGACTCTACACGGTAAAAAACGCACTGGAACAGCTTTCACTGGGGAACAAACTGCCTGAAAAACCTTCTTATGGAGGGGCGGCGGTAATAATCGTGATTGCCGCACTTTTCGTAATTCTTTTCATCGTCGGCATACTCGCAGCCATATTAATTCCTGCGTATACGGAGTATACCAAGCACGTAAAAACTCATGATGTTTCCCTAAGCTCTGAATTTTCAGGATTTTCCACCCCGCTGAATGTTTTGAAAATATCAAAGCAGGAAGTAAATTCCGGTCTGAACCAATTCAGCGAGATTGTTCTTATCGGTGAAGAGGTAAAAAAAGAAGCTTAGAAATGAGCAGACGGACATTGAAAGTCACTGCAGAAATATCCGTCTGAACTATCCCGATTACCCCGGTAACCGTCCACTGACATCTTCCGTATGGACAGGATAAGAAAAGGCGGTGCTGATCGGTCTGTTACCGACAGTTCCTCGTGCGGAACAAAGGTTTTGTACTGATACAAGCCAGCACCGGCACCGCCATATGTCACTTCAGTCACACACTGATACGGATTTTCACAAAAAATCAACACCGATGTTAGAATTGCAACCATCACCGGACAGTATAACTCTGTCATGTTTTTCCATTTCTTCATTCTAACATACAACGAAAGATGAGCTCTCAATGATATGTCCTTTCTGTAAGGCTGAAATACCCGACAACGCCAAATTCTGCACAAGCTGCGGCAGAATCGTACCGCACACCGATCGGATGCAGAATACCGAACAAAACTTCTCCGCAGATGGCAATTTCGCCAATCAGGAATATAAATCGTCTCAGAACAACGGATCCGATCCTGATCTTGCCGAGGTCATTAAACGCCTCAATAGCATGAACGTACTGCAGATAATATGTCTGGTACTCCTGTTTATTCCGTTTCTCAATATCATTGGCGGTGTAATCTTTCTGGTTATTCTCATCATGTCACTGGGGCTTACAAACAAGGTCAGTGCCGTATTCAGTAAATACGGATATCCGATGTACGCAAAAATTACTGACGGTGTGAGATCAAAATGCATCTTCATGCTCGCATGTATGCTAATAACGACTATCATGAGCTTTATGGTTTCAGTAATTGATTTTTCCAAGGGACAGGACTTTGCCATATATGTTCTTATCGGATTTTTCCTGATTTTATTCGGGATGGCAATACTCTTTACGATATATGAGGTATACTGCTTCTGCCGTCTGTACACCGTCAAAAACGCTCTTGAAATGATTTCTATCGGCAACCGTCTTCCTGAAAAACCGGGATCCGGAGCAGCCATTATCGCAATCGTACTGGTTCTGTTCTTTTTTGCCATTACCATTCTAGGCATCATAGCCGCCATAGCACTGCCGGCCTATGCCAGATACATGGAACGGGCAAGATTTGGCGAGGTTGCTGCCGCTGCGAATGGAGTAATGAGGCAGGCTGAACTCTGTGTCGCGGAATTCGGAGAAAACGACATTGCAGGCAGATGCGATAATACCCGGGCAGTTCAGGGATCAGGCTGGGCTCTCCTTGCTCCAAAGGATTACCGCACAAAATATGTTGATTCCATCAGTGTAAGTGCAGTAAATGCCGACAGCAGCCGAAGCGGACATGCGGAAATCACGGTTACATCACACGGTGTTCCACTTCATTTCAAAGGCCGAAATGCTGATATTACAATAATCGGAACCGTAGTGAACGATCGTGTCACCTGGAATGTTTCTCCGGATTCTTCATGTAAACATCTTAATCTCTGTTAATCGGCAGAGTTCCCGTTAATGGAAGGTAACGGTACACGTGTACCGTTACCTTTTTTGTTATAACTTCGTCATAAAGTTCATTCAGATTCAGGATACAACCAGAGAGTGCAGAAATTTACGCCGCACGGATTGATTCATCCTTTATTCCGGCCATGCATGCCGTTCTGCCTCTGATTTCAGTTTTTTCCGTCGTCATCCATGGTTCTGCTGAAATAATTGTACACGAAGCAGGCTCCGAGAAGGATGATTCCCGCAGCCATGAAGGCCAGAGCCTTGGTGAGATCTCCCCTGTAGGAGATGTCCACGAGAAGAAGCTTCATGACGCACAGCATACATGCCACAAGACCCGACCTGCGCATGGCCACGTTATTGAAACGGAATCCCGCAAAAAGCAGAACTGTGGCTCCAAGAAGCCATGAAATCGTAAGCACCACGCCGTGATGAATACCGAAAACAGCCTCGGCCACATAGATAAAGACAAAAAACTTCAGGACGCAGTAATATGTCTTAAACAGTCTGAGACTGCCGCTGCGGAACATCATCGGCACTGTCAGGAAATAAAACAGTGTCGCACATAAAAGACCGGAAAGACGGTGAACACTGTCTTCGCACAGTATTATACAGGTCGTGCATACGATCCCCGTGAATGAGATTACGTAAAAAAACTTTCTCAGAATAAAACCTGCGGTATGGGCATCCGGGATGACAAAGTCGTGAGTATCCGGAGACAGGCGTGATCTTTGCGCATAATCGTCTGAAAATTCCTCAAAACGTAATAAGGTCAGAACCAGCAGACCTACCCCGCAGCCGGTCATAAAAAGCATTATGTTCCACGGCTTTCCGGCAAGGGCCCCCAGCCCCGCCAAAACACTGCCAAAAGTTCCCGTAAGAATCATCGTAAGACACAGTCTCCCGAATAAAGGCATGACATGTCTTCCGACATTATCCGAATCGGTATTTACGAAAAATGATTCACTCATTGTGCCGACGGAGCCGGAAATCCCGCTGCCGCTGAGGTGCGTCACGTCATCTGCCGAAACGGAAGTCCTTCTCCACTTAAATAAAAGAAATCCTCCGTATATGAGCAGCAGTACGCAATAAGGCAAATTTCCGGAGCCCTCATGCGTCATTAGCGAAGATACCACCCTGGAACCAGCCGTAACAGACGGAAGCGAAAGTGCTGCAGCCATCGTAAATCCAATGGCATACGGAACCAGAAAAGCCGGGAAATAAATCCATCCGTCTGTTATTTCACCATTCCTGAAACAGGCAGATGAAATACAGATCATAACCGGTATGGTAATGATTACCGCATAAACAGCATATCCCTGCAAGCCAAAGGAAAGAGCAAGAGTCATGAATACGGCTGAAAGCATCGCTGAAGCACTCATTGTCCAGTCATTTCTGACGAGGCCGGCAGCAGTTCCGAAAATCACCGGCAGAAGCATTGCCCACGGTGTATGAGAAAACGAATTGAACCCTGCAAGAACAACGGTAACCGTCATTATCGACAGGAAATACGGCATATAAGCTTCTTTCTTTCCTTTATGCGTGAATTGTGCGAGCATGCAGACCGTTGCATATGACGCAAAATTGAAGAATATACGTACATTCTCCGTAAAACCGGTGTAGTAGACCAGATACACGAGAAGGATGGCCGCAAGCATATACAGAGGACGCTTAAGAACAGCTGCCATAACGGCATATGCCGGAAGCACCGCCCACCATATCACGGGGAAATTACCGACTTCGTACGAAGACTTTAATTCTCCGTTCATCACCCCAGCGATGAAATTAAGCACCTGAAATCCGTCAGTTACGTGAAAAACCCAAAAGGCGAGGAGCAGCATAAAAGTAGCCGAACGCAGAATGATGGTGTTTTCCCTGAACCAGAGAAGAAGCAGCGGG
>CACWVT010000043.1 GCA_902764345.1 uncultured Ruminobacter sp.
GACCGTCCTCATCTGTTGTAATAATATAATCTATATTATCGGTATACGGATATGAATCAGCAAAGAAATCATATTCTTTTCCAGTTAAAAACCTCTTTCAGACTTCCGTTAAGGCGCTGATACTGCTCAACAGAGACCAGTCCCGAATCCTTCCAGTGCGTCAAAGCCTCACGTATGATTCTGGCGTGTCCGCGGCTAACCTCATACGAATCACAGGCATTGACAAAAACGTCACCCTTACAGTTTTTATCTTCCATACGTCATATCTCCGCACGTAAGTTTCAGAAGACTGAACAACATCAGCGTTAACACATTCTATATTATCCTGTTTTCATCGCACTCCATAGAAAAATAATCTGGTTATTCGAAACCGGCAGAACAATAACCGAATGCACACTTAAATATTTGACACACGCCACATCGACACGCGGTAGCGTCAGACCTTTTCCAAACGCCGTCATTGCAAAAGAGGCGCAAAATTCTTTTGCGCCTCTTTCTGTCATTAATTATTCTTTTTCTGCCTGTTTCAGCGTTTTTCACTTCTGTCCGGCAAAAGATCAAGAAGTTCGGTAAGAGTATTCACCACGGCATCAGCCCCGGCATTCATCAGAGTTTCCCGGTCATGAACCCCGGTAAGAACCCCCGCCGTGTGTGTATGGGCATTTACCCCCATACTGATATCAAGACTCGAATCACCTACCATAAGACACCCCTTTGGAGGTATCAGCAGTTCGTCACTGAGTCTGTTCAGCATCTGCTGATCAGGCTTTGATCTGACCTCGTCACCCGTTGAGGATACGTCAATAAATCTTGCTATTGGAGTATACCCCATAACCCTGTCATATCCTTTACGGGACTTACCTGTGGCAATTCCTATCTTATATCCCCTGTTTTTTAATTCCTCTATAACCTCAAAGGCATCATCAAAAAGCTTTACAGGATCATCCTTTTCCATACGTATATAGGTATTCCTGTAAACATCCACGGCCTTACTGATTTCATCCTCGCTTCTGCCAGGCAGAATACTGGCAATGGCCTGACCGAGGGAAAGACCGATAACCGATTTGGAATCAGCACTTGAAGGAATGTCAGCCCCGACCTCAGAACAGGAAATCCGAATACATTCAACTATGCGGCCTATTGAATCCATTAGTGTTCCGTCGATATCAAAAATAACGGCACTTACGTCTTTAAACATTATCTTCTCCGTCTTGCTCACGAATGTTTTTCAGCAGGTTTTCCAAATCATCCGGCAGTGGAGCATAAATCGTCACCTCTTTATTAATAACCGGATCGGTAAACGTAATGTGTTCCGCATGCAGGAACATGCGATCAAGTCCCAAATGCTCAAACCCCCGATCAAATTCTCTGTCACCGTATTTGTCGTCACCGAGTATCGGATGACTTTTATAGGCCAGATGAACACGTATCTGATGTGTTCTCCCGGTATGCGGATAAGCCTCGACCAACGTAACGTCACGGAACCTCTCACGAACTTTAAAATCAGTAACCGAAGGTTTACCGTTTACCTCATCAACCCTGACAACACGTTCTCCGCTCATCAGCACGTTTTTGGTAAGCGGTGCACGCACCGTGGTGATTCTTTTGCTGAAGTCTCCCCTGACAAGAGCCAGATACTGCTTCTGCATGTTCTTTTCACGGAACTGTTCATGCAGCTGACGAAGGACACTGCGCTTTTTGGCAACAATCAGACAGCCGCTGGTCTCACGGTCAAGACGGTGAGCCAGCTCCAAAAAGTGCAGATCAGGCCTAAGTGATCTCAAAGCCTCAATGACACCGTAGGAAACCCCGCTTCCTCCGTGTACCGGCATGAAACACGGCTTGTTGATTACCATGAGTCCGTCATTTTCATAAAGAACAGCCTCTCTCAGTGCACTTACCTTATCCAGATTTGCTGATGGAAGCACAACCTTGTTTTCAGTCATTCTCAAAGGCGGGATTCTCACCTCATCACCTGACTGAAGCTTGTATTCAGGCTTGATTCTCTTCTTGTTTACCCTGACCTCACCTTTACGGAGAATACGGTAAATCATGCTCTTGGGTACGCCTTTAAGTACTCTTATGAGAAAATTATCAACTCTGACTCCGGCATCATCCTCATGCACGGTCTGATAACTCACGCCCTTGTGTTCTTCATGAATATCCTGCACGGTATTCCTCTCTATATATTGGATTTCTTTTTTCAGGAGGGTATTTTAACCTATTTTTATGCCTTACTCCACATGACATAACATACACTGGCAGCAGGTAATACTGCAGCAGAATAAAAAAACATAAGGACACCGGAACGGAGTACAACCAAAGAAAAGTGATCTATAATACATTCTGCTGCTGAAAGGCTTTCGTTTACGGAAGCCTGAAAACTCATGCCCCAGTGCATGACAGACTACAACAACAATTATCAGATGCAGACCAAAACCAGCGGACATGTTCACCCATCGCAGTACACACGGCGACAACCATGATTTTGCCCAAAATCTAAAATAAAAGAGAAATAATTACACATATCCGGAACGGAAACATTATGACTGTTACACTCATGCAACTCGCTATGATGGTTGCAACCATAGGCATCATTATCGGTGCAGGCATCTGGTCTGCAGGAAGAATCAAATCATCCGAAAGTTTTTCACTCAACGGCCGCAAGGCATCCGCAGGAATGGTGGCCGGAGCAATTGCAGGATCATGCATAGGAGGAGGAGCCACAATAGGAACGTCGCAGATGGCATTCACCTTCGGCATCAGTGCCTGGTGGTTCACCATCGGCATCGGCACCGGATTTCTGCTCATGGGACTGTTCTTTGCCCGCAGGTTCAGAGAAAGCGGCCGTGAAACAATCACCCAACTGCTGATAGACACCTACGGATCAGGAAGCGGTCCCGTAGCATCACTTATCTCGTCATGCGGCATTTTCTTTGCCGCCGTAGCTTCGGTGCTACCGGCGATTCACATCATATCCCAGCTGCTCAGTACCACGGTCTACACCGCTTCGGCAATTCTGTTCTTTTTGATAATCGTATACATATATTTCGGTGGCATAAAGGGAGCCAGCGTATCCGGTCTTCTGAAAAGCGTAATACTATGGCTGATGCTCTTTGCAATCTGCATAACGGCCGGCCGGGGACTTCTAAAGGTTGACAGCATTGAAAACATAATTCCTCACGGACTAGATCTGTTTGCCCAAGGGATCTGGATGCCTCTTGAAAACGTAATATCCATGTCAGCCGGACTTCTCTGTGCCCAGAACTATGCTCAGGCCATTTTCTCCGCCAAAGACGTAAAGGCAGCCAGAACCGGCTGTTTTGCAGCCGCGGCACTAAGCCTTCCTGTAGGCATTCCGTGCATTATGGCGTCCATGTACATGAAAGCCAACCATCCCGAAGTATCTCCAATCATGGCCCTGCCTGAGTTTGCACTTCACCATCTTCCCGAGTCGCTTTCAGGCATAACCCTCGGCGTTCTGATCATAGCCCTGATAAGCTCAATAGCAGGTCTTACACTTGGCATAAGCACCCTGCTTACAAGAGACATCTGGACCCGCCTTTTCAGACTGAGCGGCAACAGCGAGATTCTGCGTGCAAACCGTCTGAGCGTAATTATGATTTCCGTTCTGACAATAACCTTCTCACTGTGCCATCTTGAATCACAGGTACTGACCTGGAACCTTCTGGCTCTGGCACTCAGAGCCGGAGTCTTCATTCCTCTTGTTCTGGCACTCTACCGCATTAAGCAGCTTCCGCCGCTCTGGGCTGTACCGACCATGCTCACCGGCACTTTGGCGGCTGGTATTGCAAAACCTGTTCTGCACACCGGCATACCTCCACTCTTTCTCGGATTTGCTGTGGCTCTGCTGATGATTGCCATGGCAAATCTGGCCGGCCAGCATTTCAACTACAGAGTTCTGCGCCTTATGGCGGAAACGAAGCGTAAACTGCCGTTTATGCATCACGCCTGAAATCGGTAAATATATCAGACTCAGGTCCCGTGAACAAAACTGTGAACAACTTCTGTACAATCTGATCATAACCTGAGTCTCCACTTTGACCGCACCCCCGTTTTCGGGGATTTCATATCACTTTTTTCGTGATTTTGAGTCCATGACAGTTTTTGCATAATTATGCAGAGACACTGTTCACATTTCGCCTAATCAATCACTTTTTAACACTTTTTCCGCTTTTTTTATTGCCTGATGCGGCTTAATAATGAGATAATTACGGCGGATTGTTTTCGACAGGAATGCACCTTTGCGTAACCCCAGAAAATATCCACAGATCATCCGGCACGGTGATTCACATTCTGCCGGGATGTTCAACCAAAAAGTAGATGTTTACAGGTACGGATTAACTCTTAACAACACGCAGTTTGAATGCAGAGTAATCGACCCGAACTTAAAGATTGCAAAAGAACCCGGACTTTCGTCCGGGTTCACATTAAAACACGGTATAAGACCTGCAGATTCCGGTTTTCCGATGGATCTGCCGGCAACCGTGATAAATACAGTTCAGCATTCACCCGGTATATCGGGATACATAATTGAATGCGGTTGAGATAAATTTTTGACTCAGGCATGTGACCGACCCTGATAAGACTTGATCTTTTTCAAGCACAGGCGGCATATTATGCGTGTTCTTACGTTAATACTGTGCCATTACTATAAGAAAAGAGCAGTAATTAATGAAAAGAATGCTAATCAACGCAACTCAGGAAGAGGAGATGCGTGTTGCTCTGGTTGATGGTCAGAAAATCTATGATTTAGATATCGAATCAGCCGGACATGAGCAGAAGAAAGCTAATATCTACAAGGGTGTAATCACCCGCGTTGAACCAAGTCTGGAAGCCGCATTTGTTGATTACGGCACCGACAGACACGGTTTTCTTCCTCTCAAGGAAATAGCCAGAGAATACTACAAGCCTGGTTTTTCTTACACCAACAAATCCAGCCTGAAGGATGCGATCGCAGAAGGTACCGAAGTTATCGTTCAGATTGAAAAAGAAGAACGCGGACTTAAGGGTGCCGCTCTAACCACTTATATTTCCATTGCCGGTTCATACATCGTACTGATGCCGAACAACCCTCGCGCCGGCGGTATTTCACACCGCATTGAAGGTGACGAAAGAACCGAGCTCAAAAAAGCTCTCGATTCCATCGTCATCCCTGACGGCATGGGTGTCATCGTAAGAACAGCCGGTGTAGGCAAGAGCCCTGAGGATCTCAACTGGGACCTCAATATTCTTGTAAAACACTGGGAAATGATTAAACAGGCTGCAAATGACAGACCTGCCCCGTTCCTCATTCATCAGGAAAGCAACATTGTCTTAAGAGCAATCCGCGACTACCTGAGACAGGATATCGGTGAAATTCTCGTTGACGTACCGGAAGTCTACGAACAGGTAAGGAAACACGTTTCCATGGTTCGTCCTGACTTCATATCCAAGGTTCACCTCTATGAAGGCAGCGATCCGCTCTTCAGTCATTACCAGATTGAATCACAGATTGAATCCGCTTATCAGCGTGAAGTAAAGCTTCCGTCAGGCGGTTCAATAGTTATCGATCCGACTGAAGCGATGACCTCAATAGACGTTAACTCAGCCAAGGCCACAAAGGGTGGCGATATTGAGGAAACCGCTCTGCAGACCAACATCGAAGCGGCAGAAGAAATTGCCAGACAGCTTCGTCTGCGAGACGTTGGCGGCCTGATTGTTATCGACTTCATCGATATGAAGCCTTTAAAAAATCAGCGTGAAATCGAAAACAAGATGCGTGAAGCAACCAGACAGGACAGGGCAAGAATTCAGTTTGCCAGAATCTCCAGATTCGGTCTACTGGAAATGTCAAGACAACGCATCAGACCGTCTCTCGGCGAATCAACCTCTCATGTATGTCCGCGCTGCGCCGGTCTCGGCTCAATCCGTGACAACGGTTCACTGGCTCTCTCCATAATTCGAATTATTGAAGAAGAAGCCATTAAGGATTTCACTGCATCTGTATGTGCGAGAGTACCTCTTGAGGTAGCAGCATACCTGATGAACGAAAAGAGACATTCACTTGACGGTATTGAAAAGCGTCATAACGTACGTGTATACGTGATACCTGACAGAACTCTTGAAACTCCTAACTACGAAATTGCTCGTATCAGAAGCGGTGAAGACGGCGAAATCAATACCTTCAATCTCATGAAGCGTAATGCTCCGCAGTTCAACACTCCTGCGCCAAGCAATTTCCCTGCAGCTCATGAGGATCAGACCGTCGTAAGCAGCAAATCCCGTTACGAACCGCAGAAGCCTGCCGTAAATCTGGAAGCAATCAGCGAATCCATCGCCAAACCAGCTCCTTCAGTTACAACTGTTCAGTCAGTAGGCATCTTCAAACGCATGCTTAACAGCATTGTAGGACTGTTCAGAGCCGAGGATAAGGACATTAACGAAACAACCGTTAATAAGCCGTCCATCTCCAAGGTTAATATCAACAAAAAGGACAGCTCATCCGCAAAACGCGGTGACCGCAATGCCAAGAGCCGCCCTAATGCAGGTCAGACAGGTTCAAAGGCAAGAGGTGGAAACGGAGCCAAGAAGCAGCAGGTTCAACAAAGCTCCTCTGCTCAGGCACAGCAGAAGCCTAACGTCGGCAAGTCCAAGACCAGACCTGTAATTGAAGAAGAGGTTCAGGTAAAGAATACCCGCAAGAAGAACCAGTCTCAGGAAAACAAGCCTGTTTCCCGCAGGGAGGAACATGCCGGCAGAACCGAACAGACTGCCGTTGCCAACGAAAATGCGGCTGAAACCGCACAGCAGACCGTAAAGACTGAAAAGCCTGCAAGAAACGCAAAACAGTCAAAGAGAAACCAGAACGGTGAAAATGCACCTAGAAAGGAACGCAAGCCTCGTCAGAACCAGTCAGCCCAAAAGGCTGAAAACCTGACAGAAACCGCTCAGGTTCAGGCTGTTGAAACTGAAGTTGCGGCCGTGAAGCAGTCTGCCCGAGCTGAATACGTAACTCCGGCTAAGATTGGCTGTATCGGTAACGTAAGCTTCGTGAGCGTCGGCATGACCGAACCTGAAGCCTGTGAACTCGATGACGTGGCTCCTTCATCAGGTGCTGAAACCGAAACTCCGACTTCAGCATGCGGCAGACACGCAGGTTTCAGTTCAATCGCAAATCTCGCTCACGTTGAGATGACCGAACCTGAATCAGGCGAACTTCCTGCAGTTGAACCTTCAGCAGGCACCGAACAGAACGAACTGTTCAATGCCAATGCCGGTTACTCAGGCGTAAGCTTCATCAAGAATCTTACCTCAGTTCCGATGACCGAAGCCGGTGCCAATGCCACCGAACAGGAACAGGTTCAGAAAACCGATGTTCAGTCCGAAGAACAGGCCGCAGCGGCACCTGCCTTACAGGACGCCGACGTAAAGGCTGAAGAACCTCAGACTGAAACTCAGGCTCAGCCTGTGGCAGAAGAAAACAATAAAGCCGAATAGAAGCGGTTTTAGGTATCACGATCAGAAAAGGTATGAATGAAAAATTCATACCTTTTCTTTTTGGTGCTTTACGGAATTGTTTGGTGTAAGTTTATTAGGTCTTCACTGTCTTTATCCTCCGGGAACCTAAACACGCAAATTCCTTCCAGATGACATTTTGCCCCGCAACAGATCATATACCAATAATCATGGTTTCATCATTATGAATCATACCAGCCAGTTCGCACTAGTTCTTTAGAAAATCATTTTCATCAGGAATTTTTTTGCTTGATAAACGCTTTGCCGTTATCTCAATAATTTCACGACAGTAACTGTCCACTTCATTTTTTCCGGCCTCATTTAAACATTCATCCTCGTGTCCATGAGCTATACCATTACGCGCCCTAATTATCTTGGTAAATTTCATATCGAAATCAGATATCGGTTTATTATCAAAATATTTTGAAAAAAATTCGCCCCAGAACCCCTTAATAATTTTGATCGTGATTGCTATGGACATTACTTTATACAGTGTGCTGTTCTCGTTTCTAATAAAAGTCATTGTCGGCTGCAGTGACTTTTGACTTATATTTGCCATATGAACAATTTCAAATTCCAAATCATTGACAGAACAGGCACTTATACCATATTTTTTCTTTATGTTAGGTGTTTCAACCTTAACAATATTCTTAAGTATCTTCTCGGTACTTATAATATTCTCCCATATAGGCAGCTCTGATAATTTTGCTGAAAGATTATGCTCCGTAAAATATTGAGAAATACATACGTAACCGCCATCGAAATCATATATGTAGCCTAAATTGATAAAATCATCTATATCCTGTCTGGTAATACCGAATTTAGGCCCAATAACTATGCATATTATTTTCTGTAAATATTTTTCATTTAGAAAAGACTTGATGCATGCTTCGTAATATTCATTTATCGTTTTGCACTTATCTCTGAAAATCTTATCTATATCTACCTTAAAAGTCGCTTCTCCCTTTTCCTCAAATGAATGGATCATATCAACAATATTATGTCCTAATATCGACAGAAGAAACGGAAGACGTCCTGCATAGTAATGTATTTTACTTTTGTCATCAGCCGAACATTCATAGTTGTATTTTTCGCTTAAAACAGAATAAAACTCATTGATATCTTTCTCATCAAACCCCTTGAAATGCTCCACATCCATCACTCCGGATAATGATGAACTCAAGAGCACGCCTCCTTCTATAGTTTGTATTTTTCTTCGAGAAATCGTTATTGCAAAAACAGACATATCCCCATCAGAAAAAATGGTTCTGAACAAAGCGAACTGAGGTGTTTTAAGTACGAATAAATCTTTGGCTCTGTCAAACTCGTCAAAAACAAGAATGGCTTTAATTTCCAGCTTTTTAAGATATTTAAATATGGCTTTTATATTATTGCTGAATTTTATCCATTGACAATCATCGCTCAGATCGGGTGAAGACTCTGCATCCGTAATCTTTGCCAGCTTTTCCTTAAGACTGCTAACATAACGGAGTTTATCCGTGTCAAATTCACTGAATTCAATATAATCAGAAAGAGCTGATAACACCTCATTCCAAATCTGATAGTAACTTTTACATGTTGAGAAATCACAATAATGATAGAAAACAGACTCGGGAACGGAATTCTCAAAAACATTTTTGACAAATGATGTTTTTCCGGATCTGGACAGGCCGACAATTGATACAGCTTTTGGTATGGAAGATTCCAGAAAATCTTTACGATACTTTTCCAGAAGCTTCCTGCGTCCGATAAAAGACGCCCCTTTTACCTGGCCGCCAATAATAAAAATATTTTCCTTTTCCATACTTATTTATTTCTCAACCATTCCGTATATAATTTAACCGCTATTCTGCACTTGCCATTCTTCTTTTCAACGACATGTCTTTCACACAGATTATCAAACCTAACCATTTCATTTGTCGATAAATCGAGAGAATTAATATTCGTCCATATTTCGTCTGATGAGTTGTCGGCTATCTTCTTCAGAATATTCTTGTTCTGGATTATTGAATCTTTGGAATCAAATTCAATCTTGTCATTGAATAGCGGCTCGAACCACCTTTCTTCAATACCAGACATATGTCTTTGAACAAAGTCTTCAACATGAGCCCTTGTAGCAGTGTCGGCATGACGTTCATTCAGGTAATCAACAAAATCTGCACAGAGATTCATAAGCAGATAGGCACTGCCACTGGTGTAATCTATCAGAGCTTCAACAGCATCAGACCGAATTGAACAGCTGTTCCTGCCTGCGTATTCAGGATCATCAGACAAAGGCTTTGTGATAAGTCTGTACGCACTCTGTCTGTCGAGATAATTAACCTCCCAGGTTTTTACTACTCCGAAAGCATTGGTAAAGCGCTCATCGTTAATGAATTTCATCATGTGATCCTGTCCGACTATAAGAGAACAGATGTCATGATTGGTCATTAACGCTTTCCAGAATTTCATGAAATCAACAGAAAATCTCCCCTGCTTTATCCAATCATAAACATAGGTAAATTCATCAATCAGAATAATAATCTGTGCAAGAGGAAATTCTTTCTTCAGCAGACGCTGTATCTGCCTTACATAATCAATAAAATAGTTTTCATTGCTTTTAAGCTTTTCAAAATCCGGAGAAAAACCAAAATCATATTTTGATTTTATTCTGTCATAAATATCTTCATGGTTTGACTCAATTTCTTCCGCAAGGGTATATAAAATGCTATACCAAAAACCATGCTCAGACCCTGCTGTTCCAATGTCTCCAAGATCAACCACCAGATTGTTTTCACATTTACGTAATTCCTGCTTGATATGATAAAGAAGTGAAGACTTTCCTGTTCTTGTCTGTCCGTATATGCAGACACATCTGTTGGAAATCAGCCTGTTGTTTTCATCTCTTATGTTGTGGATGACATTCTTAATATCATCCTCCCTGCCGAAAAACATCTTAGGATCCTTTACCACGCTGCCACTGCAGTAATCCCTAAAAATATTCTTTATGCCATGAAAACCGTCATCTTTTATCCCACTGCCATCAAGAATCAGATTTTCAGTTTTCTCTGTATCTGCATAACTGAACTGATCATTTTCAAAGTTGTATGAGGACTTAAACCTGTAACCAAATACTACTTCAACGTTAATAGGAAAAGAGGTGTCATCAAGCTTTATCTCCGCAACATGATACATACTGTCATTCATAACAATAGTCTTATTTCTGTATTTAGTTTCATGCAGATTACTGTATGTTCCTGATGATACGTTTATCTTAAGAGAAGATGCCTGCACAGGCTGTCCGCCTGCTGAATTATGAATCCTGATGGGAATGTACAGTGTACCTGTATCTGAATTACTGCTGATACATGATCTATCCAAATCTATTGTGATTTCCGGTACAAACCTGGAATAGAAATAATCAACAAAGACATCTGCATATGAAAAATTGTTTATTCTAGTCAAATACTCATTTACAAATTCCGAAAATATTTCCTTCGAATCTACGGATATCTGTTCCTTGCTGGTACTTTTATTAATCAGAAGACTCTCTTCTGCTTCGGAAAAACAGGCATTTTTACCAAAATCAGTGACATTGGCCAATCTTGTGAGACAGGATATTACTCTGTTCAGATAATCGCCGCTTACAGCCAGATACTTTATACCGTTATTTTTGAGAGAACCGAGTAATTCGGTAATCATGAGATTAAGTTTTTGCAGTTTATTTTCCTGTTTATCATCATCTATCTTCTCCCCTATCATTATAAGAAACGCTTGCGCAGAAATCAGAATCATTTTGAGCATGAAATTATCTTTAAAATTTACAAACCGCTCATATATAATTCGGAGAGAATCATTTAATGACACATCCAAATCATATGTGTTTTTTATTAAATCCCCGAATTCTTTTTCAAGTTTTTTGTCCCAAATTTTGATGTATAACTCTTTGGAATCAGAGAGACTGCACATATTCAGATAAGAAAGTAATAATCTTTTAACCGGAAAATATAAATGCTCTTTTACTATTGGAAAAACCATTGATGAGCTATAGTTAGTTTGGGAAAAAGAGATATTCTCAATATTGTATTTGACCTTCAGAACGTCACTAAACATCTCAAACACATCCTGCTCATCGTCTAATTCTGACTGAACAAATGATTTTGGGTCAGCATCCTTTAAATCTCTATAAAACAGCATAGATGAGAAAAGCTTCTCCATGCTGGTGTGGTAAAACCGTATTGATTCAATGTCAAGTTCTCTATTATTTAGAAATAAAGAATGTAGGAAAACATAAAACAGACTTCTGTTAAACATCAGTCTGGATAACAGAGCCAGTTCTTTAGATATGTCTGTCCAAGCAAAATACAAATTTAAAGATTCTTCATTACGCCCTGCACTGCCGACCAAAAAAAATGAATTATTGAGGCACAATTTCATATAAGATTCATACTTTCTTATTTGAGATTTAATGACTGAGTCATCCTTTGGGTCTGTCAGGAGTAAATTAAGACTGTTAACATATAAACAAACAACTCCAACCAAAAAATCTCTCAGATAATCTTTATCCAATAAAATTTTATCTGCCGTGCACTTTTCTGAAACAAATTCAACCACCACAGAGTAATAATCACCATGTACTTTGCCCAAAAATAAATCAGTAACTTTCTTAAAAAGTTCAACTACATCATCTTTTTTGAAAAAATATAATACAAAATCAGACACTACAATTGAACGTATCAACAAATGAACGGCATTAAAATTGAGTTCATCGGGAACAAATGCACAATCAATTTTCTCCGATAAGATTTTTTCCTTATCAATTTCATTTTCCCCGCGAAACAAAAAATAACCTTTGAATTCCGGATCATCCAAATCAATATTCTTATAAATATCAGAATCACTATCTTCATTGGTCGAGCTTACTGCGGACTCAACAACAGTACCGCTCAAAACAGAATTCAAGGGAAAATGCAGAGCATCATCTCTTTCTTTTGGCTGAATGAACAATTCGTCTTTGTCATCAAGGCGTAAATACAACCCCTCAAATTTCATGCTCTGTCCAAATACTTCAACTGTTAATGAAATTCTGTCATTGAGTTTAAGTTTTTTTATAAAAGGATCATCTCTGTTCATCTGTCTGTATTTCTTGATAATAAATTTATGACTACGCCCAATGTCAATTGTAACAAATACACTCATTTACAATAGTATTCGTAATACAATCCGTGACATGAAATATTTTTTAGTTAAGGTATATGGATAATGTAACAATGACAACTTGAGCTTACGTGGAAAACTGCTCATATGATCAGATACAGATAAGCTCACTCGGCATGAGCCCTCGTATCAGACATGTTCCAGCACAGTCACTGCTGATTTATGACGGGATAAATTCATGCAGGCTTTACGCGTCTTTAAGACCTCGCTATTCTGAAGCTTTACCTTTCAGATTTTTCAGCTGAGATTCCGCCTTAAGTGCATCACGTTTTACACGGAGCAGAAAATCAGATATCAGACTTACGGAGTAAATACTGTGTGGTCATGTTCAGTTTTTCTTTATGTGGTTCTTTAGGATATTGCCGTGAAGAGAACTCACTCTGAGTTCGGAACTACTTTCCTTCCTGAAGATGCATGTGACGTCTGACGGCCAGAGTAAGCCTTGCGGTATTAACCTGACGGTTCCTTCCGTCAAATGAATCTATCTGCCATACCTGAACGGTATTGCCTATATGAACGGGTTTAGCCACTGCCCTGACGGTATCACCGATTTTTACGGCTCTGATGTGGTTTATGTTCAAATCAAGTCCAAGACAGGAATAATCAGCCCCACACGCATAGTTTCCGGCAATGGATCCCACTGTTTCGGCCAGAACCGCTCCGGCACCGCCGTGAAGCAGACCAAAAGGCTGACAGGTTTTGTGACTCACAGGCATTACGGCTTCAAGACTGTCATCACCTATGGAAGTAAATCTGATTTCCAGAAATTCAACCATCGAATTTTTACAGAGTGCATTAACAGCCTCCAAATCAATATTCTTCTTCCAAATCATGCTTTTCTCCGTATGTGAATCCTACTCCGGTGCCTATCAGTAGATTGTACACGTGAATAATCAGTATTTTCAATATAAACGGGAAGTAAAGAAACCTTCATAAAATAATCGGACATAATTTCCTCAGGAATCATATAAAAACAATAAGGCCGCGATCCGAATAACAACGGGACCGCGGCCTGCTTAAACTTACGTTCCGAAACTCAGAAGCCTCAGGTTCTCTGATTTCTTGAAGTTCGGTTATTGCGGTCTGCCCCCAGTTTATTCTTTATAAGGGCATCTATCAGTGAGGCATTACTCTTGGTATTCTCTGAAGAAACGGTACCCACCTTGGTATTACCGTTATCCTCATCACTGCCGTCAGTCTTTGAATCCGGAAGATTTGCCATCAGCTTATAATTACCTTCCTTTATCTTCTGGCCATATTCTTCAATTACACCTTCCAGATCATCAAGAAGAACCTTCAGTGTCTGGGTTGTTACCGGTTTGGAGGCTATGCTGACCATACCGACCTTACGACATTCTATTCGTTCTTCATCAGAGTTGTTGGCGGTAAGAGCCACAATCGGCAGAGGGGCTATGGTACCAAGAATCTGACGTGTAGCCTCTATCCCGTCCATAACCGGCATTCTGATATCCATAAGCACCAGATCAGGAAGCTCCTTCTTTATAGCCTCAATGGATTCAAGTCCGTTGTTTGCCAGAGTAACCTTATGACCAAGCTTTTCCAGCATGGTTTTGATGACGAACTGATTAATCTGCGAATCCTCAACCAGCAGAATACGATAATTATGTTCACGGTGCTCCGTCTTGTCACGTCTGACGGAATTAGCACCGATAAGAGGTGATGAAGGAACTTTGCAAGGTATTTCAAACCAGAAAGTTGAGCCCTTTCCCTTTTCACTTCTTATGCCAATCTTGCCGCCCATATGCTCAACAAGACGCTTACAGATTGAAAGTCCGAGTCCGGTACCGCCATACTTGCGTGAAATGGAACTGTCCACCTGCACGAAAGGCTGGAACAGATTACCAAGATTCTCAGGTTCAATACCCGGTCCGGTATCCGTTATGGAAAACTTGAGTCTGTTCTCGAAGCGTTCGGCATTCACCGTTACCCCGCCTTCGGAGGTAAACTTAATGGCATTGTTAATGAGATTGAAGAGAATCTGTGAAAGACGATGCTGATCCCCGTATATGAGTGTAGGGAAATTGTCCGCTATGTTAAGCTTAAGACTTATCTTCTTTTCCAGAGCTTTGTCACGCATCTGGATTATGGTTGAATTAAGGGCGAATTTGATGTCAAAGCTTACGTTTTCCAGAGTCATGGCCTTGGATGTTATGCGTGACAGATCAAGTACGTCATGAAGTATGGTCTGCAACAGGGATGCACTCTGATGCACGTGTTTGATGTAGGAGGTCTGAACCTCATTAAGTTCAGTCTGCTCCAGCAGATCAATCATACCGAGAATAGCCTGGAGCGGAGTCTTGATTTCATGCGACATCACCGCCAGATATTCGGTCTTTGAACGGTCCGCCTGCTCGGCTTCCAGCTTGGCATTTTCAAAGTCCTGACGCTCCTGATGCTCTCTGGATATATCCTTGATAATACCGCGGTACCCCTGAAAATCCCCCTGATGACCATAATAAGGTTCACCGCTGAGTACAACCCACAGTTTACGGCCGTTAAGATTGAACGGCAGTTCAACATTGGCGATGAAGCCGTGATCCTTGACGATTTTTGCAAGATCAACCATCGGCTGGCTGTGCTTGTTCACCAGACTCCCGTCAATCAGGTCATAAATGGTTTTACCGATAAAGCTTTCGTAGATCGGCAGATTACGCTTGTCATTGGAATCCAGAAAATGTATGTTTCCCGCCTCAACGGACACCTGAACAAGTCTGTATGAGGTATCCGTCTGCCAGAAGATTTCATGAGAGAGATTTCTGAATGACTGAAGCTTGCTGTGGTAATCAACCATCTCATTGGTATGTTCGGTAACGATGGTTTCAAGCAGGGAACGATAACTGATACAGGCTATGGACTGTTCTATGAAAGGCAGATAATTCTTAACATCCACCCTGCTTCTCATGTCGAGTCTGAGCGGCACGTGGTGGGTACATACAAAAAGGAGCTGCTGGTACTCAAAAATAATCGGAATAACCATTACGGAACGCACGTGACTCAGAAATTCCGGATCGTTACTCTCAAATCCGGCGGCAACGCCGGGATTTGAGAGAATAATGATATCCTGAGTCTTGAGAGCTATGTTGAGAACCCCATCCATCTTCCACGGATGGTTCTTAAGTGCAGGATGAGAGGCATAAACGACTTCCATGTTTGAACTGTCGTCAGACTCCATGCTGTGACTTATAAGCACAACCTCCTCAAAGGTAATGATATTGTGCAGCGCCGCAATCAGTGTGGCAAACTGCTGTTCCTGTCCGTTGGCGGTAAACAGCTCGTAAAAAACATTAAAGATGTTCTTTCTGTTATCGATAAGCTTCATCTCCCTGTCCCTGGCCAGCTCGACCTCGAGCCTTGCCTGGCGCAGTTCCGCTTCAAGTTTGGTTACGCGCTGCTCAATTGAATTCATAGTCAATTACCCAACCTGCTCTAAAAATGATACCGTTATTACGGTGCAGTTTGCCAGTCTGTATTCCTCATCAATTGTCCCGATATTTTCACCGGCTACTGAACATGTCATAAACTCCTCTCCGGAATTATAGTTTCTGACACGTTCTATGATATTGTTGAAATTTTGGGTTTTACTGCCCTTACAGAAAGACTCACACATAAAATGGATTATTCCCACCGGTCTGCAATCCGGCGGATAATGAATCATGAAACAGTTGGCCATATCATGATTGTGAGCCTTCATGAGATAAACCTTCTCTCCCTGCGGAAAGGCTGAATTGAGCACGACTCCGCGATTCTCGGTAACGCTGTTAACCACTGATACGTTGTAATGGTTACCGTATTCCACATCATAGGAATCATATGCCAGAAAGTAATCCCTGTTGACTCCGGAAAGCAGTCTCTGAAGTTCCTCCGTATCCATACAGGTACTGTCGATGTTTATGCTGGTAAAAAACATGTCTGCGGCCGGTTTGTCATCAATCTCGTTGATAGTTATGTCATCGGTTGAACTTATTTTACCCAGCTCGCCGAACAGCTTTACTTCACTCAGCGAATTTATCTGCATGGTGGTGTTGGTATACAGTGAAACAATCAGATACGCCTCTTCAGACCTTACGACACCGTTATTGGTAAAGAACGTCACCGGGCCGTGTTCGTTATCAAGTATGCCTCCTACGATGGAAGCCGAATTTCCGAGAATGTGCTTAATCTCGCTGCCGAAGGCTGAGGTTACCTTTTTCGTATTGAAAAGCATCATGAGGTTAGGCATTATCCCTGCCCTGTCAGCACTGTTTTCTATTTCATGAAGCGTTGCGTCCAGATTCATCGGGCTGCGTGACTTAAACTCCCTGGCCGCACAGCCGAAGGCGGAAGTCGGATCATAGAAAGCCTGGACGAAGAGCGGTTTCTCCCTGCTTGTTACCGT
The DNA here is from genome assembly GCA_902764345.1 of uncultured Ruminobacter sp. Lineage (GTDB taxonomy): Bacteria > Pseudomonadota > Gammaproteobacteria > Enterobacterales > Succinivibrionaceae > Ruminobacter. The sequence goes on from CACWVT010000043.1 coordinate 17,111, forward strand.
AGAAAACTTTTTAACTGAAAACCTTGACTTGGCTGAACCTGCCGATGCGGCACCGTTACCGTTTTTCTGAGAATCTCCGTTTTCGAATCCCACGGAAAGAGACTCACCGAAGCTTCCATAACGGGCAGGAATTCCGGCAATCACGGTTCCGGGGAAATTCTGCATGAATGTGGTACACAGTTCCTCCGCATCCTCCGGAGCGGAAAAATAGATCATCAGGAAATTCGGATACTCGGGACTGAATGCCAGTAACCGGGCCTTTATCTCCTTTACGGCCGGGACAATGTCTCCGGCATTCACGCTCACAACCTTGATTTTCATATCGGCTTCCTAACAAACACCCCGTATAAGATCTGATTTTCTCCTTTAGAGGACTGAGGACAGAACATAAAACGGGACCGGGTGCATCCGGCACGTATTATTCTTTAAATGGGATTTCCGGCCAGCACATCAGCCTGAATCTGTTTCATTTCATCATTAGTTGCTTTAATTACTTCCACAAGCTGCATGATTTCATCAATAAACCCGGACAGCTCATCTCCGTTTTTGAATTTTTTATCGAGGGCAAAGGCAAGTTCTTTTATTCTGGTGGCACCATATGTACTGCCGACGCCTTTTAGGGTATGAACTTCCCTGGCAAGGGTAACATAGTCCCCCGCTGCCGCGGCATCCGTAATTTTTTGAATGGTATTTTCTGAATCCGACAGATATACGTCTATCAGAGAAGGAAGGACTTCAGCTCCGAGATCCCCCAAAAAAAACATCAGTTCTTTTCTATCAATCAGCATCTTATTATTATCACTGTCAAAGCAAGTTAATTATTTATGATTTTTCATTTTCCCACGAAAGATTATACAACAGGTAAAATTATAATTAATATTCATTCATCGCAAATTTGAAGACTCACAGACTCCTCTGCAGCGCCTCGGCAAATGGATTTCTGACATCAGACAGAACTCTGTTATCCGTGACTTATTCATTCATACCTGTCGTCAGGTTACCAAACATATCCGATATTTATTCACGAGATCAAACCATCCGTTATGTCTTTACCAGATTTATCGGCCAGCTTTGATAAATCTGTAAAATCAGAGGTTATATTCTCTACCGTTGAGGTAATATCATGCTTAACACCGGTCATTGTCCGGCTGATCGCTGAAACAGACTGAATAAAGTCTCCCGTATTCACTTCCAAATTAATAAATGCATCCGCCATTACCGTTCTCCCAATAAAAAAACCCGCCGAAGCGAGCTTATAAATAAAATCTGAATTCTAGTATATTGCGGTTATGTGAAACACTTTTAAACACTTTTCTGAACATTCGCCATGGCCATGCATAGAAATGTCATGACCAATACAATCCGATTAACGCTATAAAATTGAATGCATGAAACAAAAATACTGCCAACCCAAACGGTTCACCGCCATAGTGCCTAGATTCGTCAATAAATATCCCGATATTTCATGATTATTGCATTCTGTCTTATCACGTTCACTTAATATTTTAATATTATCTATTATTGCATATTATTGACGCCTTGCAAATCAATGCTTATCAAATACAACAACCTATTTTTTATACCCTTATGTGATAATGCATAATATTGTTTAATATAATCATGTTATATTATAATT
>CACWVT010000044.1 GCA_902764345.1 uncultured Ruminobacter sp.
AGAATGCCTGCCTGTCACGCAGGAGGTCGCGGGTTCGAGCCCCGTCCGTTCCGCCACTACATCATTAACCGACCTTTAAGGTCGGTTTTTTCGTTTCTGGGGGGATGAGTTTTTGCCCCTGTCTCCATTCAATGTTTATTCAGTATTTAACTGTCTGTTTTACTTTTGCATGACCATCGAAAAATCGCTCAGCAACACACTTTGATAATCATGACTCATCTTCTGTCGGAAAGATATTATGGATTTAACCATGACCGTTTTTATGGCTGTTTTTTAGATTGTATAAGTGGTTTGTATAAAATACTGTCTTGATATAGAAAAGCTGATTTATTTTCATCATAAATCAGCTTTAGGGATTTTACTTGTTTTCGCAGTTGCCCTGCATGGCACATTCAGTCATTGACTTAACCTGGTTCTGTATTTCTTCTGACTTATTTTTCAGGTTCTCATTATAACCTGTTATATTTCTGCATTCGTCATCTTCATCATCGCATGCTTCGTAGGCAAATGCATTTGCAGTGAACATAAACGCTGACACTATAAGGCCTAAAAAAGGTCCCAGTAGTACAGATAGCAGTCTTGATAATATTTTCACTTTAATTTTCTCCGTTAAAACTGCGATGATTATATACAGATGTCTTATTTGAAATTGTGCGTAATAACGTTATTAACAAAAAATATCATTAATTGTGATTGTTTTTTGACCTGTGTCATGCAATTTCCAGTGCTGATTAGCCTATTTTGCGTTTCCACCTTCTGTACATAACAATTGAATTTGTCAGATAGAAACACCACATTAGTAGAATGGCAACAGGTTGACCTTCTCCTTTATAAAAAGGAATAATCCATAACCAGATGCTGATTACATTCAGCGTAATCCACAGTATCCAGTTCTGCACGTACCTGTTTATTGTTAATATGAGTCCTGTTGTCGCTAATACTGTAGTTGTCGCATCTATGTATGGTCTGTTTCCGCCGATGTATGACAGCAGCATTCCCAGTGCCACAGAGGCGATGCATACTGCTGTCGCGACTATTATTTTGTTTCTAAGACTCAGGGTTCTTTTTATTACTTCGCATTCAACTGAATCTATGTTTTTGAGCCAGCATGCCATCCCGTAAATGTTAAGCGGCATAAATATCAGTACCTTAACCATTACTTCTCCGTAATATTTATAATGGTAGGATATGTATGCATAAAGTACTGAATTGATCAGTCCGAAAATGAACGCTCCCAGCTTGGCTTTACCGGTGAGAATGGCCGCGATACATCCTGTAATGGCTGCGGTGAGTTCAGTTATTTTTTGCGGACTGTACCAGACTGTCTCTCCGTTCTGTGACCTAAGCACCGTGAGGATCGTGATACACATAATTCCTCCGAAGAGCCAGAGGATTTCAGGAACTGACCATCCTGTCGTTTCTTCATGCAGGATATCCCTGAAGTTCCTGATGGCCATTCTGTTGCGCGGTTTGGCTATATCCACGGCCACATTTGTTCTGTCAGTGTTTAATGACATGTTTTGGTTCCGTATTCTTTGTAATTATATTGTCATAAATGCGATTATAGTGGAAAAGGGAAGAAACATTGCTGTTATCTTCCCTTTTCTGAATGATTAAAATTCCCAGTGTTTGGAAATTTTATCCGTATTACTAAGCGGCAGGCTCAGCTGAAGCATTGGCCTTAAGGTATGCAATAGTCTTTTCGATTCTTGCAATCGAACGTTCTCTGCCGACAAGCTTCATTGTTATACCCATTTCAGGTGATACGCCGCATCCGGTTACCGCAAGTCTTAACGGCATACCTACCTTGCCGAGGCCGACCTGCATGTCCTCGGCCACGCTCTTGAATGCAGTTTCAAGACTTTCGATATCATTCCAGTCTGATACATTCTTCAGGTTTGCGAGTGATCTTTCAAGTGCTTCGGCACTGTTTGATTTGAACCATTTTTTCGCAGCTTTAGGCTCGTATTCACTGTATTCTTCATAGAAGTAGCGTGATACTTCAGCCATTTCCTTAAGAGTCTTGCATCTTTCTCTCTGGGCAATGACCAGATCGGTCAGAGCAGGACCGTTAGATACGTCAATTTTCTGATTGTCCATATGCCACTGTAATTCTTCAGCCACTCTTTCAGGAGGCAGAGACTTCATGTACTGGCTGTTAACCCAGAGAAGCTTCTCAGTGTTGAATGCAGATGCACTCTTTGAAATACCTTCGAGGGAGAAATATTCAATCATTTCTTCCATTGTGAAGATTTCCTGATTGCCGTGACCCCATCCAAGTCTTACGAGGTAGTTAATGAGAGCTTCAGGCAGGTATCCGTCGTCACGATACTGCATTACGCTTACAGCACCATGTCTCTTAGAGAGCTTGGTACCGTCATCGCCGAGAATCATGGATACATGGGCAAATACAGGAACTGGAGCACCAAGAGCCTTGTAGATATTAATCTGTCTTGGAGTGTTGTTGATATGGTCTTCACCTCTGATTACATGGGTAATTCCCATGTCCCAGTCGTCGATTACTACACAGAAGTTGTAGGTTGGAGTACCGTCAGTTCTTCTGATTACCAGATCGTCGAGTTCAGCATTGTCAAATTCGATGTATCCTCTGATCTGATCTTCAAAACCGACCTTACCTGAGGTTGGATTCTTGAATCTGATGCAGTAAGGTTCATCCGGAGAGTGCTTGCTTGGATCTTCATCACGGCAGTGACCATCGTATCTTGGCTTAAGCCCCTGACGCTGCTGTTCTTCTCTTACTTCATCCATTCTTTCTTTTGTGCAGTAGCACTTATAAGCCAGGCCTTTTTCGAGAAGTTCATCGATAACCTGATTATAGCGGTCAAATCTCTTGGTTTGATAATATGGACCCTCATCCCAGTTCAGGCCGGTCCATTTCATGGACTCAATAATGGCATCAATGGCAGGCTGAGTTGATCTTTCACGGTCTGTATCTTCAATTCTAAGTACGAACTTACCATTGTTGTGTCTGGCGTAGAGCCATGAATATAAAGCAGTACGGGCACCACCTACATGAAGATAACCTGTAGGACTAGGAGCAAAACGGGTTTTAATTTCCATTTTTTATTCCATTTTAATTAACAAAGAAAAATCACGATTAAAAAACTGGTCATATTCTATCATTTTTAGAAATATAAGGGGTATTCTATTTTAACCGGGGAACAGATAAAGGGTATTAGTGAGTCCTGCTCAGGTATTGAATATGTCTGTGAATTAAACGTTTTTATGTTTTAATTCAGAGGTTATGGTTTTGAAAATCCTGTTCATCGGTTCGTAGTTGCAGACAAAAGATTCACGGGAGGCTGTCAGCATCTCCTGACGTGATACTTTTGAGAATTCAAGTTTAAAACCGCAGTGTATGGCCCATGAGCGCATGAACTCACGTTGGGCTCTGCCGTTTCCTTCACGGAACGGATGAATGGCGTTGATTTCGGAGAAATAGTATGAGCATCTTTCGGTGAATCTTGCCAGGGGAATTTTATTGGATTTTGTTTCTTCCTGAAGATCCCGGAAAAGTTTTAATGATTCTCTTTCTATGAACTGGACATGACAGAACATGTTTCCTTTGCCTATATCAACAGTTCTTATTTTTCCTGCCCAATCGTAAAGATCCTGAAATATGTAATAGTGAATGGCACAAAGGTGTTCGAAACCGAAATTTCCTTCGAGGGGTTTTTTTAAGAGTTCAAAAAGACGAAGCATGGAAAGAACCTTTTCTGTTTCAAAAAGCTCTTCTTCATCCCGGATATCAAGCTTGTTTTTCAGAACATCCGTTCCGGGGTAGCAGTATGGATCCTGTTCTTCACGCATTGTTCTTTCTGTAGATTATCCTTGCGATTAGTTCCCTGCGGATTTCCTCACTGTTCTTTTTTCCGAGAATACAGTCATTGAGAATTGATAATTCATCATCTGTCAGATTAAAACCTTCCATGTGCATGGTGGCCTGAACTTCTTTTACTGATGCCTCAGACTGGTATATATCCAGAGGGGTTGATTTGCTGTTTTCCATGATTATGATGTTTATAAAAAAAATGTAAAATTATCCAAAAAACATAGATGTATTTTATCATATTAGGCGGATGTTTTACATCATAAAGCGACAAAAAAGAGATATCAAAGCGCAAGCTGTACATTAAAAATCTGTATTGATTTCAAAAAAATATGTTATCCATATTATGTTGATGAAAACGGAACGGAAGGCAAGAATATTTAACAAAACAGTTTGCAGTTATTTCCATGAAAAAATCCTGATTATCTGCAGATAATCAGGATTTTTGAGTTTTTATGCAGTCATTTTACAGAGCATAGATGGCAGCACTGATCCCGGCAACAGTGTCTGTATCAGCTGAGGCATTAAGCTTGGATCTGAGCAGGTTTTTTTTGGCTGATATTCCAAGTTCCGAAAGCTTTACGTCTGATTCGCTGAAATTGCATACCGTTATGCTCTTAGGAGTGGTAATGGTGATTACGTTTTTATCCTTAATGAGATTAACGGACAGGTCATTTCTGTCATGTACACCTATTACACCGCTCTTTTTCAGTGCGATGAGAGACTGATAAAAGTTCAGAACATCGCAGTGAGGAGCGTCAGAAATGCAGTCAGGATCCAAGCGACTGTCAATAAATGTTTTAACGTCATGTGGTTCCTTTATTTCCACATCAGGCATAAAGGAGAATTCTCTTTTTCTACCTTCTCTTACAGCATCAACGAGCCACTGATCGTTAAAGCTTTCAAAGAAGTAGAACGGATTCATTTCGGCGTATTCCTCGCCCATGAAAATCATTGGAATGTATGGGCTTGCGAAGCATACCGTGGCAGCAAGCAGAGCTTTGTCAATGCCGTGAGAAGTACTCATACGGTCACCATGCGGGCGGTTGCCTATCTGATCATGATTTTGAATATGAACAACAAGCTGTTCCGGCGGTATGGAAGAACCGTCCTCCCCCTGATAAACGTTATATACACTGTTAAGTCTGGTACCGTCGTAAACAAAACCGTTATTCAGAGCCTTGTAAATGTCATCAATTGAACCGAAATCCTTATAATGACGGAAATTTTCGTGCGTAAGGTTGGCGTACAGTGAGTAGTTCAGGTCGTCGCACCATTGGGCGTCGAAGCCGAGACCTTCCTTACAGGTGACTTTGCTACTGTTGCGCAGGTGTTCGGCAATCATGATTATTTTGCGGTGTTCCCTCTGTTCAATATCCTTAGCCAGCTTATTGATTTCAGTCAGTATATGAGAAGGTGAGCTGTCAATAATAAGTGACGCGGCATCCATTCTAAATCCGTCAAAACCAACTTCAGACAGCCAGTATTCAGCATTTGCAAGGTAAAAGTCCCTGATGCCGTGTGAGTTTTCACCATCAAAGTTTATTGCAGCTCCCCATGGAGTGTCAGCATTTTTTGTAAAAGGTGCCAGCATGCCGCTGTAGTTGCCTTCAGGGCCAAAGTGGTTGTACACGACGTCAAGAATTACGGCAATGCCGAGAGAGTGGGCCAGATTTAAAAAGTCTTCAAGATCTCTGTAGTTACCATACCCCATATTCAGTGCAAACATGTAGGTACCGTCATATCCCCAGTTTCTTTCTCCTGGAAAGGCAGCTATAGGCATTATCTCGATTACGTTTACACCAAGTGTTTTAAGGTAGGAGAGACGCTTGGTAGCTCCCTTGAGAGTTCCTTCTTCGGTGAATGTGCCGAGATGCAGTTCGTAAATAATGGCATCCTTTGGATCTACTCCGTGCCATTTGCTGATATCTGCCTTATGGGGATAACAGATCATTGAGGTGCTGTGAACGTCAAAAGGTTGGTATTTAGAATAAGGATCCGGCAGATATTCGCTGCCGTTTTTTACCAGCCAGTAAAGAATACCTTCAGGGAGTTTATCAGTTACAGCGGTGAAATAACCGTCATTCTGCTTCTGCAGCTCTATTATTCTGTGGGTTCTGTCAAGTTCCACTGCCAGAGTGTCACAGTATGGTGCGAAAATTCTGAAACAGCCTTTATCTTCATCATTGACATAGTAACCGACTTTATTCATGGTGCCTCCCTTCTCTATTATTTTTTCTTCTTCCCATATTTCTCTAGCATAGATACAAAACGGCAGGATATCCACACTACGAGAGGATAAACAAGCGATAATGCACAAAAAAAGCGGTAATGACCTTAAGTCCTTACCGCTTGATCTATTCTCATCCGTATGAACGGATGGACTTGCGCTTAAATTACTTGTTTAATTCCTTGAAGAAATTAATCAGACCGTTGGTGGAAGCATCGTGTGCAGTAACCTTGTCCTGACCTGACAGTTCAGGAAGGATCTTACCTGCGAGCTGCTTACCAAGTTCAACACCCCACTGGTCAAAACTGAAGATGTTCATGATTACGCCCTGGGTGAATATCTTATGTTCGTACATTGCGATAAGAGCACCGAGAGTTTCAGGAGTAATCTTCTTAACCAGAATAGAATTTGTTGGACGGTTACCTTCGAATACCTTGAAAGGAACAAGATTTTCGTAGTTTTCCTTACTGATACCCTTGGCTTCGAATTCGGCAATTACGGTTTCCTTTGACTTACCGAAAGCAAGAGCTTCAGTCTGAGCGAAGAAGTTTGACAGCAGCTTGGCGTGGTGATCACCGATAGGGTTGTGGCTGATTGCAGGAGCAATGAAGTCACATGGAATTATCTTGGTACCCTGATGGATTAACTGGTAGAAGGCGTGCTGACCGTTAGTACCTGGTTCACCCCAGATAATAGGACCGGTCTGGTAGTCAACCTTGTTGCCGTCACGGTCAATGTACTTACCGTTTGATTCCATGTTACCCTGCTGGAAGTATGCAGGGAAACGGTACATATACTGGTCGTATGGTAAAATTGCTTCAGATTCAAACTTGTAGAAGTTATTGTACCAGATACCGATTAAGGCAAGAACTACAGGAATGTTCTTTGAGAATTCGGTGTTGCGGAAATGGCAATCCATTTCGTAAGCACCTGCAAGGAGCTTTTCGAAGTTGTCGAAGCCTACTGCAAGAGCAATAGAAAGACCGATTGCAGACCATGAAGAGTATCTGCCGCCAACCCAGTCCCAGAATTCAAACATGTTTGCGGTATCGATACCGAATTCAGAAACAGCCTTGGCATTGGTTGACAGAGCAGCAAAGTGCTTTGCAACATGAGCCTTGTCTCCGGCATGCTTGAGGAACCAGTCTCTTGCGGTGTGGGCATTGGTCATGGTTTCCTGAGTTGTGAAAGTCTTGGAAGCAATAAGGAAAAGAGTGGTTTCCGGATTGAGCTTCTTTAATGTCTCAGCGATATGAGTACCGTCAACATTTGATACAAAGTGCGGAGTTAATCTTGTTCTGTATGCTGCAAGGGCTTCGCTAATCATGCATGGACCGAGGTCACTGCCGCCAATACCGATGTTAACAACGTCAGTGATTTCCTTGCCGGTATAGCCCTTCCATTCGCCGGAGATGATTTTTGCACAGAAAGCCTTCATCTTTTCGAGAACGGCGTTAACTTCCGGCATTACATCCTTTCCGTCAACTACAACAGGCTTGTTTGACTTGTTTCTTAATGCGGTGTGAAGAACAGCTCTGTTTTCGGTTACATTGATCTTTTCACCAGTGAACATTGATTCAATGGCACCTGCAAGATCTGTTTCCTTGGCAAGGTTTACGAGAAGATTAATGGTTTCCTGATTGATTCTGTTCTTTGAGAAATCAACGAGAAAATCAGGATTGAGTTTTAATGAAAAGTTGTTGAAACGATTGTTGTCTGCCTTAAAGTGGTCCGCAATGGTAACATTTGAAATAGCTTTGAAATGTTCATTAAGAGCAGCCCAGGCAGCTGTTTTGGTTGGGTTAATATTTTTCATAACATTTACCTGTCATTTATGAGTTTTTCGCCATGCGAGGATAACGGAAACTCCGACTGACAATGTCAGAACAGTGACGTTTTAATTTCTCGTAGGCGCGGATAGACAAAAATACCTGCCTATTTTACACGATAAGCGGATTATTTGCTAAGAATAATAAATGACGGTAAAACATCTCAATGAAAACACTAAGTCAGTTTTTTAAAAGTCAGCTCCTTAGGCAGGCTGTTTTTGGCTACGTCAATGAAGGCTTTGACCGCTCTGTCTCTGTTTTTTGACAGGCTGGTGCAAAGACCTACGTTAAATGGAGGGATATCTCCGGGACGATCAATTATCTGTATGTCTGCGGCACTGGCACTCTGCATTATTACCGCTTCCGGGATGATTGCTATACCCATGCCCAGAGCTACCAGAGATACAATGGCTTCATTACCTGCTACTTCCGCTATGATATTCGGTTTTATGCTGTTACGACTGAACCAGGCATTGATTTCACGACGTAAAGCTCCCTGCTCGGAAACGACATATGGTACAACACTTTGGTCTATTCCTCCTTTTTTTAACCATTGCTGCGGTATTTTTTTTGGTGCGATGAATACCAGAGGAATTTTTGTAAAACCGTGGGTGACTAATCCCTGAGGAATATGAGGCGGTATTGCCGCTATGGAAAGGTCCGCTTCATGATTGATTATTTTGCTCATGGCCTGAGCAGCATCACCGGTTTCAATTTTAAGATCAATGTTCGGATAGAGAAATCTGTACTGGTTAAGAAGTTCAGGCAGAAGACAGACACAGGCCGTAACGGAACAGAAGATTTTGAGATTTCCCGTCATGTTTTCGGAAACGGCTTTAAGTTCTTCCTTTACTTTAAGATATTTAAGGTAGTATTCACCAGCAAAATCTCTGAATTTCTGCCCCGCAGCCGTAAGTCTTACGGACTGATTATCTCTTTCAAACAATTTGGCGTTAAGTTCATCTTCCATTCTGGCCACGGCCCTGCTCAATGTTGAAGGGGTCACGGCACAATGTTCTGCAGTACGTCTGAAGGAGAGAAAATTGCTTAGAGAAAGAAACAGATAAAGCTCAGAGGTGTCCATGTTTGTCCTTGTTACATAATGTATGACATCAAAGGTCTCTAGTTTATAGTGTATTTCTTTCCAATTTTAATATCATGTTGCATTATACGCAACGTGATATTGCATATATATCACTTTTAGCAATTACCACATTTGTGTATAATAATATTGTTTATTTTTAATACAGTTTTGTTTGAATAACGGACAGGATATAAAAATGTCAAATTACTTCAATACTTTAAATTTACGTGAACAGCTTGCTCAGTTAGGCTGCTGTCGTTTTATGGCCCGTGAAGAATTCGCATCAGGTTGTGATTTCTTAAAGGGTAAGAAGGTTGTTATTGTTGGTTGCGGTGCTCAGGGTTTAAACCAGGGCTTAAACATGCGTGACTCAGGCCTTGATGTATCTTACGCTTTACGTGCTGAAGCAATTGCTGAAAAGAGAGCATCTTTCAAGCGTGCTTCAGAAAATGGCTTTAAGGTTGGTACCTATGAAGAATTAATTCCTACTGCTGACCTCGTAATCAACCTTACTCCTGATAAGCAGCATTCTCCTGTAGTTAAGGCTGTTATGCCTTTAATGAAGGAAGGTGCCGCTCTCGGTTATTCTCATGGTTTCAACATTGTTGAAGTAGGTGAACAGATTCGTAAGGATATCACCGTAGTTATGGTGGCTCCAAAGTGCCCAGGTACTGAAGTTCGTAACGAATACGTTCGTGGTTTCGGTGTTCCTACCTTAATTGCCGTTCATCCTGAAAACGATCCTAAGGGTGAAGGTTGGGATATCGCCAAGGCATGGGCTGCCGGTACCGGTGGTCACAAGGCCGGCTGTCTCGCTTCTTCATTTGTAGCTGAAGTTAAGTCAGACCTTATGGGTGAACAGACCATTCTCTGCGGTATGCTCCAGACTGCAAGCTTACTCGCTTTCGATAAGATGGTAGCCGGCGGTATTGATGCAGGTTACGCATGTAAGCTCTTACAGTATGGTTGGGAAACCATCGGTGAAGCTCTTAAGTTCGGCGGTATCACTAACATGATGGATCGTCTGAGCAATCCTGCCAAGATCAAGGCTTTCAACATGGCTGAAGAATTAAAGGACATCATGCGTCCATTATATCGCAAGCATATGGATGACATCGAAAGTGGCAAGTTCTCTGAAACCATGATGAAGGACTGGGCTGACAACGATAAGGATCTTCTCCGTTGGAGAAAGGAAACTCAGGAATCTGCTTTCGAAAATGCTCCTGCATGCAGTACCGAAATTTCTGAACAGGAATACTTTGATAAGGGTATTTTCATGGTAGCAACCATCAAGGCCGGTGTTGAACTTGCTTTTGAAACCATGACTGAATCAGGTATCTACCCAGAATCAGCTTACTATGAATCATTACACGAACTTCCATTAATCGCTAACACCATTGCACGTAAGCGTTTATATGAAATGAACGTTGTTATTTCAGATACTGCTGAATACGGTAACTACCTCTTCTCTAACGCATGTATACCTTTACTCAAGGAAAAGTACATGGACAAGGTTACCCTTGAAGATATCGGTGTAGGTTTATCTTCATCTGATACTTCTGTTGATAACCAGACTCTTATCGACGTTAATGAAAAGATTCGTAACCACCCAATCGAAGTTGTAGGTCATACTCTTCGCGGTTACATGAAGGACATGAAGCGTATCGTATTCGGTAAGTAATTGCCGAGACTGCGGTTAATTAAATCGCAGGTTTACGTGTCTTAATTATGAAAAAGGAGGAATTTTAATTCCTCCTTTTTTCAATCTCAGATGATGTATAACACGGCTGTTGGTGATGGTGAGTTTCCCAACGGTTATTTTTTGATTCCGTGCTTGTATTCAGGTTTAATGTTCATGGTTTCTTCAGTATCGTTCAGACCATACTGAGTTGTACGGTTTCGCCCATGTTCCTTTGAAAAATAGAGGCAATTATCCGTGCTGACCAGCCATTCCTGAGCGCTTGGTATTGTTTCGGAAAGAGTACACAGACCAAGACTGATGGTGAATTTTATAACCATGTCTTCATAATAAACCGTATGCGCCTCTACTGCCTTACGGATTCGTTCAGCCACCATAAATGCTGATTCACGATTTGCGTCAACCAGAAGAATTGCAAATTCCTCACCACCGTAGCGGCCGGCAATGTCGGTACTTCGTATCTGCTTTTTAAGGATGGCTGAAACTTCCCTCAGAACAGCGTCACCTGCCGGATGACCATAAGTGTCGTTAACGTTTTTAAAGTGGTCTATATCGAACATCATTAGGGTAATCGGCATCAATGTACGTCTGTTGATGTTGTACTGCTGCTTCAGACACTCTTCCCAATATCCACGGTTGTACAGGGTGGTAAGTCTGTCGGTAATTGACAGTTCATGAAGCTTCTTATTTGCCGCCTGAAGGGATAATTTGGAGCTTGCTTCATCAGTTACGTCATAAATGATGATGGTAACCTCTTCACATTTACCAGTCAGGGACAGAACTGGAATAAAAGTAAAGTTCATCATCATTTCCGATGATGTTCCCGTAAATGGACGTCTGTTGGCAAAATTGAATACTTCCTTATGCTGTTCCCAGGAGCTGAATACGAGAGTATCCATGGAAAAAGCTTCTACAATTTTGTCTTTAAGCCAGGAGTCTGCGAGATTAGGGAAAAATTCAAATATGCTGTGGTCATTGATTCTGTAACCTTCAATGCCACTCTTTGTTTCCATGAAGCTGTTCCAAATCTTGACCTTAAAATTTTTGTCCAGAACGATGACGCCGACATTTAGGTTTTGAATTATTGTCAGACTTCGGTGCAGGTCATGAATTTCGCTTAGATTATCAAGAATATCCGTCATACCAGTGCCATTATTTCCTTAAGTTTTTCAGAAGTGGAGTGATTGAACAGAATTTGGAATTTGATGTTCATGTTCAGATCCTTTATGGTATAGGTCAGTTCCACGTTCAGAATCTTACTGTTAGCGAGCTCGGGGTGGGTAAGATTGTGTTCTACGTTAGGAGAAACAAGTCCCGGGAAGTTAAAGGTGATGATATAGTTTATCTGATGTGTAAAGTTACGCATCAGGGTACCAGAAATAATGCTTGCGAGTTCTATCACCAAAGAATTTTTTGTCTGCTCATCAAGCTTGGAGTTATTGGTTACTGCCTTGGTGTAGGTATTTATGTCCTTGAATGAGAAGTAGATAAGACTTTCACCAAGGATGCCGTCACCGTCGAAGCCCTGACTTACAATAATGTTTCCTGTCATGTCAAGCCAGCTCTGAATGTCATTGGATATCTTTGTGCCGGTTTCAACCTTGATGTTTGGAAGGGGCATGGTGACAAACAGGTTTAGCATGTCTGCAATCTTACTTGCCGCAAGACCTGTGGCGATATTTATTTTTTCACCAAGTTCGTCGAATGGTTTTGATTCACTGTGGTCTACGGCCAGAGACGGATCAGCCAGATCCTCCAGGTCATCTTCATGACACAGTCCGTATTTTGTTAAGAGTTCATGCAGTTCTTCTGGAACTAAAGGTTTTTTCAGGAAGGACAGTACTTTATATTTTTTGATAATTTCCAGAGCCTGTTGCTGAATATCTCCGGATACTACAATTATCATAACCCGAAGACCTTCCTGTCTTATCGCTTCGAGAACCTCATACCCGTCCATTACAGGCATGTTAAGGTCAAGAAACATCAGTTTGCCACGACCTTCACGGAGAAGCTCCATTGCTTCCTTGCCGTTTGCCGCAGTATAAATGTTCTTTGCTATTTTTTTGGGGATAACCCTAATAAGCTGGTTTCTTGCAAATTTGGAGTCATCACAAACAATAATGTCTAATGCCATGGTTATGCCGTCCAAATCTATTAAAAATAGAGAAAATTAACGAGCTGTAATTAAAATTCTATTATAAAGATATGCCGGATTTCATGTTGTTATGATAAAAATGTGACGACTCCGGATAATAAGTTTTTGAGCATACTGATTTATTTTGTGGCTGGTCTTTTTAATTATATCGTTCAAGGGAGTATGTCAGGAATGCGTATGAAAAGGTGTTTTCAGACATGGCAAGAGCAACTTTGACAGTGAGTCTGGGGCATGGAGAGCTCACCGAAAGAGGCGGGGCAGAAGTTTGAGTCGGTTGTTACGAAAAAACGCCATGTGAATAACATGGCGTTTAGATAGTTTACCCGTACATGATAAAGACATTACAGAAATCAGGTAATGTCCTTACATGACATTACTTCTGGATAAGTGAAATATCAGCAATATGGGTAAACATGTTTCTTAACTGTCTTAACAGAGCCAGACGGTTGTTTTTAACGGCAGCGTCTTCGCAGTTTACCATAACCTTATCAAAGAAGTTATCAACAGGTTCTTTCAAGGATGAAAGGGTTGATAATGCTTCGGCATAGTTACCTTCATTATATGAAGCTTCAGTTGCTGCTGAAATATCTGACATGGCTTTATACAGAGTTTTTTCAGCATCTTCCTTTAACAGGTCTTCACTGAATTCCGGATTACCTTCAGCCTTGGCAAGAATATTACCAACACGCTTGTTTGAGGCGGCCAGTGATTCTGCTTCGCTAAGGGTCTTAAACTTTTCCACAGCCTTGATGCGCTTGTCAAAGTCATACAGGTTGGTTACGCCTGTTGCCTGAACAGACTGAACAACATCGGCTCCGATGCCGAATTCCTGATAATATGCCTTAAATCTGCCGAGAATGTATTCGACAACGTCGTCGACAACATTCTTGTTGGTGAGCTTGTCAGCATAAAGCTTTGCAGCGAATTCAACCAGAGGTCTGATGTCGAGGTCAAGTTCCTTTTCAATGGCAATACGGATGATACCGATGGATGCTCTTCTTAAACCGAAAGGATCCTTATCTCCCTTAGGAATCTGATTGATACCGAATATACCTGCAAGAGTAGTAATCTTCTCAGCGATGCTTACAGCACATGACACCTTATTTGATGGAAGGCTGTCACCTGCGAATCTAGGCATGTACTGCTCATTCATTGCCAGAGCTACTTCTTCCGGTTCACCGTCAATGCGGGCATAATGCATGCCCATAATACCCTGGGTATCGGTGAATTCCATAACCATGTTGGTCATCAGGTCACACTTTGATAAGAGACCTGCTCTCTTGGCATATTCCGGATTTGCCCCGATTTTGTTAGCTATTTCAGTGGCTACTTCAGCAACAATTTCAGACTTGTCAGCGAGTGAACCAAGCTGTTTCTGGAACAGAATGGTCTTGAGGCTTTCGAAACGTGACTGCAGAGTTTTCTTTTTGTCGGTGTTATAGAAGAATTCTGCGTCGGCAAGTCTTGGTCTAACAACACGTTCATTACCTGAAATAACCATTTCCGGATTTTTGGAAATGATGTTACTGATGAAAATGAAGTTAGGCAGGAGTTTGCCGTCACGATATACAGGGAAGTATTTCTGATCACCTTTCATGGTGTGAACAAGTGCTTCCGCAGGAACAGCAAGGAATTTTTCTTCAAATTTTGCTGTCATGAGTACAGGATATTCAACAAGAGATGTAACTTCCTCGATGAGATCCTCGTCCATGTCAGCATTACCGTTAAGATCCTGAGCCTGTTTGGTTATGGCATCAACAATCATCTTCTTACGTTTTTCGTAATCGGCGATTACCATACCTCTGGTTTCAAGAATTTCTGGATATTCGTCTGCAGAACTGATTTCAAATTCGCTTTCGCCCATGAATCTGTGGCCGCGGATGGTACGTGATGATTCAAGACCGAGGATTGAACCAGGAATGAGTTCTTCGCCGAACAGCATGGTTAAGGTGTGAACCGGACGTACGAAGAGTTCCTTCTTGCTGCCCCAGTGCATGAGCTTAGGGATTGGAAGGGCACCCAGTGCGGTCTTTACGAAATCGGCAACGAGGGAAACGGTGTCCTGACCTTCCTTAACGGTACGGTAAACAAGCCATTCACCCTTTGGAGTGCTGATGGTTTCGGCCTGAGAGAGTTCAATGCCCTGAGCCTTGGCCCATGCGAGACCTACCTGGGTAGGCTGACCGTCCTTAAATGCAACTTGAACTGAAGGTCCTTTGATTTCAACTGACTTGTCAGGCTGCTTTTCGGTAAGACCGATAACCTTGAGTGCCAGTCTGCGAGGGGTTGCATACCATTCAACCGAACCGAAGGCAAGGTCGGCTTTTTTTAATTCAGCGGTAAAACCGTCTTTAAAGGCAACCGCAAGCTTGCGGAGTGCCTTTGGTGGTAATTCTTCGGTACCGAGTTCTACAAGTAAATTTCTAGTGGTCATTACCTGCTTTCCTTATTATTTTTGCAGATTGGGAAACCTAAAGCTTCGCGAGCGTTGTAGTAAGCTTCGGCTACGCCCTTTGATAAAGTTCTGATTCTGAGAATGTAACGCTGTCTTTCGGTTACGGAAATGGCGTGTCTTGCATCAAGAAGGTTGAATGCGTGAGCCGCTCTTAAAATTCTTTCGTAAGCCGGAAGCGGAAGAGGCTTTTCGAGAGCGAGAAGTCTCTGACATTCCTTTTCGCTGGCGTCAAACACTGAGAAGAGGAAATCCACGTCAGCGTGTTCAAAGTTGTAGGTTGACTGTTCAACTTCGTTCTGATGGAACACGTCACCGTAGGTGATGTCGCCTGCAGGAGTGTGAGCCCAAACCAGATCGTAGATGTTGTTTACGCCCTGAATGTACATTGCCAGTCTTTCGAGACCGTAGGTAACTTCACCGGTAACAGGGAAGCATTCAAGACCGCCCACCTGCTGGAAGTAGGTGAACTGGGTAACTTCCATGCCGTTTAACCATACTTCCCATCCGAGACCCCATGCACCGAGGGTTGGGTTTTCCCAGTTATCCTCAACGAATCTGATATCGTGGGTTGAAGGATCGAAGCCGAGTTCCTTTAATGAACCGAGATATAATTCCTGGATGTTGCTTGGAGACGGCTTCAGAACAACCTGAAACTGGTAGTAGTGCTGTAATCTGTTTGGATTTTCACCGTAGCGGCCGTCGGTTGGTCTGCGAGACGGCTGAACATATGCGCAGTGGTGAGGTTCCGGACCGATGGCACGGAGGAATGTCATAGGGTGGGAAGTACCCGCACCTACTTCCATGTCGAAAGGCTGTGCAATCATGCATCCCTGACGTGACCAGTAATCCTGCAGAGTTAAAATCAACCCTTGAAAGGTTTTGATATCATAAGTGTTAGACATCGAACTAGTTCCTTTGAAGACTCATTAGGAGTATCAGATAGTTAAAATAAATTCACAAATATATATTTGACCGTACATATCAATTTACAGTGCGTATTGTACTCGAAAATACTACTTTTGCATAATAAAAGATAGCACGGGACCGTTAAGGTCCTTTTTAATCATTTTGTAGCCCATATGGGTACAGAGAAGTTCAAAATCCCTGGCGGTGGACGGATCGTCGGCTTTAACCGTCAGGGTGTCTCCGGGAGCGAGATTTCTCATCTCCCTTCTTACCACCATGAGCGGTTCCGGACATCTGAGTCCGACGGTATCTATATCTTTATTCATGTGGCCGTAAATAAGGTTTTGTTAAAGGCCCGTGACGCACCGCGTCACGGAGAAAACTGTAAAAACGCGTACCCGCACAAAGTTGCGGGTATCAATAGCTGAATACTATATGCCCGGAGTGATGTTTTGTACAGAATTAAATCGGTTTTGGGGATTGAACCTCTGAATGTTTCACTATGAGATGAGTCAGTGCCCTGTCGGGATACGGGAGGAGCGGGCACGGGAATGTAAAAAAAAGCCGGATAACCCGCGTTATCCGGCAAAACCCTCATTGGGACGATATGTACAGTGTTGAAATCAGTGAGCTTATATGAATTCGTGCCTTACCGTTATTCCGGGGCGTTAAGTCCTGCCCTGGCGGTATGGCTTGTGTATTTCTTATCCGTGAGGACGTTGTTTTCAAAGGTAAAACACAGGATTCTGCTTTCTGATTTTGCTCCGGTAAAGAAGAGGCCGACCAGAGGAATCATTGCGGCGGGATTTATTTCCGTCTCATGGTTACCGTAACAGAGCACGGTTTTGTCTTTGTCAATGTCTGTTTCTGAGGTCGGTTTGCCCATTACCGAACGCACTTCGTCACAGGTGGTTTTACCTTCCTGAAACTGATCACCGACGTTTCTTTCGACGTGAGCCGGCGGGGTGGTGCACCCGAGAAGCATGATGCCCATAAGGGCAATGAGTGATTTATACATGTTTTTATCTCAGATAATTGTTATATGCTATAAATATTATACTGTTAACAATGAATTGTCAAGATGATTTTTATATGTATACCAAAAGAACATGAAAGGGATATCTGGTCCGGCAGGATGGGAATTGGTCGTGCAAAGCCGTGTTCATGCGGTAAACCGTGCGTCAGGATTCGCCAATCATATATGAGTATATGTATGCCTCTCGTGATATGTGATGATGCGGAGGGCTGACGCACGGCCGTGTTTTCATATGTACGGTGCGGAAGTAGGGGGAACAGTTAAGAGAAGTAATGGTAATGGTGAGGGGAAGGTAAGGTAGGTAAGGTAGGTAAGGTAGGTAAGGTAGGTAAGGTAGGTAAGGTAGGTAAGGTAGGTAAGGTAGGTAAGGTAGGTAAGGTAGGTAAGGGCAGGTAAGAGCAGGTAAGAGCAGGTAAGAGCAGGTAAGAGCAGGTAAGAGCAGGTAAGAGCAGAGGGGCAGAGGGGCAGTGTCTTCGGATACTTATGTGTTATGACCGGTGTCCGTATTACCGGGACATATAACCTGACAGGGACCAGGTGCCCGTAATAATCCGGAAATGAGGCATTAACATACTTTATGAATTATGTTTGGGGGCATTAGGAACGCGTGAGATCTGTAATTAATGGGTAAAGTACGCTTTTTAAACAACAGGCGGTCAAAAAACGGTAAATAAGCGTAATAAATATCCAAAAAGAAAAATTTTTTGTGATTTATCAAAAAAAGTGTTGACGAAAAAAATAAAAAACCTAAAATACACATCGTTCGCTGAACAGAGCGAAACGAAAAAAGTTCTTTAAAAACGAATCTAGAC
>CACWVT010000045.1 GCA_902764345.1 uncultured Ruminobacter sp.
TTCTGTCGGTAAATAAACATTGAGCTTCGGAAAAAGCATTTGTTTTTGTGTTTAAAAACCTTAGGTGACAGCATAGGTTAATATTCTTTCAGGATAGTATGGTCATGAAAATTACCGTTTTATTAAGCGGCGGACTCGACAGTTCAACCTGTCTCGCCTTAGCCGTAAGCCGTTACGGTGCAGAAAACGTTTCAGCCTTATGCATTCATTACGGTCAGAAACATGAAAAGGAACTAAAATCAGCAGCGGCCGTTGCCGAATATTATGGCGTGAAGCTTACCACCCTTAATCTGGCAGACATCTTCGCCGGCTCAAACTGCTCACTTATGAAAGGATCAACCGAATCGATTGATCACAGAAGCTACGCCGAACAGCTTAGCGAGAAAGGCGGCAGCGGTACCGTAAGTACCTACGTACCGTTCCGCAACGGCATCATGCTTTCCGCTGCAGCAGGCATTGCTCAGATTCACGGTTCATCAGAGGTATGGTACGGTGCCCACAGGGATGATGCCGCAGGCCGTGCATATCCGGACTGTTCAGAAGAATTTGTAAAACACATGGGTAACGCAATCTTTGAAGGAACAGGCGGAGAAATAAGACTGTATGCCCCGTTTATCGATAAAAACAAGGCAGATATCGTAAAAACCGGACTTGAACTCAAGGTTCCTTATGAACTGACCTGGAGCTGTTACGAAGGCGGTGAAAAACCATGCGGCACCTGCGGTACCTGCATAGACAGAAGCAATGCATTCAGGCTTAACAATGCAACCGATCCTCTGCTTGCAAAATAACCGAAACCTGACAGACTGATAACAGGACAATAAACAGAACTTTTCAGGCAAAAAAAGAACCGCTCAGACAGATTACCCCGAGCAGATGAACAGGAAATACTCACATTCCCCGCATCTGCAAAACAGGAGTTGAAACAAACAATGTACAAGGTAAAAAAACGCATCGTTGTCAGCGCAGCACACTATCTGACTCTTGACTACGAAAGCAAGTGTTCAGGAATTCACGGTCACAACTGGGTTATTGACGTTTATCTGAAAAGCCCTAACCTGAACGCCAACGGCATGGTAATGGATTTCTCTCACATCAAGAAAGTCATCAAGGATGCACTGGATCACAAGATGATTAACGATGTCATTAAGGTAAATCCTACGGCCGAAAACATTGCCTACTGGATCTGTCAGCAGCTTCAGCCGTACTGCTATCGCGTTGACGTGGAAGAAAGTCCTAACAACACCGCATCATATGAAAGAGATGAATAAAGATATTTCGGAAATCGAGTTTTCCGTAAACGAAATTTTTGCGTCAGTCAACGGCGAAGGGACTCTTTCCGGTGAGCTGGCAGTTTTTATCCGTCTCTGCGGCTGCAATCTGCGTTGCTCATACTGCGATACCAAATATGCCTGGGATTTCGCGGATGAAAGGATTATGACCGTATCCGAAATACTTGAGAAAGTAAAATCATACGGAAGCATCCGCAATGTCACCCTGACAGGTGGAGAGCCACTGTACAGAAAAAACGTAAAAAAACTGCTCGAGGCCCTTACCTCTCACGGCTATCTCGTAAATATCGAAACGAACGGTTCCATGAATATCCTACCGTATCTGGAGCTTCCTTTTGCATCTGAACTTATATTCTGCTGTGACTATAAACTTCCTTCAAGCGGAGAGGAAGGAAAGATGCATCTTAACAACATCAGTGCCCTGCGTGAAAATGACGTACTCAAATTCGTCATCGGATCCGAAGATGACTTCGCAAAAACTCTTGAGATTCTTAAAGCATATCACCCAAACTGCCATGTATACCTTTCAGCGGTATTCGGAAAGGTGGAACCTAAAGAGATTGTGGAAAAGCTCCTTTCATGGACAGAAAAAGTCCGTACCGACAGAATAAGAGTACAGCTTCAGCTTCACAAATATATATGGGATCCGAATCTGAGAGGCGTTTAATCCCCTTCGTTAACCGCCGGCATAACCATCTCCGCAGTCAGCTTTCGGGTGAATTCACCTCTTTCGCCCCTCCCAAGCAGTAAAACGGCATAATTCCGCCGTTCATGATCAGAAAAACCGTCCATATCAGTAAAATGAGTATTCACTGATTAAAGCAGTTCCTCATCCTGTACGCAAAGTAATGGTTACTGTTCTGAAACCTTATCATTTATGTGAATTCCACAGTATTTCGAAAAAGTTACGGAGGTTCAGGTATGAGTTCTGTTCCTGTTCACCAGAGTTAAAAACTTCTGAATGTTCACATTCGTTAACATTTTCATTGTAACCCTCCTCTCGTTTTGAAAAATTTTTTGTCTTTCAACTGAACCAACAGTCGGCAATATGGATCATAATAGTATGTGTGTGGCAGGAAATTTCATACCACACTGTCTGACTAAACGAATCATACGGTTTAGGAATAAAAATCAGTCACTAATTACGCTACTTATTTAACGTACCAGCCAGTATGAGGAGAATTTCACATGAATAATCTGTTAAGAAGCATTGCCGTCGGCACAGTGATTGCCGTCTGCACGGTGGGAATGACCACCGGCTGTACCAGTTCAGGACAGCACCTTTCAAAGTATAAGGATCTCAACATCCATCTTAACTATACCGAAACCTTTCATCTCCAGCCTGCTGCCAGATCACCGGAGTATGTATACGTAAATATCAGGGATTTATCAGGTGGCGGACTTGACGGTGTTTTTTCCTCAAGACTTATACCGAAAATTGCCTCCCAGCCGAACATTGCCATAGTTAATACTGCTACAGATGCAGACATAGTCATATACGGCACCATTTCATCCGCCAACTCCACCAGTAACCAGTCCACGGGAGGCGTGGTTGCCGGCACCGTAATCGGTGCCGCCACCGGCGGTGTCATTGCGGCAACTAACAGCTATCATCACGGACTGAGCGCCCTGCCGATAATTCTGGGACTTGTCGGTGCCGGCGTCGGGTATGCGATTGACGACAACCTGAGCGTGGATACCCTGATGTACAGCAGTGACATTGAAATAAAGCAGAAAAACAGTACCGGAAGCTTTGACACCTACCAGACAACCATCACCGTTTCTGGACAGCAGCTTAACATGGATAAGACATATGCCACCGGACAGATGTTTGAACATGTGGCTGAAGGTCTGTCTCAGCTCATCAGTCACTAACAGGACTTGGAGGAAGTTCCTCATCCCGGGGACTACCTCCTTTTACATACGGCAAAATACAATTTTTTTAAGCTCTTGTGATAAAGAATGCTTATTTATATCCTTATTTGTCAGATAATTTAGTCAGTGGTATTGTTTAAACAGTGTGTTGTACTTGTATGAAAAAATTACTAACCTTTATATTTTCAGCGGTAATATGCCCTCTGGCCATAACAGGCTGCGGTGAAAAGGAACTATCCATTGGAACAGCCTTTAATCCAAGCATGTATCATTCCTTCGGCGAGCAGATGAAAAAGAATATGGAAAACGCCAAAGGACTAAAATACAGTGTCACGGTACTCCCTACCGCAGGTTCCGTTGAAAACGTCAGAATGATCAATGACAACAGGCTTCAGCTGGCACTTATTCAGAACGACGTAAGCTATGAAGCCTACCATTCCACAGGCTCCTTCAAGGGAGAACAGCCGCTTAGAAACTTTGTGGCAGTTGCAGGACTCTATACGGAAGCCTGTCATATCGTGGTAAGGGCTGACAGCAATATCCACAAAGTATCAGACCTTCTCGGCAAAGCAATAAGTCTGGGAACCTTCAATTCCGGAACAGAAAAGAATGCAAAGGAAATTCTTAACAAATACGACATCAGCGGCTACAGCATCGTTGCTAAGCACATGAACATCAATGAGGCAATGAATGCTCTGGATGATGGTTCGATTGATGCTCTGTTTCTCACCAACGGCCTGAGGTCCATGGATATTTACGGACTTTCCGGAAGAATCAAAATACGACTACTCTCCATAGATGAAGAACAGCTCCAGAGCATTGTAAATAACTCTCCTTTCTTTATAAAAACCGTCATTCCCGCAAACACCTATGTGGGACAGACCGAAGATATACAAACCATAGGCATAAAGACAATTCTGGCAGTCAACCGTTCCATGCAGAATGAGGAAGTTTACGGAATAACTGAAAATCTGTTTGAAAATGCCAGAGAATTCGACAGGATTGTTCCTACAAACTACAATCTGACCATAAAGGACTCTGCCAAGGGCATTTCCATTCCTTTCCATCCGGGAGCCGCAAAATACTACCGCAGCAAGGGAGAAAAGGTAAGAACGGAATAACACAGGCCGCCAAAATTTCAGACTGAAACCGTTATTTGATAACAATTTAAAGTTAAGGAAGGGAAAAGACTTAAGTCTTTTCCCTTCCCTTTTTCCAACAAACATTCACAGATGCCAATCCGCCGCGACCTAACGGGAACGATGACGTGAAGTCTGATGCTTTTTACTTACTTTTTTGAGACCAGCCGGAGTTGAATCAAAATAATTCAGGATAGATGATGTTCTGTTGTACATGGAACTGTTTCTCATACTCGGAAAATACTCGTTAGCCGCCTTCAAAAAATCGTTTGATGCGACAAGATCAGCCTTGCTGTGACTCTTCACAAAAAGCTCATAGTAAATCATACCGAGATCATAGCATCCGTCCGCATTTTTTAAATCACAGGCCTTCTTGAGATAGGTAACGACTTTAAAGCGTTTGTCGTCATCACCTACATCCTTCTGACTCTCTGAATAAAATTCGCCAAGGAAGGTACAGGATTCCGCATTGTCGGTCCTGCACTGTCCGTCAATAATTTCCAGCATTTCCTTCACGGAACCGTCCAGCTTTTTGTCAAAATCAACATTATCTAGTTGGATTTCAGCCCTTTTAACGTTGTTTTTCGCTGCTGAAAGCAGGTAATCCGCATGCATGTCGACCTTCCTGCAGCTGACACTGTCCCTGTATGAACATCCGCGTTTTAAATAAATCAGAGCCTGCCTGTAATCCTCAGGTGTTCCGAGACCGTGTTTGTTCATATATCCGAGATAGAAGCATGAAGAAGCCTCATCGAGATCACATCCGTCTTCAAAGTAATCAACAGCATGCACGTAGTCACTCTCGGTGTTGTTTCTGTTAAGATAATGAAGACCGGCATAGAAGCAGGACGAACCGTCATCAAGGTTACACCCGCGACTGAAATAATTCAGGGCAGTATCCCTGTTCTTTTCCACGGACAGTCCGCCGTGATACATGGCTCCAAGCTGTCCGCAGGAAAATCCGCTTCCAAGCTCGCAGCCCTTTTTGAAATTTTCAAATGCAAGCTTAAAATCCCTGCCGAGAAACTCTCCGTTTAAATACAGAAGCCCGGCAAGATCATAAGTATCGACGAATGGATACTCATGTGCCTTTTTGAGATATTCATAGGCCTTTCTGTGATTTGATTCCGTTCCGTAACCGGTATAATAAATCATGGCAAGTCTTGAGCAGGAACGACCATCCCCGTCATCACATCCCCGTTTGTACAGGTCGATAACCCGGGCCATTTCCTTTTCATCAGAAAGAAAATCCTCTATAACCATTGCGGCATTCCCGCATCCCTGAGCTTTACCAAGCTCACAGGCCAGGTCATAGTATTTTGCGGAACGCTTCTTGAGTTTTCGGTCGAGAGCCACAAATGTCATGTCGCACAGGTCTTCCGTAATAAGAACTCTGGCAAGTTCCTCAAAGTAATTGACATCCCCGAGACGCAGACATGCTTCGGCATCACTGTCTTTGCACTGCTTCTCAAGAGTTTTAAGAATAAGATCCAGCTTATCAGGGTTCTTTTCCAAAGAACCGTAAAGCACAGATCTTTCGGGAACCTCCACCGTATCACCATCGTGATAGCTGTCGCGGATTTCGATATTGCGGCAATTGCCGTTCTCTGCAGCTGCAACAGTTCCGGCAAGAAGCACTCCCGCACCTAGACAGCATAGACTGCGAATTACCCTTTTTAGCACGACATTTCCATCAGTACTCAGTCTTTGAAAAAATACAGACGATTTCATAACAGCCGCCATGAGTCGTATCCTCATAAATTTCGGACAAAAAAATGACAGCGGTAAAGAACCGCTGTCATTATTATCTCAAACTGTTATAAAAAGTTCACATTATTTTAAAAATAATCAGAGTAACCTCATGGATTCACATTAAAAACTGTAAACTTTCAGTTTCCGAATCAGATAGAAAATTACTTCTTCAGCAGTCTGGTAATGTCATTCTTGCTTCTTGGAGCACCGCGCAGAATCTCACCGTCAATGATGAAGGCAGGAGTACCGTTAACCTCGAGCTCTGCCGCAACCTCACGAATTGAATTGATTACCTCGTCAACATCCTTTGACTCTGACATGGTCTTAACTTCCTTCCAGTTCAGATCCAGGGATTCAACAAGAGACTGCAGTTCAACTTCATTTGAAAGACGGGAAGTTTTGGTCATCAGCTCGTTGTTGTACTTCACGTACTTTTCCTTGTTCAGGTTGTAAATGACAACACCCACTCTGGCAGCCGTATTAGAAATCTCGGAGAGAATAGGAAACTCCATGTAGATGTACTTAGTATCTTTGCTTTCCTTCAGGAGATCGATAAAGAGAGGCTTTGCCCTTTTGCAGTAACCACAGTTGTAGTCAAAGAATTCAACAATGACATGCTTGGCCTTTGCAGGACCTGACTGAGGGAACAGCTTACTGTTCTCGATTTCGGCAATAAGCTTATCCTGCTTCTGCTTCTGAAGTTCCTGCTGACGACGCTGGACATTGGCTGTTGCTTCAATTAACACGTCAGGATTATTAACAATGTAATCATGTATGATGTTTTCAATTTCACTCTTTGAATATTCCGCATAAGCAGGAGCAGACAGTACAGAAGCCATAATCAAAGAGGTAAATAAAGTACGGATTTTCATGGAATAACCCTTAATGCGATAGTTGAACAAAAGTGTCAGTTGCTTACGGAAAAACTCTTCCGTTTGTTATCAGTTCCCCTGAACACAACGTCCGATTATAGCAAAAAAAAGTGCAATAGCACGTATCCGGTGGCTTAAATCACTAAAATTGAGATATATGCACGGTGAAAAACGATTACCGGAAGGATTACGGCCATTTAACGTCCCGAAGCCTTACTCCAAAAGTTTTTCGTATGATAAAAATTTATCCTATTAACCGCATTTTTCGTGAACCCTGTGGCAAATTATTGTAAAATATCACAAATTCTCAGGGCGGGGTGAAATTCCCCACCGGCGGAGACAGCCCGCGAGCCTTAAACGGTAAGATCATGGTGAAAATCCTGAGCCGACGGTAAAAGTCCGGATAGAAGAGAGTAGTTTTCTGCTTTGTTTTATTGCAAACAAATTAGCCCTGACCTACGTAAAAAATTATGGAGAGTCAGATTGTGAGTCAGTGTAACTTATTAGAGATTTTTGCCGAAACCCCGGAAGAGCGCGTTGAACTGGCGCTTCAGGCCATGCGTGAAGGTAACGGTGTCCTTGTTGTTGATGATGAAAACAGGGAAAACGAAGGTGACATCATTTTTGCGGCCGAAAAAATGACCGAAGCCCAGATGGCAATGATGATTCGCTACTGCTCAGGCATTGTGTGCCTCTGCATGCCGGAAGAAAAAATGAAGCAGCTGGAATTACCGCAGATGGTAAGCAACAATACCAGCTCATACGGTACTGCCTTTACAATCACCATTGAAGCTGCAAAGGGTGTAACCACCGGCGTAAGTGCTCACGATCGTCTGACCACCATAAAGGCCGCAATCAATCCTGATGCCAAGCCTTCAGATTTAAGTCATCCTGGACACGTATTTCCTCTGACCGCAAAAACCGGCGGTGTACTGGTTCGTGACGGTCATACTGAAGCTTCAGTTGACCTTGCAAGAATGGCAGGTCTCAATCCGAGCGGTGTTCTCTGTGAGCTCACCAATGATGACGGCACCATGGCCAGACTGCCTCAGGTAGTAGCCTTCGGTCTGCAGCACAACATGACCGTGGTAAGCATTCTTGATATCGTAGCCTACCGCAAGGCTCGCAACATTTAGTCTCAGTATTTTCCCAAACGGGGATCAGTACGCCGGATAAAAATGCCCATGGACATAATTATCCGGCGTTTTCATTTTTCCTCATGGCAGAGTGCCATAAAGAATTCACAAATGAAATTCTCAACTTTCCCAGTAAATTTTCTGGGACAAAACCTTAATCCATGCGATCTAGGTGCTCTTTAAAAACTTGCGATGATTTTTTAATCAATTTGTCCTGACTCTTTTAGGAAATAAATCCTCCCGTAAACGTGTTACAAAATTCTGAACGTGAGCTATCTGTTCGGTAAACCAGCTACTGAGCATTTCATGGGCTAAGGATAAAGCTTTTTCATAGCTCCTTTGTTTTTATGACCGCTGGCTGAATAGATGTTCAGTTTTCATCAGAACGGTTAATGCTAAACAATGAAATAATCTTTAATTTCGTTGCCTGTTATATAAAGTTTCAGTGTTTCTGCAGGTTTCCGTGTAGAATAAATCCACGGACCTACAAAATAAATCACTCTGTCAGATTTGTTTGTCAGGGTAGTAGCATTATTCTTGTTAGTTGCCTGTGTGCCGTCACATTCGTCTGATGATTGAAAACCGTCTATTAGAGCCACAGGTGACTGAGATGTTTTAATGTCGGAGGTTAACTCCTGTGATTTGACTTTATCGTCGGTAAAATTCTGAAGTTCTGCTGCTTCCCTGAGTTTGCTTTCCGTAATTCCGTAGATGTAGCATTTTTTCATGAAGGACAATTTGTCGTCAAATCTTAGGACCATCAAACCTGAATCATCAGTTTCTACTCTGATGTGCTCTAAACGCCTTTTGAGATTAAAAAGCAAACCTAAATTTGATCTTATCTTTCCGGTATCTGACAGCAGAACCAGTGGTAGCTCAAACAATTCGCCTTCATCAGAAAGTAAAGACGTCTGGTTCTGCAAGTGCACATAAAGTGGTTTGGCGTATTTCATGGTCTGCTGATATTTCCTGTGATAATCGAAACTTGATTTGAACATTTCAAAAAACAGAATGGCAGTAATTACGGACAGGACGACGAATACCAGCATTAATAACATGCGACGCCCATGTTTACCTGTAAAATCATAAACATACAGTATTGAAGGATTTTCTCTGTTGTAGATAAATTTTATTTCATAGTCCATAAATGCTGAACAGCTGATTTCTTTAATATGTATCTGCTTTGGCATTATCTGCAATGCTTCTTCATCCGAAAGGACCTCGGCAGTGTAGCCACATCTATATGTTCCTCCCTTTAAATTTTGCACATATCGACGATAATCCTCGTAAAGAACTTTCGCTGAACCATGACTGTAGCCAGGTAAGGTAATATTGAAAAATTTATATATGCCGATAGGAAATGCGTTCGTATAGAGACACGATGTAAAAAACAACAGTGTAAGCAGAGTGAAAATAACTAGTATTCTTGTGGTGTAGGGACTTTTGATAAGAAACGAGTCAGAGACATATCCCTGATTATCACTTTCAATTATGGATTTAAGTACTTCCCAGCTGTTGGTTCTGTTTCCCATGTTCTCGGATTCCGAAGTAAGAATGACTGATTTTTAATAATGTAAGGGAGTTCTATAAATTGAAATTTGAGTAAAAAAAGAGTTTTGTTTTGACATCTTCGTAATTGTAATGCTAAAAAAAACAACATAATCAAGGACAACCTGATGAAAGATTGTATCAGAAATTTCAATCGGGTGGTTCTGTTTTAAGGAGCTTTTCACCAGGCTTCTCACTTGATTATCGGTGAATAAACATTACTCCATGATACCTTACGTGATATAGTTGTTTGTGATGCGTATGAGGGAGGATTTATTTTCCGGAAAGAAAATCACCACAAACTGACGTAAAAATCAACGCTAGTTCTTAAAGAACACCTAAACCTCACGGATTAAGGTTTTATCCCGTAAAATTAAGTGGGAAAGTTGAGTGAAATTTAAATAATTACGCATCTTCGATCAAAAATCCGGTCACCCTGCTTCCGCAGCATGACCGGATTTTACGTTTCTTCCCGATATCTTATTTTCGGGAATCCAAACTTCCGTTAGGCCTCGTTGTAAATTTCAAGGTTTTCGGTTGAATCATTCCAGGCCTTGTCAGCCTTCGCATCATCGTTACGAACCTGTTCAAGGAAGTTCAGGTAGTTTTCATCAATGTCGTTGGTAATGTACTGACCGTTGAACACGGAGGTTTCAAAGCTCTTCAGTTCAGGGTTTTCCATTCTTACGGCCTTCTCAAGATCTTCAAGAGACTGATAGATAAGGGCATCTGCACGTATCAGCTTGCATACTTCATCAGCAGTCTTACCATAGGCAATGAGTTCCTTGCTTGAAGGCATGTCGATACCGTATACGTTTGGATATCTGATTTCAGGTGCCGCAGAGGCAAAATAAACCTTCTTCGCACCAGCCTCATGAGCCATGTCAACGATCTGACCTGAAGTGGTTCCGCGAACGATGGAATCATCAACAAGCAGTACATTCTTGCCCTTAAATTCTGCAGGAATCGGATTGAGCTTGTTGCGTACGCTCTTCTTTCTCTGCTTCTGACCAGGCATAATGAAGGTTCTGCCGATGTAACGGTTTTTTACAAAACCCTGACGGTAAGGAACACCGAGACTCTTCGCTATTTCAACGGCAATGTCACAGCTGGTTTCAGGGATAGGAATTACCACGTCAATGTCAAGGTCTGCAAAATCACGCTTAATCTTTTCACCAAGCATGGTTCCCATGTGAACACGGGCCGCATAAACTGAAACTCCGTTCATGATTGAATCAGGACGGGCAAAGTACACATATTCGAAAATACAAGGATTAAGCTTGGTTTCTGATGCACAGATTCTGTTATACAGTCTGCCGTCTTCAGTTACAAAAATTGCCTCGCCCGGAGCAACATCACGAACAAGTCTGAAACCAAGGATGTCAAGAGCAACGCTTTCGGAAGCAACGGCATATTCCATCTTGCCGTTTTCACCTTCCCTTTCACCGAGTACGAGAGGACGGATACCGTTAGGATCCCTGAAAGCCACGAGACCTACGCCGAGAATAAGTGATACCACGCCGTAAGCGCCTCTAATCTGGTCGTTAACCCTGTGAACGGCATTGAAGATTTCATCAGCGGTAATGTTATCGCAGTTGCACTGATCGATTTCGTGGGCAAACACATTAAGCAGAACTTCAGAATCGGAAGTGGTATTCACGTGACGGTGGAATCTGTTGCACTTTTCACGAAGTTCCTGAACATTGGTAAGATTACCGTTATGAGCAAGAGCAATACCAAAAGGACTGTTAACGTAGAAAGGCTGAGCTTCAGCCGCTGAAGATGAACCGGCAGTCGGATAACGCACGTGACCGATACCGATGTTTCCCTTCAGTCTGTACATATGCTTGGTTTCAAAAACATCACGTACCAGACCATTTGCCTTCCGCTGCTTGAAGTTACCGTCATAGCTGGTAACAATGCCTGCCGCATCCTGACCTCTATGCTGTAAAACTGTCAAAGCATCATAAAGAGCCTGATTAACTGGGGTGGTAGCTACAATACCTACGATACCGCACATCTTTATACATCCTATTTAATAAAATACGCCCATACGGCAAAATTTTAAATCACGGATCAAAATTTAAACATCCGACCTGTGACAATGACTATAAGCACGCCTATTATAAACTTTTTCAAAAAATTGACTACAAAAAAGAATAAATCCCTGAAAATTTAAACACGGAGTTTCCCGGAAGTACCGCTCCGGTATAAAGGGAATACAGATTCCGCTTTTTTTGCGACATTGGCGCACCGACGCAAATCCGCCGCACATGCCACCATTATAAATTGGACTTCTGAAAAAATGATGAACCGGCCTCACAGCCGGCACAAAATCATTCCTGCGATTGTACAGTAATCACATCATCGTTCAGACAAACAAAGACCCCGGAAAGCCTTGAATGCTTATCCGGGGCCCTTTCACATGGACGAATTCTACTTAACAGGTTCTTCCTCTACAGGAACATCCGTAGTCTCTGTTTTTTCAGCCGGAGCTGCTACAGGAACATCCTCGACCTTCAGACCGTTTTCTGATGAGAAGCCCGGAACCATGGATTTGCCCATGTTCTCAAGACCGAACGATTTCAGTGTTGAGTCGGCCACGTGCAGAACTTCCGGAAGCACCACCGCATCCTTGTACCACTGTTCAGACTTCATTCTTGAAAAATAACCGTAGTTAAACGCAAGCTGCAGACCGCAGGCGGCAATCAGCACGATTAACACGCCTCTTACCGCACCAAACACGGTGCCGAGCATACGATCGGTTCCTGAAAGACCGGTCTTCTTCAGAACCAGGGTAATGACATAATTTACGAACCCGATAATCATAAGGGTACCGATAAACAGAACAAACAGAGATACGGCGTATCTTACTGCCGTGTCATCCGTAAAGGTAATCAGAGAGGCAAAAGTATCATAGAAATTTGTGGCAACAAAAAAAGCCGCAGCCCAGGCCACAAGGGACAGAATCTCTTTAATAAATCCCCTGATAAGACTGATAAGCATGCTAATCACAACAATGCCGATGATGGCATAATCAATCCACTGCATAGTAATTCTTCCAAATCAAGCAAAAAAATGACAACAGGTATTCCGAATGCCGGCCGCTTACGTAAAAGCGACACGGAAAACACTGCACACATAATCACCAAAAGTCCTGACACAGAGGCTTACGATAAAAGCGAGTTCCCGGATGTACTGATACCTTTTAATCCGTTCGTCATGCGGGAACAGGTATGTTCACGACCTAACTGATGCCGGACATTTTATATTATTAGACACATAAAGTTAACACCGACATACAATTTTTTAACCGGGAATAGTATCGAAAATCAAAAGAGACACAATATGGAACCACTTCGTTTGCATCTTGTATTTCAGAGAGTATAATGTGACATACATCAAATTTAATTCCCAAAACCATAGCGGTACGCATCATGGTAACCTTTTTAAAAAAATTTCTGTGGATAGTCATCAGTTTTCTGATTATCTATGCCTGTCTGTTTATCGGAAAGCAGATTGCCTCTCTGCTTCCTTTCGTTTTTCCGGGAAGCATCATCGGACTTATGCTTCTTTTTCTCTGTCTTGAATTCAGGGTTGTCCGTCTTGAATGGATTATGCCTTCAGGCTCTCTCTTTCTGAAATACATGGCCCTGCTCTTCATGCCTTCAGCAATAGGCATAATCACCTACCTCAACGAGGTTTATTCATCCATGGTTCTGATAATCTTCAACATGGTATCAGGTATCGCTCTTATTCTTCTTGTTGTCGGACGACTGTTCCAGCACATGAGTGAAACTCCGGAAGAAAGAAAAAGACGCAAACTGCTGTACAGAAGAGCCATAAGGTACAAAAAAATAACCAGACAGAAACTGAAGCCCCTGTCGGCGGAAGCAGCCGCCGTCACTGCGGCCGTAAACACAAAAGAGGAGAAGAGATAACATGGATACCATCATCTCTCTTTTTGAGAATCACGAATGGATGTACTTTGCTTCACTGCCTCTCTCAGTGGGCTTGTTTTTTCTGGTAAGAGCCGTACAGATGAAAACCGGATGGTCTATTCTCAATCCGCTGCTCATTCCCGTAATCATCATTATCGCCATTATTCTGATGACGGGTTCAGATCCCAAGGAATATCAGGACGGCACGCGCATAATCAGCTGGCTGCTGGAACCATGCATCGTGGCTCTCGCCATACCGCTGTACCTTAAATTCAACCTGATAAAGTCTCAGGCCTTACCGATTCTTATCTGTTGCGCCATATCAATATTCATCAGTTTTATCATCGCCTACGTGAGCTGTCATGTCATGGGAGTTAACCATAACATGATCCCGACTCTCGGAGCCCGTTCCATCACCACTCCGCTCGCAATGGATGTATCAGACAGACTTGGGGGCATAAGCTCCGTTACTGCCTGCATCGTGTGCGGTGTCGGTATTCTCGGTGCAGTTATCGGCTTTCCTCTGATGAAACTTTTCCGCATACGCAATCCTAAAGCTCAGGGACTTGCCATCGGTGCATGCGCACATGCAGTGGGAACCTCGGCCGCCAACGAACAGGGGGAAACTCAGGGAGCCTATTCATCACTGAGTCTTATCGTCTGCGGTGTCATGACAACATTTTTGGCGACTCCGATATTCATGCTGCTGAATTTCCTGGACGAAGTATTCAAATGGTAACCACTGACAAAGGCAGAGACGTCTGTTTTCACAAATGTCTGAAAAGTCCTCAACACCTTTACTGATGCTGATTTTCAGACATCAGCCCTTATTTTTACGATACAGTTAACAAAAAACAGACAAACAGTATCATTTTTTCTGTTTTGAACTAAAAAACTCTTGCACTTTTCAGGAATTAGAATATGATAGTCAGTGTCTGAACCACAGACAATCTCAGTAATGGGGTTTGGTTCTCTCGTATTCTCTGTTTACGTACCAGGCCAGGTCCGGAAGGAAGCAACCAGCGTAAAATTTGGGAAGTACCGAGATGTAGCTAGGCCCCACCTAAAAATATTTATCTTTTTCTCCCCTAAACGTATCTCCGCATCTGATAGTTATCAGAAAAGTGTTTATTGCGTCTTTCTGAATCATTTTTTACTTAAACATCTGTCCAATACTGCTTTTTTCGGTATCACATACAGAATGTATTTCCGTATTGATGTATAATCGACTGTGTTTCGAATATACAGGATCGGTACAGTGCCATGAACTTTTTTGAAAATACCTCTCAGCAGAGCTTTTCTGATTTGATTCTCGGTGAAAGCATCTACATTGACAAAACGGCTCAGATTTCCAGCTTGTACTCCAGCCACAACAAATTCGAAATACTCATAAGGCCATGGGGATTTGGCAAAACACTGCTTCTTGACACCATAAACTTCATATTCACCAACGGCACTGAACATTCCTTCCTTAAGAACCTGAGCATTTCCTCACTCGACATGACTTTCCCGAAGCAGACCGTTCTTAAGCTTGATTTTTCCGACCGCAGAATTCAGTCAGCAGAAGGATTCAAAGGTTTCATACACTCCTTCTACAAGTCATATCTGTTTGAACAGAACATTCCATTAAGGCTCAACAGGGATCTGAGCATCTACTGGATGACCATGTACTTCATCAGAGCAGTTGCATCAGCAAGCCCGACCGGCAGAATTGTTTTTCTGATAGACAACTATGATCAGCCATTCCTGAGATTTCTGGAAGACAGGATTGTCAACTTCCAGGATCTGTACGATGAAATGCTGGATTTCTACCACGCACTCTACGATCAGGTGGAATTCATAGACTGGCTGCTTATCTGCGGCGAAACAAAGTTTGCCCTGTCCACGGAAAGACATGAGGGACTGCCGTACATTTCCGATGTAAGCTACAGTGATCAGTCCACCTGCCTCTGCGGCTTTTCGCAGGGCGACATCCACAAATATTTCGAGGACAGCATACAGGATGAGGCAGAAGCCGCCGGGGAAACAGCCGAAATATACCTCGGAAGGATCACGGACTGGTACGGAAGATACCGCTTTACGCCACACAACATTCCGGTTACCAGACCATACAGCATAAAGTCGTATTTCAGCAAAACAAATTACAGAACGGATTTCAAAACCTACTACCCTGTTGAAAGATTTTATAATTTTCTGCCCAAGCTTCTTGCAAAATACGGTCGCAATCATGAAAGACTTCTGGCGCCGAATGACTGCGGATATCTTTTTTCCGACAGTCTGGATCCGTACAACATAAACATGTTCTCCCTGCTATATCAGCTGGGATTCTATTCATTCTCCTCAATTACCCTGAGTAAGAATCCGGGATTCCAGAGATATAAATATCAGGCAAGCATGGTGAATAACGAAATGAACGAATGTTATCTCAAGCTTATTGACATGGCGGAAAACATCAGCATTCCCCGCTGAGCCATTTTACCCAGAGCAGGTTCACCTTAGAGACTCACATCAACTCTTTACAAAAGCAGGTTTTTCTAGGATACTACCGGCACGACAGACAGGCTGACTCATCATTTCCATGATACGGCTGCGTAATGAAACCATGTCTGTGTCAGCCGGATACGGATAATAACTTCCGATCGCATAAAAACAGGAAAGAAATATAATGGCACTGAGAGTTTTCGATATCGACGGAACAATTCTTAACGGAGACAGTAATGATCAGTTCTTCAAATGTCTGATTAACCACGGAATCATCCAACCGGAATATCTTGATTTCAACCGAGAGGCAGGAATTCTGTTCCGTAACGGAACCCTGAACATTCTGGAATATTACCGTTACGTCATCAGACCGATTGCCGGCAAAACAGAAAAAGATCTTGAGGAACTTCTTACCGATTACCGTGAAAATTACCTTAAGCCACGTGTATATCCGAAAGCCATGTCGCTTATTGAACATTACAAATCCGAAGGTCATACTGTTGTTCTCGCTTCAGCCACCATGGATCTGCTGGTAAAACAGACCGCCAGCGTCGTAAATGCTGATTACTTTATCAGCACCAGGGTAAAATATGATGAGGATGGCAGGATATTTGACGTTTATCCGGACTTCTGCCATCAGGAAGGCAAAAGAACCAGACTGCAGTCTCTCTGCAGGGAAAACGCTCTGAGCCTGAAGGACAGCATCGGCTACGGCGACACCGTAAACGACATTCCCCTTCTTGAAACCGTTGAACGGGCGTTTATCGTAAATCCGGGAAAGCACAGCGAAAAACTTCTTATGACCGCCGAAAAGAACGGCTGGCAAACCATCCTATTCTGAGAAAAGAGGAAACATCCCATGACTTCAGCTGAGAATGTTGCAGCAAACGTTTCAACCGAAAACCGATCTGACGTACGTGATTTTCACGTCGGTGACATTGTACGTCACTTCAAAAGAGAATACGTTAATCAGGATACCGCGGAATATCTGTACAGAATAGTGGCATTTGCGGGACATACCGAAACCGGAGAAAGACTGGTGATCTATGAAGCCCTGTATCCGCCATACAAGGTCTGTGCCCGTCCCTATGACATGTTCATGAGTCCGGTTGACAGGATTAAGTACCCTGATGCAGCTCAGGAGTATCGTTTCGAACTGGTTCACAGACCGGCATAAAACATCGATAACACACTCTCAGAAGCTGAGAGTGTGCGCATCGCCAATTCTGACCGATAACGGCATATTCCCTTCTGAGTTCGCTTTGGAAGAGGATCATCGGTCCATCCCGTCATTATCATCAGCTTCAACCAAAAGACAAAAAACTAAAGGGCCGAACTCCCGCAAAGCAAGAAATTCAGCCCTAAAATAAGCGTACGTTTTATTTGTTAAGCCCAAATTTTGCGAGAATAGATAAGTACACAATACAAAAAAACTCAAAGAAATACCATTTTTCAGTGGTGTTTCTTTGTTTTATATGTTATACTAGAT
>CACWVT010000046.1 GCA_902764345.1 uncultured Ruminobacter sp.
CTTTGACCCGGCACTGAAGGATCTCATCGACGCTCTTACCTACAGGGACATCTCCTTCAGAAACGACGAATCAAATCCGAACAGAAGATGGGGGCATGACGAAATATCCCGCTGGCTCAGAGGAGAACCGGTACCGGTTCCCGGCAGAACCGTAAAGGGAACAGTGAACTCTGATTATCCTTACGTATTTAACGGCAGGAAGTATTTCAACACTGATGAACTGGTCACGGCGCTGCTTAAATCCTGGAAGGACGGAAAGAAGGAAGTATTCAGGGGCTTTCTCACAAGATACTTTGCCATTACCGAAAATGAAAATGCCCTCAGACTATGTCAGAAGGCCGAGCAGGATTTCAGCACAAACCCGGAGGCCGAGGATTCCCTGTTCTTCAGACTCATGTACGGACTGTCTCAGAACATAAAAGAGCTCAGATGGTACGAGTTTACATATCCGGATCCCCTCACCTATGCGGAAAAGCTGAAAAAGCTCCTGAAACAGGAACCTGATTCATCCCATCCGCTGCTTAAATCAGCCTCTGCCCTTCTTACCGAAAATGCCATAGACAGCTATCTTAACAATATAGGCAAATCGCTTGCGGGTAATCTTAAACTGCGCTTCGAGGAAACCAAGGCAAGATTCGAATACTTTATGAGCAGATTCGGCGACAGTGATGACCGGGACAGATATTCTTCCGTCATTCTCGTAAACGCCATACTGAATGAAGACAATGTTGTCATGGGACGAACCTTTTTTTCAGGAGTAAATGACTTCAGAGCCTATATTTCCGCAAATAATAAAAGCATTCTGGCATTCACCAATTTCTGTCGGGATAATGCCGTAAATCTTGAAAAGGCTGGAGCAACCCTTTCCCCTGAAGTCCGAAACTCCCTGAAGGAACAGATTCCGCTGCTTTATACGGAACAGGAAAGAACGGAACGGTCCATGCTGTGCTTTGACGGTTATGTTTTCACAAATCTGGATGAAGCTGTCAGATTCTTCATCAAATTCCGTAATCATGCAAACACCAAAAAAAAGAAAACGGAAAACGTCAAAAAATTCGAGATATTCAAGAAATCCTTTGAAACTGCTCTGAAGACTTACGTCAGGGATACTGAAGAACTTGCCGGACTCACCGAAAAACTCAGGCTGGGCATGAATCCTTATACTAAGGGATTCCCGGAGACAAACAAAACCGTAACCTTCGGGAAATACTTCACCAGCGCTTCAGGTTCTGAAAAGCAACCGGTTAAGTGGTTTGTTCTTGACAGAAAAACTGACGGCAGCTTTCTGCTTCTATCCACCAGGGTACTGACACACCACATATATGACAATCCTTCAGGAAACCTGCATCCAAACAAAGCAAGATTTCTGAAGTTCATGGCCATATACCCGACGCTGGGACCGCTCTTACACATTGGGTTCTGGTTATTTTCAGAATATTTTCTTTCACCGTTAGGCATAATCATTCCGGAACAAGTGATCAGCAGTGTAGCAATGATACTGCTGGCTCCGTACGTGATACCGTGTATTATAAGCAGATTATTTCTGTATGACTTTCTGACTCCGATCATAATTATTGTCGGGATCATTTATTTTCTGGCATCCATATTCAAGTGGAGAAGTATCTTCCGATATATCGACGAGCGATGCATCGACCATAACGACTGGAGGCATTCCGATCTGCGCGAATGGCTAAACACCGAATTCATAAACGAAGCTTTCTCAGAAGGTGAACAGAAATACATACTGTCTTCCAGGATTCCCGGAAATGGATGGTTCAACGCCACCAATGACAGGATCTTCGTACTGAGTCTCAACGAACTTAAGAAGTACGCAGATAATTCCATCGACGTTAAATGCGACAGCCCATGGTGGCTCAGGGGACCATGTTCGGAATCCAACTGTACCGCAGTCAACCGTGACGGCACGGTATCCCTGATTCCGACAGATGACGACTTCTGCGGAGTCCGGGTAGCACTCTGGGTAAGAATGTAATTGTTCGGCAAAGCCTGAGCGACGCCATTTTGTTCACCATCTTAGGATAGTCATGTGACTATCCTTTTTTGTTTGTTTTATGCATTGATAATGACACACGGGTTAATAATCATATATTATAAATGTGATAATTATTATATTAACAACATTTAACCAATCAATGATTAACATAATGTTATTTATGATATATCATATATACCAATGATTAAACAGCAATCCATCATACGAAAAACAATTAAAACAATCCACTACCAAAACTGTCGTCAGATAACGGATTGATGAGTTTTGAAAAGAATTAAACGAGGAAAAAATAAGGTTCTCAACCTCCAGAAACCTGAGTCATTATGATTCCTGAAGGTCACTTAAATATTGAATAAATACCAGATTAGATACCCGATTGCAGAAAAACCTGGTGCTGAGTCCATTTTGGGCAGAAACCGGTTATGAAAATGACTTCATAAGCTGTCGTCCATACATTCTTATCGTAAAATGCTAGTCAACGTACAGTTAAGTACGAAAACTCTTATTGCTGAAAACAACCGGAAATTGCCTGACAATTTCCAATGTTTCCCGCTAAAAAAGCACTTCCCTCATAGAGGGAAATGCTTTGTCGGTTCAGATTTGTAATTACGATAACATTCAATCTGAAAAAATGTCATCGATATCCTTACGGATTAACGGTATCACCTGTCATGATGTCGAACTTAAGCCTTGTCACGTAAGCGCGTTCCTCCTCGGAAAGCCTGCCCGTAAATGCATGCACAAGTGCAGCATCCGCAGGATCAGACTCATAGGAGTACTCGGCCGTAAGCTTTGCCCATCTGACTAATGCCCTGGTACTCATGGGTACGGACATATAGACGTGATTAGGCACAGGATCAAGGTGAGACTTCCTTATTTCGGAAGCCACCTTTACCATTCCGGACAGAAGTCCTTCATCCGCATCAGGCACAACCTTCTTAAGCAGCTTCAGTTCCTCTTCAGACGACATGTAGTCGCATCCGATGAATCTGAATCTGTCAAGAAAGGCCGCATTGAGAAGCTGAGTTCCGTGGTAGGTGCCTCGGGAGCCCCTGCCGCAGGTATTGGCCGTTACCACCAGTCTGAAGGACGGGTGAGGCTTTATCACTTCTCCGTTATTTTGTATCACGACGAGGTTTCGCCCTTCCAGAACGTCATTGAGTCCCGAAAGTTCAGCAGCATCGGCCAGATCTATCTCATTGAGAATAAGAACATAGCCGTACTTCATGGCTCTTGCCAGAGCGCCGTGCACAAACACCAGCTCATTTTTTACAATGGTTGGGTGACCAATCAGATCCGCCAGCTCAAAACGGCCGTTGACGGTTAATGAAACCGTCGGCCATTTCAGGACTGCCGTAGCCTGAATTACCATCGATGTCTTACCGCAGCCGCTTGGGCCGTACAGGTAAAGAGCATCTCCGGAAGACTTTCCCAGAAAGGACAGAAGGTTACGCAGAAGCCCCGTATTGAACACATAATCAGATGCCGGCTTAGCCAGGTACTGACATGACTTATCAAACACGGGAACCTCAAGGCTTACGCCGTCAAGTTCATGAATACCGAACTCCGCACCGGCATCAGCCTTGCGTACGGATACTGGGAATTCATCACGGGTAACATTTTCTGACACTTCGGTGCTAGTCTTATCACTTAATTTACGCATGTTTTTCTCCTTAAGCGTAACAGCGCGGCAGGGAATCATCCGCATACCGCAAAACAGGGCCTTAGCCCTCATCCCGAAACCTGAAGGTTCCGGACCGCATGCCTTCTCGGAAGGCATCACCGTCTCCGGACGGAGACATAACTGCGGGACACGGGTCACCGCAGAAAAAACAAGGAGAAAAATCTGAATATGATTATCCGTATATGTTTTGTGTTCCTCTTTTAGGTCTTTGTATCTGTCTTTATATTTTCCCTTTTACATACGCTGTCTGACATCATGTTTTGACTGCTGTCAGCCGACAGCCTTCAGCCGGTAACAAAGCTCCGGCTCCTGAATTACTCATCTGCCGTAAGCATGCCCTCGGGAACATAATCCCTCTCGGGAAGAAGCTCCATGTAATCAAGGTATATTCTTCCCAAATCACTGAATTCTCCGAACACGCCGCCAAGTTCAGAGCTTTCCCGCTCAAGCTCCTCCCTTACCTCACTTATCTGACTTTCCAGAAGACCTGAATAGGCACTTCCGGACATTCTGACACGTGACGACGCCGCAGAAAGATATCTGTCAGTGAGATTACGGGCATACATCAGTGCCATGATGCCTGAGGTCTTTTCCACAAACATCCCGGCGGCATCTTCGTTTCTGGAGGCCAGATTGCGTATCATGGATCCGACTCCTTCCGGCAGTGTGTTCAGGAATTCGGTTTCCTCCTCCGAAAATCCTCCGGCATTGCGGGCATAGCGGTAAATAATCCCCCTGTCCGAACCGTTACCCAGAAAATATCTTCTGATAAGCGTTCCGAATCCCTTAATCACGGCATACTCCGTTCTCA
Organism: uncultured Ruminobacter sp.; assembly: GCA_902764345.1. GTDB lineage: Bacteria > Pseudomonadota > Gammaproteobacteria > Enterobacterales > Succinivibrionaceae > Ruminobacter. The sequence goes on from CACWVT010000046.1 coordinate 4,510, forward strand.
GATTCAGGCACCCGCCGTCGTAGTCATCACACACATACGGATAAACCCCGCCCCCGGCCACCAGATCCTTAAGGGTTATCTTCCTTCCGGAAACCAGTCTGACGTCACTGCCGTCGGGGCTTACAATCACCGTTCCGGTAAGACTCATTACGGCCTCGGCAAGCTTTCTGTCACGGTTCATTAGCGGATCCTTAATCAGGAGATCCCACATGAGATTTCCGGTAAGACCGGAGGTATCAGCCCCGGCGGCGGAAACCTCGCCGAGTTTTCCGTATACCGCAGCGGTATCCGTTGCGGTATTAAGCTCAAACAGGTCACCGAGTCCTTCAGCCTGTCCGAGAAGAGTCGCATCATTGAGCCCCTTGCGACCTACGGCTGCCAGACTGTCATTTACGATTCCTTCGGCAAGCTGACAGCTGTTGCCGAAATACTGGTTAAGCGACTGAATCTTACGCTGAAGGGTTTCAATGTGTTGGGCGCACTTCTCACACATGCTGCTGAGCGCAACCTCGAAGGCATATCCTTCGGCGTTGGCGGCAATTGCCCGCAGAAATCTGATAAACTCCTCTCTGTTGATGTAGGAAAATGAGCCTCCGTAAAGATCTATTCCCCTGCAGCCTGCCCTGAGCCTCGGTGCGGAGAATGACAGGACCGAAGTGTTTTCAATACCGTTTCTGATATTTACGGATCCGCCGGAAAGCACTCCGCGACGCTGTGTTTTATAGCTGTCGGGAACGGTAACGCTGTGCATCTGCATGAATTCGCGGCGAATCTCATCGTTGAGATCGGCTGAGGCTTCAGTTGAACAGAGACAGGATAAGACCTGTACCAGAACGCAAAGTCCCGTTCCCTTCTTTTTTTCCATCTTCTTAATGAACGATCCTTTACTCATGACAATAAATAACTTCCGGATTTAATGTGAATTCAATGAACATACAGCCACGGGAGACAGTCGCCAGATACAGGGCATTCCGCCCCTCATGGTTTTAGGGAAATGTTACGGCATATATAAGCCGCAATCGGTATGGAAAGCCTTGATACGGCGTAGCGGAACAAAAGGACGGACCTGAAACTCAGCGGTAAGCAAGGCCTGCGGGAAAGTGGTGATAATGACTTTGTCAGGCTTAAAAAAGAGAAATCCCCCCGCACCGTAGGTGCGGAGGGATTCACTGTCTTATGGTCGTCAGGGATATCAGTTAGTCCTTAATGAACTCAAAGCTGATATTCTGCTCGGTAGCCGGAGCCTTCTTGATGAAGAGAATATAGGCAATCACCAGAAGGAACGCCACGGAAACACCGGTCCACAGGCCGAACGGAGCCACACCTGCAAACACCAGACCGAACTGATACACAGTCATGGCGATGCCGTAGCTCAGTCCGAGCTGATATGCGATGGCAATCCAGAACAGTCGTGAGCTGCCGATTTCCTTTCTGAGCACGCCTACGGCGGCAACGCAAGGAATGGTAAAGAGGTTGAAAATCACAAAGGCAAATGCAGCAAGAACACCTTTGATTCCGGTTTCATCCACATGGAACATTCGGTTTTTGATTGCGGTGTAGAAGGCATTGGTCTGCTCTTCACTTTCGGCAATCTCTTCCTCGGAAGCATCATCTTCCGGTTCCTCAGGTTCATCCACTCCTACAAACACCGCCATCGTACTTACAATGGCTTCCTTGGCGACAAGGCCGGTAATTACCGCAACTGAAGCACGGTAGTCATCAAAGCCAAGCGGAGCGAACACGCCGGAGACAGGTCTTACAAGGTCTGCCACCAGACTGTTGTCGGTATCGGAATCATCAAGCATTTCAAATCTGCCGTCTTCGGCAACGTAGCCGATATGGGAAACAAGCCAGAGAATGGTAACGCAAGGGAAAATGATTCGGCCGGCCTTGAATATATATCCCTTTACGCGCTGCCAGATTGAGAGAATTACTACTCTCAGCATCGGTCTGTGGTAATCAGGAAGCTCCAGCATGAGTGAAGAAACTGAAGACTTGAACTGACTGAACTTACTCAGGATAATTGCGGACAGAATTACAATGAATACGGCAGAAAGATACATAACCGGAGCAAACATTCTAAATTCGGTACCGAAGATGTCAAATACCAGGAAATCGCTGAAAACCGCACCGGCCATGGTTATGATTACCGGGAGCTTGGCGCTGCACGGAATCATGGTGGTTGTAAAAAGCGTCACCCTTCTTTCACTTTCTGAACCCAGGGTTCTTGCGGTCATAAGTGCGGGAACACCGCAGCCTGAACCGATAAGATATGGAATGAAGGCGCGACCGCTCAAACCGAATGAGTTAAAGATTCTGTCCAGAATAAACGCTGCCCTGGTCATGTATCCGCATTCTTCGAGAACAGATAACAGAAAGAACAGAATTATCATCTGCGGTACAAAACCAAGGACAGCCCCTACACCACCGACGATACCGTCGCTGACGAGAGAGGTAAGCCATTCTGATGCCCCGAGATTGGTCATTGTTCCCGTAACTGCGGGAATAATCTCTTCACCGAAAAGGGTATCATTGGCCCAGTCCGTTGCTATGGAGCCCAACCAGCTCACGGAAATATAGTAAACGGCACACATAATAATGATGAATATCGGGAATGCCAGATATCTGTTAAGGACGACGGCATCAATTTTTGCGGACAGACCTGATTTCTTTCTGATGTCCGCACCATGAGCTCCACCGGCAACACATTCACTGATAATGCGATCAACATAATCGTATCTGTCCGTAGCCATTGCCTGATATATGGTATCAGAACCGGAAGCAATGTTGTTTCTGGCTGTTTCAACGGCCGAAATCCACTTCTCATCCTTAATGAGAGCTTCCGGACATCTGTCCCCGAGAACCGCACTCTTGGCATAGAAAAGCGCATGGCTTCTGTAGAGATTAGGGGTAACCTCGGCAACGGCACTGAGTTCCTTCACGATTCTGTCACTGCCAAGATAAACAGGTTCAACAACTCCCCACTTTACATTTTTAAGATAATCCTCAAAGGCATTCAGCCCCTCACCTGAAGCCGCACTGATTGGAATAATGTCGGCATCAAGCATTTTAGAGAGTTTTTCCAGATCAATGGAAATTTTACGTTTCTTTACCTCGTCCCACATATTAAGGAGAATAACCATCGGCACACCGAGCATCTTAAGCTCAAGAGTGAGATAAAGGCTTCTTTCAAGGGAAGTGGCATCGATAACATTGACAATGAGCTCGGCATCATTATCAAGAAGCTCCGTACTGGCCACAAGTTCGTCAGTGGACGCACTGCTTAATGAGTAAATGCCGGGAAGGTCAATAATCTGAATGTTGTCACCGTAAGAACCGACGTGACGGCTTACGGTTACTCCGGGATAGTTACCTGTACGGACATGAAGATTGCACAGACGGTTAAACAGCGTACTTTTACCGCAGTTCGGGTTACCGGCAAGCATGATATGTATGGAATCAGCCTTTTTTTCCTGATATTTCGGTGACACGCTGCCCTTTATTTTTTCAGAATCACAACAACCATGAAACGCTTTCATTTACACAATCTCCACTTCAACCTTAACGGCATCATCAACACCGACAATAACCTCATACCCCCTGACGGATATAGCCATCGGGGAACCCAGCGGAGCCCTGTGGGTAACCGTGAACACGGTTCCTGGCAGAAAACCCATTTCACACAAACGGCGGTTTCTGGCACCTTCGGACAGCAGTCTGACAATTCTGCCGCTCTGTCCGACCTTCATTTCATTAAGTATCATTTTATCTCTCGATTCATCTGAGCAGAAAAATCATTATCCGTATGAATAGCGCTTCCTGCCCAGCTCGTATTTCAAACAATGTTTAATTATTTCATTAATCAGCTTCTGATCCGGCATTACCCCGAAATGGTAGCACTGTATTACTCAGTCAGCCATGTTAACCATACTGACGGCAGTATAAGCGTACATGAAAAACGACTGTCGGGACCGGATCCGTGAGGCTTTATGCCTCTTATTCTTATTATTTTCTAATTATGTTAGCTTTATCTAACAAAAAAGTTAGCTAATGCTAACATAACAAAAGCAGGTTAGCAATACCTAACAACAAAATTCCCCCCTGTTTTTTTCTTAATGACGCAAAACACTGTTCTCACACGGTACAAGTTTTAATCAATCATTCATAAAAACGGCCACAAAGCAGACAAACAACACATTTTTCATACAATCAAAATGTTTTTTTGTATTTTTTCTTGCAATAAAACAAAAAACATTTAAAATTACTCGTGCTTTGGTGAGGTGTCCGAGTGGCTGAAGGAGCACGCCTGGAAAGTGTGTATACGTTCATCGCGTATCAAGGGTTCAAATCCCTTCCTCACCGCCATTGACTGATATGTCTTCTTTTTTCAAAAACAATCTCTTTAATCCCCTGATACAGCTTCTTCCCAGAAGCCTTATTGTCCATCGTATTTTGGCTTTATTCAGACTGTGCCGTTGTGCATGATCCTCATGTCAGGCTTTCGTATATCAGGAAAACAACCGGTTTATCCCCCCTTCCCCGTAACGGATGACAGAAGTTGAGAGGACTTTAATCCGGAGAAAAGGAATCAGTCCGTCCCGGCACACCCGGGTTCCGGTCCGAACGGCATTAGGAATATTTTCCGTGCAGAAGCTCCAGCTCTTTTTTAAGCTCTTCGGCTCTTTTGACATTCACGGTAATTCTGAAATTGCACCCGGTATCCGTGAAATCCCTTGACGTTATTCCGGCTCCGTACCTTACGGCCAGCTTCTCAACCAGATGAATTTCAGAAATTCCGGCGGCAAAGCGCAGCTCCGAAATATCTTCAGGTTCCTTTAGCGGCAGCTTGTCCAAAACCGCCTTTACGCTGTCCTGATATGCCCTGACGAGGCCTCCGGTTCCCAAAAGAATGCCACCGAAGTATCTGGTTACCACGACGGTGATTTCCCCCACACCGGAATGAACCAGCACGTTAAGCATCGGACGACCTGCCGTGCCTTTGGGTTCACCGTCATCCGAACAGCCGATAAAGGCAGTTTCGTTTCCCCTGCCGGCATTGAATGCATGACAGTTATGTCTGGCGTCTGGAAACTCACGTCTGATCTTATTGAGAAAAGCTTCCGCTTCGTCCACACCCTTCGTGTGTCCGACGCTGGCTATGAACCTGCTTTTTTTAATTACCAGCTCGTTGCGGAAAACCTCTCCGTCATTCAGAGCCGGAACCATGTAATCGGTGGTGTCGGACACTGTCATTTCTCCATGATTCTTATAACGTCCCTAAGACTGTCTGCGGGAGCAGACCGCGTTCCGCATAAAAAGCGGAACATGCGGGATTTTAACACGGATTTCCCGTCATCTCCATTCACTGAACATGCATGGTACGGAACCATGACCGGCAGACATCTTCCGTTGTATTTTATGAACCAGATTTCTGCAAAACACTCCTATATCAGTTCCCATGACTGAAGAGTACGTCCGTCCAACTCCCGAAAAACATTTACCGGCATTCATTGTACAGTCTGACGGAACATGCCTCCCTAATGGGTGCAGAAATTGATTTATCAGCTTAACCGGAGTAAGATCGGCGCGTTTAATGACGCATGCCTTACGAAAGCTCTGTACTCCGCATTGGTTTTATATTTTTAACCGGCTTTCCACTTATCAGGTTAAAATTCGACTGAGATGAAGGCATCGGATATTTTCTGACTTTAAAAATCACATTCTCCCCGACTCAATGCCGGAGTCAACGGAGAGACAAACAGTACGGATGTTAAAAATGAAATCTTCGAAAATACTACCAATGCTTGTTATATCAGCGGTAGCGGCTACCGTGTTAGCCTTTTTGGCTTTTCCTGCAGTTTATGACTGGTATATTTCATATACTGACTCACGTGACACTACCGAAGGACTCGAAAACTACTTCCTGAGTCAGACCTACAGAGCTGAAGGCAGTGATTACCGATTTAAGCTTTATGAAAAGCCGAACGACAGATATGTTATCGTTCTTCAGAGTCAAAACAACGCTTCAACTGACGAGATTCCTGAGAAAATTCGCTATTACGCATCCTCAGAAACCGTATTTTTTGACAACGAACAAATGCAGAACACGGCTAACCTGGAAAAGGCAGCCGATACCGTCATCCCACTTACCGAGGTAACCAACGAATACGTTCAGAACATGGATGACGAAGATTGCGGTATGAAATGCAGGGCTGTGTTCAGGAACTACCTGAAGTCCGTAAAAATCAGAATTGAAGATAACGAGCTTATTTACACCGGAATTCAAACCTTCAGTCTTCTTAAGAAGCGATATGAACGGCAAAAGAGCGTCACCCTCGGAAATCAGGAGATATTTTCAAATTCTCACATGTTAAAGGACACCTCTACCGGCAATTTAATAATCCCTGACAAAACTGTAGGTGGCTGCTACAGACAGTTGGATATTCAGACGGGAAAACCGATCGGAGAGATAATATCACCATGTATGCGAGTATGCGGGCACCGCGCTAGTTCTTTTAAATGAAGGCCGGTATGTACTGTCTGCCGTAATCTGACAATCAGCTCCGGTCTCTTTTTTCGTCTCATACAATAAGTTATTCGTCTCAAATCAGTCAAAATGAGACGAAATGAATGATGTATGAGACGAATATACGGTATCAAATTTACTTTTTCCTGCTGCCCCGAACAGTTAATCCGACAATACAGGACTTGTCTGAAACAAATTGCCGGAATACGGAAAAGCCGGCAGACAGCTGCCGGCTGATGATTCCCGGACTGGTATCGGAATTACTTCAGATTGTCACGGAAGAATCTGTCAATTTTATCAAACGGAATCTTATCCATCTGATCGTAAAGGTCAGCGTGCGTCGCTCCCTTGACCACAATCAGTTCCTTTGGCTCTGCTGCATCCCTATAAACGTTATCGGAAAAATACTTTGAATGAGCCTTGTCTCCGGTAATGAGAAGTAACGGACGCGGAGAAAGTTCCTTTATGTTATCCATCAGCTTAAAGTTAAAGAATCCGTATGCAGCGGTTGCATCCCAGGCCGAAGTGTTGGAGTTCATTGCTCTCGGATGATAGGCCCTGCCTACATAATAACCGTAAAAGTCCCTGATTATAGGATCGGCATCATCCGGCAATGTATCTGGAAACATGGTTGAAAACGTCTGAATATTACCGTCAGCATCCACACCAAGTTCATGAGCACCGCGGATAAGCTTACCGCTTTTTGCTTCTTCATCACGCATCCTTGCAAGATGCTTCTTTACGATATTACGCTGCTCATCCGTATAGTAAGCCCCCTTATAGTGATCACTGATGCTCTCGGACATGTCATACATGGCGGAGGTAACCACTGCTTTTATACGGACATCATTTGAAGCCGCAGTGATGGCCATGCCTGAAAGACCGCATATGCCGACAGCTCCGATTTCTTCCGGATTAACAAATTTGAGGTTACTGATAAAGTCCACTGCGGCACTGTAATCCTCCGTAAAGATGTCTGGAGAAGCCATGTCCCGGCGGACGCCTCCGGATTCACCGGTCATGGAAGGATCAAATGCCAGGGTGACGAATCCCCTTGCCGCCAGTTCCTGGGCATAAAGTCCGGATGACTGTTCCTTAACAGCTCCGAAAGGACCGGAGATTACCAGAGCCTTATATTTCCCGTCACTGCTGAAATTTGCCGGTAAGTAGAGATGTCCGGCAACATCAAAGCCGTAACGGTTGGTGAACGTCACCTTAAGAACCTGAATATTCCTGTTGATTTTAAACACTCTGGTGTCATCACGAAGTTCTTCCACCGATGACATTTTCATCTGTGATGCTCCGGATATGACTGATACCGGTACATCATCTGCCATAACGTCAGCGCTTCCCATAAGTATTGCTCCCGTAATAATTGCTGTTACAAGTCTGTTGAGTCTCATAGCGTTTTCCCCCATCGGTTATTGATTAGTTGCTGTTTTTTCATCCGTCCGTATCTCACTGATTAGATAATCCAGAATGTCTATCTCAAGCTGAGTCTGCTGAAGTCTTTTCCTCAGATCCTTCCGATAATCCTTCAATTCGGAAATCATCTTACGGTACTGACGGTTATCATAATGTTCGGCACAGTCCTTACAGAGCATGTCCGGACAGCCAGCATCACGGAGGCATTCTCTGATGTTCTGCGAATTATTAAGCTTTATTTTCATGATCGCCTCCTTATGTTTTAAATATACATCTTCGAGTTGCTAATTACTAATGGTAAAATTTCATAATATATTATTCCTGTTTGGAATAATTAAAACATAACCGCACTTGCCCCACTCTCTTAACGAGGAAAGCTGACATGGACATAAAACTGTTAAAAAATTTTCTTCAGATAGCAAGACTCGGAAGCATGACACAGGCTTCACGGACGCTTTTCATAACACAGTCCGCATTATCCAAACAGATGAAAGAGCTTGAAGCGGAATTTGGACGTCCCCTGTTTTCTCGCGGCAGCGGAGGCATGAACCTTACCGAAGAAGGAATGCTGCTGCGCAAACGGGCCGAAGACATCGTTTCACTGTTTGATAAGACAAAACAGGAATTTGAGGAACTGGATGAAATAACGGGAGGAGACGTCCATGTGGGAGCACCGGAATCATGCCACATGGACATTTTTGCAAGGGAGCTTTTATCCTTCCGTAAAAATTATCCCGGACTCAGGTGTCATATCATAAGCGGTATGACAGTTCAGGTTGAGGAAATGCTGGACAGAGGACTTCTGGATTTTATCATCATCTCAGGAATTCCGGATCTTAACAGGTACAATCACGTCAGATATCCTGCGGATGACGAATGGGGGATTGTTGTCAGAAAGGATCATCCGCTGGCAAAAAAGGAAAGAATAACCTTTGAAAATCTGCTGGATCAGAATTTAATCATTTCAACACAGGGATTATCCGAGGAAATGACAAAATGGTGCGGTCAGGACGTCGATAAATTAAAAATAACGGACACGGTTAATCTGGCCTACAACGGCAGCGTCATGGTCAAGGAACGAGTCTGTATCATGCTTTCATACAGGGGACTTGTTACCGACAGTGAGCTCGTATGGATCCCGCTCCATCCCAAATTATCAACACCAACCTACCTTTTATGGAGAAAATATCAGGTGTTTACGCCTGTGGTTGAACTGTTTCTGAAACAGATGGTTAACTCCTTTGAGGGAGGAAAAAATACCATTCTTCCGTAATTTTTCTAACAGAAAATGACTAATGCTGACATTAAAAAAACTTGAACATTCTCAGAAAATACTTCAGCCGCTCAAAATCTAACAATGAGTTTTCCGACATACGGAAGACAAAATCAAGTGCCTGCTACTCTGGGCTTTTAGGATTTCTGCATAATGTCATACAGCGGTGATGAAATACTGTATGTAAACCTCAGCCCCCCACTTTCTGCAATTGATGGTCCGTTATCCACTGCAGTAAATCTTCAAAGCTCACACCGCTTGCAGCGGTCCCGATTACAACATCGGACAGCTCATTCTGGGTATATTCCAATTCAATTCCGTTAAGGGCAAGAAATACGAGCATGCAGTGGACACCGATTCTTTTGTTTCCGTCAATAAATGCGTGATTTTTTATAATTCCATACCCAAGTCTTGCCGCTTTCTGTAATATTGATGGAAATGCCTCACTATCACCGAAGGCCTGAAACGGGGCCGCAATGGCTGACTCCAACAGACCTTCATCTCTGATTCCGTCTGAACCGCCGGTCTCGGAAATCAAATGTGAATGAAGAATCAATACCTGTTCCTTTGAAATTCTTATCACTTTGCAAGCACCTCATAAGCCTCACGGTTCCGTTCTATCAGTCTCTTGGAAATCTCAAGCAAGACTTCATTATCGGCGACCTGTTCCGTTTCTGCCCGGTTAAACTCCATGAGCACATAACGTGGGGCATTATTTTCCAAAATAATGACAGCACCATTCTCATCAACCATTCTGGCAACTTTTGAAAAATTCTGATTGGCCTCGGTAATCGAAACAATATTTTTAGTATTTACATTCATGGCAAAATTTCTCCGATACTTATCTTTTAAGAGTAATCTATCAACAGGATAAATTCAACCTATTCAAAATATATGCATTACTTCAAGAGAGTTAATATGACGAGAGTAGCTGAAGGTTTTCCGCTGTTTTGCCGAAAATCCCGTCCCGGAAACAGGCTGTTCTGAAAGATGTGAGATTTTGCGGATGAGGTGAATAGCCGACTGGGAAAATAAGGGAATTGGGCAGACTGCCGGAGTTGCAGTCTGCCTTTAATACTTATTCCGCCCCCTTTGGTTTCGGGTATGAGTAGGAATCGGCTCCTTTAAACATCTTATCCATGTTAGTTACATTTGAAACATTCCAATTGCCTATTGGCTGATTGAAGGATTCCGCTCCCTCAAACATCATATACATGTTAGTTACATTGGACGTATCCCAATTACCTATTGGCTGATTAAACGCATCTGCCCGCCTGAACATGCCACTCATATCAGTAACATTGGAAACATTCCAGTTGCCTATTGGCTGATTGAAGGATTTTGCTTTCGCGAACATCCAGGCCATATCTTTTACATTGGAAATATCCCAGGTGCTTACTGGTTGATTGAAGTTTTTTGCCCCCGCGAACATAGCAATCATATTAGTAACCTTGGAAGTATTCCAGTTGCCGATTGGCTGATTGAATTTGGTTGCATCCGAGAACATATAACTCATATTGGTAACCTTGGAAGTATTCCAGTTGCCGATTGGCTGATTGAAAGAATTTGCTTCATCGAACATAGAACTCATATTGGTAACCTTGGAAGTATTCCAGTTGCCGATTGGCTGATTGAAGGATACTGCACCATAGAACATACCACTCATATTTGTAACATTGGAAGTATCCCAGTTGCCTATTGGCTGATTGAAGGATTTTGCACAGAACATTTCACTCATATCAGTAACCTGGGAAGTATCCCAGTTACCGATTGGCTGATTAAATGAAGCAGCTGAGCTGAACATACTGCTCATATTAGTAACCTTAGAAGTATTCCAGTTGCCGATCGGTTGATTGAAGGATGAATCTACCAGCATCGAACTCATATTAGTAACATTGGAAGTATCCCAATTACCTATTGGCTGATTAAACGCATCTGCCCACCTGAACATGCCACTCATATCAGTAACATTGGAAGTGTCCCAATTGCCAATTGGCTGATTGAAGGATTCCGCTCCCTCAAACATATAGCTCATATCAGTAACCTTGGAAGTATTCCAGCTGCCGATTGGCTGATTGAAGACTCGATTCTTAACAAACATATAACTCATGTCAGTTACATTGGACGTATCCCAATTACCTATTGGCTGATTGAAGGTTGTAACTTTAAGCCAACACTCAGCATCACACCCAAACATATAACTCATATCAGTAACTTTCGAAGTATCCCAGCTGCCGATTGGCTGATTGAAAGAATCTGCTTCGAAAAACATCGAACGCATATTGGTAACCTTGGAAGTATCCCAATTACCGATTGGCTGATTGAAAGAATTTGCTTCATAGAACATTTCTTCCATGTCAGTCACATTGGAAGTATCCTTAATATTTACATATTCAAGATTTTCAAAAGACTTAAATGCACATGCGAGTGAATGAACATCCGAACCAAGAATGACCTCAACCTCAATGCGTTTTATGGGAGTAACGCTATTTGCTCTCCAGAACGGATTATTTCGATTTTGTTCATTTTTCCATACTTTTGAATCTTCATTTTCATTTGAACATCGTGTAAATTCATAATTTATGGTTAATGAATCAATGCCGTTATCTGAGATTTTCTTAATTAAATCGTCTGTAATTTCATCCGGCGAATTAAGCACAGGATTTAGTGCTCTGAACTCCTTCATGCTTTTATACTCACAGAAAGCTCCGGCCCCAACAAAAATAACAAGTCCTGCAATAATCCAAATTTTCAGACCATTTGATTTACTTTTTGCCGTAGGTTTTATATCTGCTCCGCAGTGTTTACAAAAAGATGAATTATCAGATATTTGTTTTCCACACTTGTAACACAACATTTAATAGTTCCTTTTGGTAAGAATTTTTGCGTCATGTTAACATAATTTTTTTACTTTATTTACAACAAATCGCAATAAATAAAACGACTTTGTTTATTTTCAAAAAGTAACCCGCGACATATATTCCTCGATCTTGGGACTCGATGATTCGAAGGTACAATGGTATTTAGACCGGAAAACACTAATACTGACGGACATTATGCCCAGAAGAGAAACATGAATCTTCCTATTCTACTCATAGAATTCATGTATGGTCTAAGTGCCGAGAAAGCCGTGAAGCAGATTAAGGAAAAGGAATATTTCAGCAGATACCGAGATGGTAATAATCCTAACAGTATGCCGATTACAGGCATTAACTACAATCCAAAAACCAAGGATCACCTGTGCCAGATTGAAAAGCCGGATAAATAATTCCACATCAAGAACTGTTTCTCATAAAGGAGCTCCTAACCAAGTTTCTTTTTTTACTTTTACGGAGATTAAAATAAACGACAGCACCATCAGGCTTCCTGTCACCTGTCACCCGTCTGCTCGTACCGCTCAATTAAGCAACAACAGATAAAAATTTGTTCAACAATATGTAAAATATTCGTATAGTCAGCCTCTCCGCTATTTTGGATCTATAAAAACCTATAAAATAAATTTTTTACCAAATTAAGCCTTCA
>CACWVT010000047.1 GCA_902764345.1 uncultured Ruminobacter sp.
AGAGGTTTTTAACTGGAAAAGAATAATTTTTCATTTTACGTGGATAGCAGGCTGCTGTTTTCTTATTTCCCTTGCGGCTCTTTTCTGTAACGAGTTCTTCATTAAACTGCTGAAGCTGGCATCACCAGAGGTAAAGACGGTTTCATCGTTTTTTTTCGGTATGGTGTTTACCGTGGCCGGATTCGTGTTCAGGAGAAAGGCTCCTTCATATCTTAAGATGTATGCCATACTTCTTCTTCTGGGATGTGTGTTTATTGGAATCGGACTGGGGTATCTTGGCAAGGTGCTTGATTTTTCCTGGGAAAGCATAAGATATTTACTTTTGTCGGGATGTCTTATATACGGTCTCATTGGCTGGTTTGGGAAGTCCGGCATGGTCTGGCTCTTTGCCCTGGTTTCGTTCAGCGGATGGCTGGGATGTGAAAGTGGAGCCTCTTTCGGTACATACTGGCTCGGAGTGTCTGAACCGCTGAGATTTATGGTGCTTGGCAGTATTCTTGTAATCCTGGCATTCTGGCCTAAAACAGGATGTTTTCTGGAAAAAAGGGAGATTAATGGTGTTACGCTGGCCTACGGTCTGCTCACGCTGTTTACGTCTCTCTGGTTTCTTTCCCTGTTTGGTGTCTATAGTCTTGACGAAGCTTTTCGATGGAGTGAGAAAGCTTCGGAGGCAGAACTTTTTGTCTGGGCCGTTGTAATGGCTGGTGTGGCACTGATGACTCTGTGGGAAGGGGTAAGGCATGATCGGTCCATGCTGATAGGTTTCGGTTCTGCCTTTCTGGGTATAGAGCTTTATACCAAGTATTTTGAGCATTTCTGGGATTCAATGGATAAGTCTCTGTTCTTTTTCTTCTTTGGCCTGAGTCTTCTTGCCGTTATTGCGGTAATTCATCGGTTTAAAATGAAAAATGCGCATACAGAATGATTTTGATTCCGCCATCGGCTGTGAGTAAAACGGACGATTTGTGGCAGATGGTTTTATGAATGCCTGTTTTTTCGAAATGGTCACCGGTTCCGGGGGCGGATTCGGGGCTGTTAGCAAGGCTGTGAGCATGTGTGTGCTCAGTTAATGTTCAAAAGATAAAATTTAATTTTTTTCTTTGACTATCAATTGTTTTTTATATATCATAGCGACACTATGCAAAAAGTGAAAATTCCACAGAAAGTGGACCCTCGATATACAGCGGCCAAAAGGCTTGATTACGTAGGTATCATACCTAAGGAAAAACTTGAAAGACTGCAGAGTATAGTAGAGGAAATTGTTGAAGATGCCGAAGTTAATCTGACTTTTGGTGTCGATTTGCAGGGTATAACAGCAATTGAGGGCAGTGTTGGTACTGCTGTGAAGTGTGTATGCCAACGTTGCGGTGAGCTCTTTGACTTAAAGATAAGTTCACAGATCCGTTACACTCCGGACCTTAAAAAGGTTGAGGAACTCGGACTTGAGGATTTATATGATTTTGTTGATGTCGATGAGTTCGGTGAAGTCGACCTGTATCAGATACTGGAAGATGAACTGATTCTTGCATTGCCTTCCTCTCCAAGACATGAGGATGCCGATTGTCCTGAAGGCGGAAAGGAATGGGTGGCAGGCGAAATCGTGGAGCCGGAGAAAACCAACCCTTTTGCGGTTTTGAGTAAATTAAAGAGTAAGTAAATTAGGAGAAGGCAATGGCCGTTCAACAGAATCGTAAGTCACGTTCACGTCGCGATATGCGCAGATCACATGATAGTTTAGCTACCCCAACTGTATCTGTGGATAAGACCACTCAGGAATACCATTTACGTCACAACGTAACCGCTGACGGTTACTATCGTGGTGTTAAGGTAATTAACAAGTAATCTGAGTTAAAAAGCAGATCACCTTGGAAGGTATTACTGTAGCACTAGATCTAATGGGGGGCGATTTCGGTCCCCGAGTGTCAGTGCCTGCTATTAAGCAGGCACTGACGTTTTATTCCGATCTGAATGTTCTGGCGTTCGGGCGGGAGGATCTGGTGCTTGATTTTTTTAGGAAAGAAAAACTCATAGGTAATTCCAGAGTTGAGCTGATTAATGCTGTCGATGTCATTGAAGGGAATGAAAATCCGAAATTCGCCCTCAGACATAAGAGACAGTCATCAATGTGGATGGCTATTGAAGCCGTTTCTACAAAAAAGGCCATGGCGGCTGTGAGTGCCGGAAATACCGGTGCTATGGTGGCGATAGCCAACCATCTGCTCGGGAACATTCCCGGGATTCATCGCAGCGCACTGGTGAAAGTGTTGCCTACATTGAATAAAAAAGGGACTGTTTTTCTGGATTTAGGCGCAAATCTTCATTGTGACCAGAATGTGCTTTTTCAGTTTGCCGTAATGGGCTCCATTCTGGCTTCTGACTATCTGAATATTGAAAATCCGAGAATTGCCGTCCTTAATGTGGGACGTGAAGCTATAAAAGGTACTGAAGCCATTCAGGGTGCGTCCGCACTGCTGAATCAATGTAATACACTGAACTACATTGGTTTTGTGGAAGGTAACGATATCTTTGGTAACGTCGCGGATGTTATAGTTACGGATGGTTTTTCCGGAAATGTCGCACTTAAGACTGCGGAAGGTCTTTATCGTGTGATAGAACAGCGGTTATCTGGATATACACTGTTGCACAAACTGCTCAAACCTATAAAATATCTTCATAAAAAACGTATAACTGACATGCAGCCTGACGGATACAACGGTTCGTCTCTTCTGGGACTGAACGGCGTTGTCGTAAAAAGTCATGGTGCTGCTGACTGTAATGCTTTGGTTAGAGCGATTGCTCAGGCTAGATCCGAGTGTCTGAACAGGGTACCTGAGCATATTGCTGATTGTTTGATTAAATTAAAGGGCGCATAGAACTCTATGTACAGTAAAATTCTTGGTACAGGCAGTTACGTTCCTCCGAAGGTTCGTACGAACGCCGATCTTGAAAAGATGGTTGAAACCAGTAATGAGTGGATTGTTGAAAGAACCGGTATAAGAGAGCGCCGAATCGCCGAAGGTGATGATACTGTTTCGGTAATGGCTTACAAAGCCGCATTAAAGGCTATTGAGGCTGCCGGCATCACTGCCGACGAGCTTGATCTGATTATAGTCGGGACCACAAGTGCTCCGAATGCGTTTCCGTCAGCGGCCTGCCAGGTTCAGGCAATGCTGGGAACCAAGGGACAGCCTGCGTTTGACGTGGCTGCAGCATGTAGCGGCTTTTCATATGGTTTAAGTATTGCTGACTCATACATAAGATCCGGTACTGCCAAAAAGGCTCTGGTAATCGGTGCTGACGTGATGTCTTCTGCCTGTGAACCAAATGACAGAACAACAATTATTCTTTTCGGAGACGGTGCCGGTGCTGCGGTGATTGGAGCCAGCGAGGAACCTGGTATTTATTCCGCCACAATTCATGCTGACGGTTCATACGGTGATTTGCTTAAATTGCCTAACGTAAACCGTCTCAATCCTGAAATCGGCTGGCTTTACATGAAGGGAAATGAAGTCTTTAAGGTCGCCGTTAATACTTTAAGTCACGTTGTTACCGAGACTATGGAAGAAAATTCCATTGATCGCGGTGAACTCAAATGGCTTGTTCCTCATCAGGCAAATCTGCGCATCATTGCGGCTACTGCCCGCAAGCTGGCCCTGCCTATGGAACAGGTGATTGTAAATCTTGATAAGTACGGCAACACTTCAGGTGCATCCGTGCCTATCGCCCTGGATGAAGGAATCAGAGACGGCCGTATCAAGAGGGGAGATTTAATTCTTCTTGAGTCTTTCGGTGGCGGTTTTACCTGGGGCAGTGCTTTAATTAAATACTAGGAGTTGTTATATGGCTAATTTTGGTTTTGTGTTCCCTGGACAGGGTTCACAGTCTGTAGGTATGCTCAAGGAGCTTTCAGAGCAGTATTCCGTAATCAGGGATACCTTTGCTGAAGCATCCGAAGTGCTCGGCTACGACCTTTTTGATCTTGTAATGAACGGCCCTGCCGAAGAATTGGGTAAAACTTATAAGACTCAGCCTGCCTTATTAACTGCTTCAGTAGCTCTTTACAGACTTTGGCAGGAAAAGACTTCCTTAAAGCCGGCCGTAATGGCCGGTCATTCACTCGGTGAATACAGTGCGCTGGTATGTGCCGGTGTAATTGATTTCAAGGATGCCGTAAAGCTTGTAAAGCTTCGCGGTGAGTTCATGCAGGCCGCAGTTCCTCTCGGAGTGGGGGCAATGGCTGCCGTTATCGGTCTTGCTGATGACGTTGTAATCAAGGCATGTGCCGAAGCCAGCGGTTCACAGGTATGTTCAGCCGTTAACTTCAACTCTCCTGGGCAGGTTGTTATAGCCGGTAACAAGGAAGCAGTTGAAGCTGCTTCAGAAGCTCTCAAGGCTGCCGGTGCAAAGCGCGTTCTGCCTCTTCCGGTAAGTGTTCCATCACACTGTGCTCTCATGAAGAGTGCCGCCGATGAGCTGGCTAAGGAACTTGCAAAGGTTGAATTCAAGGTTCCGTCCGTGCCGGTGATCAATAACGTTGACGTGGCTAAGGTTGATGATGCTGATGCAATCAAGGATGCACTTGTAAGACAGCTCTACAGCCCTGTTCGCTGGGTTGAAACCGTACAGGCAGCATCTGCTGACGGAATTAAGACCATGATTGAAGTTGGTCCGGGTAAGGTTCTTGCTGGTTTAATCAAGCGTATTGATAAAGAAGTTAATGCAATTTCTTTAAATGATGCCGCAACACTCGAAGCTTCTCTGGCTGCTGTTGCATAATTAAAGGAGTAAATATGGATTTTTCAGGTAAGGTTGTACTTGTTACCGGTGCCTCCAGAGGTATCGGTAAGGCTATTGCCGAAAGCTTTGCAAAACTTGGTGCCAAGGTATGCGGAACCGCTACTTCTGAGAGCGGTGCTGCCAAGATTACCGAATATCTCGGTGAAAACGGTAAGGGACTTGTTCTCGATGTTTCTTCTCAGGAATCAGTAGACAAGTGCCTTGAAGACGTTAAGGCCGCTTTCGGTGACGTTGATATCCTGGTAAACAATGCAGGTATCACCCGTGACAATCTCTTAATGCGCATGAAGGACGAAGAATGGGATGCCATCATCAATACCAATCTCGCCAGCGTATACAGAATGTCGAAGGGCGTTCTCAGACCTATGATGAAGAAGCGTGCCGGCAGAATCATCTCCGTAAGTTCTGTTGTTGGTCTGATGGGTAATCCTGGTCAGTGTAACTATGCGGCTGCAAAGGCTGGTCTCATCGGTTTTTCAAAGAGTCTGGCAAAGGAAGTGGCATCACGCGGTATTACCGTTAACTGTGTGGCTCCTGGCTTTATTGCCACTGATATGACCGCGGCTCTGACCGATGATCAGAAGAATGCCATTCTGACTCAGGTTCCTGCCGGAAAACTCGGTGATCCTCAGGATATTGCCAATGCTGTTCTGTTCCTCGCATCCGACATGGCTTCATACATTACCGGTGAAACCATCAGCGTGAACGGCGGCATGTATATGTAATTTCAGTATAATAGTGATGTAGAACAGTTTTTTTAATATTTTACTAGATATACTAAATATAAATAGCTATAATGGGCTCAATTAAATGAGTTTATTAACCCGAAAGGGTTTGTATATTAACACGATAATCGTAAATAGGATTAATATAAATGAGTAATATTGAAGAACGCGTTAAGAAAGTAATCGTTGAACAGCTTGGTGTTAACGAAGATGAAGTAGTTTTATCTGCTTCTTTCATCGATGACTTAGGTGCTGACTCTCTTGATACCGTAGAATTAGTTATGGCACTTGAAGAAGAGTTCGATACCGAAATCCCTGACGAAGATGCTGAAAAGATCACTACCGTTCAGAGCGCTATCGACTACATCGAAGCACATCGCAAGTAATAGCTACTTAATGTAGTTTTTCCGTGATATTAAAGAAGAGCGTTTTGGTGGTTAACTAAACGCTTTTCTTGTTTAGGTCTTGTTTTAATCGTACGGAGGCAATCTGTGTCAAAACGCAGAGTTGTAATAACAGGTCTTGGTATGCTTTCCCCTGTAGGTAACACCGTTGAGGAAGCATGGAAGAATTTATTAGCCGGTAAGAGTGGTATTTCTCTTATCGATCATTTTGATACCACTGACTATTCAAGCAAAATTGCAGGTTTAGTAAAGGACTTTGATTCTGAAAAGTTTGGTATTAACAAAAAAGACAGCCGTAAGATGGATTTATTTATCCAGTACGGTATTGCCGCAGCCTTAATGGCCTTTGAGGATTCAGGTCTTAAGATTACTCCGGAAAATGCTCCTCGTGTAGGTTGCGCGATCGGTTCCGGTATCGGTGGTCTCGGTTTAATTGAAAAGAATGCCGAATCACTGATTGAAGGCGGTCCTCGTAAGATCAGTCCGTTCTTTGTTCCGTCAACCATCATTAACATGGTTTCAGGTCATGTATCAATCAGACTTGGTGCCCGCGGTCCTAATGTTGCTACCGTAACTGCATGTTCATCAGGTACTCATGCAATCGGCCTCAGTGCCCGCATGATTCAATACGGTGATGCTGATGTTATGATCTGCGGCGGTGCTGAAAAGGCTTCAACCCAGATGGGTATCGGCGGTTTCTGTGCCCTTAAGGCTTTATCAACCCGTAATGACGATCCTGAAAAGGCAAGCCGTCCATGGGATATCGACCGTAACGGTTTTGTACTCGGTGACGGTGCAGGCGTGCTGATTCTTGAAGAACTCGAACACGCAAAGGCACGCGGTGCCAAGATTTACGCTGAACTTGCAGGCTTCGGCATGAGTTCTGACGCATTCCACATGACTGCTCCTCCGGAAGACGGTGCAGGTGCGGCTCTTGCAATGCAGAATGCCATCCGTGACGGCGGTATCACTCCTGCAGAAGTTGGTTATGTAAATGCTCACGGTACTTCTACTCATTTAGGCGACCTGGCAGAAATCAGAGCCGTGAAGAGTACCTTCGGTGACGCCATTTCCACTGTTCGTGTCAGCTCAACCAAGTCAATGACCGGTCACCTCCTCGGAGCTGCCGGTGCGGTTGAAGCAGTAATCACCACTCTGGCTGTCCGTGAACAGATTTGTCCTCCAACCATCAATCTGGAAAATCCTGATCCTGAAGTTGAAGGTATCAATCTGGTTCCTAACGTAGCCCAGAAGGCTGAATTTGAATACGCTCTTTCAAATTCATTCGGTTTCGGCGGAACTAACGGTTCATTACTGTTTAAGCGTTACTCAGAATAATCCGCTCTGCGGTATTATTACATGCGAGGGAGAACGGTTAATCCGTTCTCCCTTTTTTATATCGTTTTTTCAAGTACTTTAAATTCATGTAAAACTGTTTTATTAAGTATATGAATTTATAATATCAGTTCTGTTTTAAATCCTTTATTAAAAATAATTATTAAATATGAATAACCATATTTACTTAATAAAGCATACGTATGTCTTTTCTGTGTTTGTTAATTATGGAGTTGTTTAATTTAACGTAACGTAATGTAATTTAATTTAATATTTTTTTCAAAAATGCGATTTCATTTACAGATGTATAAGGTAATTAATGTTTGAATATCATAAAAATTTGCCGGTATAACCGGTACGGTTTGTTTGAGGAAATGTGAACGTACACTTCGGTCTTCATAAAATAATAATCGACACATGAGAATACCGATGTCAATTAACCATAGGAAATACTGATGACAGACATTAAATTTGAAATTGTAGAGGAAATTGCCGTAATTTCCGAAAATCCAAAGGGGTGGCGTAAGGAACTAAACAGGGTTTCGTGGAACAATGCGGCACCAAAGTATGACATCCGTGATTGGGCTCCGAACCATGAAAAAATGGGGAAGGGTGTAACCATGACTCAGGAGGAGCTTAATTCACTCAGACAGGCTCTGCAGAATATCTGATATTTTTTTTCCGGGAGACCCAGGGTTTTCCCGGAGAATATTTTACCGTTTAAGCTTACGGCATTCTCAGCACGCTTCCGTTCATCGTTTTAGTATTGCGGGTTTTTCTTTTTTACCTAAAAGATGTCTTTCTTGTCCCTTATTCCCATTAATACGGGAATTTTTGTTACAATCCTGTATAATATGCGTAAATTTGTATGGTATTAATTGCCGTTTCCGTTTTTAAATTTTTTAAGAGCTGGTGTCGCAGATGCTGATTGACGTAACTCAGGACAATCTATACATATCATTATGTTCCCGTAATCTGAGGGTTGATAAAACTTCCTACATAGAGGTCGTTGATGAAGCCGTTGCTGATGGGCATAACTTTATTTCCCTGTGTGCTCCTGCAGGGCTCGGCGTATCCACTTTTGCGGATATGATTGGTGCCTTTTATGACCAGCGAACCGATCCTGCCGTTTTCTGGGGCTCGGATATCGTCAATAAACAGGATATATTTAAAAAACGCGGCAGTTTTACGGTGCTTACGTTTGATTTTACGGACGTGAATGCCACAACATCATACAATACCTTTATTACCGATCTGTCCACACAGACTGCGCAGGCCATAAAGTCAATGTATCCGGAAGTCAAAAAATTGCCGAGGTATGATTGGGTCGCTCTTCTCAGAGGGCTGTATGCGGAATCCGGAAAAAAGCTTGTACTGATTTTCAAGAATTTTGACAGGGTACAGCGATTCGTAACCAGAAGTTCCGAATTTTTGAACGCCTGGCGCCGTCTGTGGGTGTCTCTCATTGAGGCTGATCGTCGCGATGGTTTCATCTATCTCTCTCTTGCGGGAACTCATATTCCGGGAATTGCGGACATGCTTGTGCATCCGGAGCATCCTGAAGCCGGTCCGCTGTTCTATAACCTGTCATCGGAAAAACAGACGGGATCATCCAGAATGTTTGGCTGGTGCGGTATAACCTATGAAGAGATGACCACCGTTCTCAAGGCAAGCTTGTCGGAACTTGATTCCGATGAGCTTTATGACTGGTGCGGTCATTATGACGGCGGCCTGGTTAAACCGAGCACACTCTTTACCTCAATAGAGGCAAAGGATCTTTTTATTACCTCCGTGGTCAGCAACGCCGTATGGTTCATACGTGACAGCCTCAACAGCGGCAATGGAGCCTATCTCCTGTGCGGTGATATCGGCATTGCCAGACTGCTTAACGGAGAGGTGGTAAATACCCGGGAAATTAGCAGATTTGATCCTCGTAATAACACCAGATATACCGGGGAAATCTATTCATATACCAGAAGATTTCTGCAGATTCTTTATGCTGAGGGACTTGTTTCACTGGTTACCCGTGATGACAGCAGACTTGACGTGGCTGAACTTGTCAATACTGAGATTGTAATGGCAGTGTCCGATGAGGTAAATGCCCACGATGACTATCTCAGGGAGCTCTGCGGCCTCGTTTCACGCAGGGAACAGATTCAGCTGGCTCTCGAAAATACTGATGCATCTGTTCTTGCGGACGTGCTGTGCGGTTATCTGAAGCTTCAGAAGAAATATCTCGGCGACTCCAGCAGGGTAACCATCTGGCAGGCTGTTTACGACTTTATATCTGATATTGAGAATTATGAGGTTATTCCGTTCGGCAATGTCTTTATCATCAGGGAAACAGCCGGCGGTGAAAGCTATACCGTGATTGCCGTGGCCGTGAATGCTGATGAGAATGAACTTCTTGACGTTACTCTTAATCTGAGAATCAATTCAGCTTCCTTCAGAAACCTGATTCAGGGATATACCGGAAGAATAAATGCCATGATTTATAATTTCAAACTGGCAAATGGCAGTGATCCTGTCGTTTCTGTTAAAACAACCCTGTTGGCGTAGTGCCGCTCAATCGCATGTTTTTTCTGATAAGGGGGCAGTATCGTGTTTCTCCGGTGCTGACCTCAACGGCCTTTTTCAAGTACTGTTATTTTTAAATTTCCAATTACGAATTGCGTCGGGAATTGTTAAAATTATACTGTGACGTCTTTTGTATCAGGAATGAGGTACGCATGGTACCGGCAAAGTCCTGACGAGAATATATGCACCGGAGTGTTGGCTCCGGCTTCTGTCTTAAAAACATTCAACTTCAACGGCGAGTGACATGTCTGACTTTAAATTTTACAAAACCATCCTGTTCCTGTGTCTTGCAAGCTGTCTGGCTCCTCTTGCAACCGATATGTATCTGCCTTCACTTACAGGCATAGCAGGGGAGATGAATACCTCGATTAGCGATATGCAGTTAACCGTAAGCATATTCTTTGGCGGATTCGCTGCGGGACAGCTCATATACGGACCTCTTTCCGATGCTCTGGGCCGTAAGAAGATAATAATGATCGGGACGCTGGTATTTACGATAGCCTCTCTGTGTGCCGTATTTACCAGAAATTTCGGGGTATTCTTCGTAATGCGTCTGCTGCAGGCACTTGGCGGGGCTGCCGGCGCTGTTGTTGCCAATGCCGTAATGAAGGATATTTTTAAAGGGACACAGTTTAACAGGGCAATCAACATTTCCATGATCGCCATGAGCCTAGCTCCTCTCATTGCTCCGACACTGGGGGGAATGCTTGCCGGATTCGGATGGCAGTACTGCTTCTATCTTCTTGCAGCCATCGGTGTGCTGATTCTCTGCTGCATAGGCTTTGGCATACCGGAATCATTGCCGAAGGACAGAAGACAGCCGCTGAATTTCTCTGTCATGCTTGCAAACTACGGAAAGATAATCAGTCATAAGAGTGTCTGCGGAACCGTGCTGGCACAGGCATTAAACTGTGCTGCCATGTTCTCATTTATCTCAGGTGCCTCACAGGTATACATGAACATTTACGGTCTTGACAGTATGACCTTCGGACTGGTATTTGCCCTTAACATTATTTCACTGATGATCGTTGTGAGCTTTACCGGGCGGTTCGTAAAAAGATTCGGGCTGCTTACGTCTTTTATGGGCGCACTGTGTTTCAGTGCCGCAGGCAGTACGCTGCTTCTTGTGATGGCTCTTGCCGAGACGGACTGTCTGCCTCTGATTATTATTCCCGTTGTGATGACCGTCTGTACCGTGGGTCTTATCGGTGCCCTGAGTACAACGTATACTCTGGGAAAATTTCCGGAAATGACCGGTACGGCATCTTCGGTTATGGGCAGTCTGCGTTTTGGACTGGGAGCTCTTGCAGGACTGGTTTTCAACTCTTTTTCAGGAACAACGGCAGTGCCTATGGCCGCTACCATGTTTGTTCTGTCGGCTGCCGCTCTTGCCGTATTTACGTTATCCCGCAGATTTCATTTACAGGAGACGGCGGCTGCAGCAGGTATGGCGGCAACTGATAATGCGAATCGTCAGTGATGAAAAAGAGACGGTCAGCATGAATGATGGATACCATAAGATCTGCTGACGGTTCCGTCTGCTACATCGGTTTTTTTCTGCCGCAGATTTTATCTGCGGCAGTCAGGATAAAGGGGGTTAGCCATGAGTGAATATTGTGAAGGTTTAGTGATTGATCTGCATAATCATTCAAACAAATCAGATGGTCTGTATTCGCCTTCTGAGGTCGTCAGAAAGGCTTTTGATGCCGGTATCAGGGTATTCGGCCTGTCTGATCATGATAACGTGTCAGGGATTGATGAAGCCTGTGCGGAAGCCGTGAAAGCGGGTATAAGTCTCGTGGCGGGAGTGGAAATTACCACCCCCCGTAAAATACATATTCAGGGACTTTGCATTGATATAGAAAATAAGTCACTTACCGAACTGCTGGATATGCAGAACCGCAAGAGAAGGGAGTACACTGAGCTTCTCTGCCGAAAGCTTGCGGATGTGGGTGTATTTATCGATTATGACGATCTCATGGGAACATTTGCCGGTACCGTAAACAAGTATAATGTTTCGCAGTATATGGTAAACCGCAAAATGGTGGAGCTTACCAGTCCTGATGATGTTTACGAAAAGTATTTTGCCACCGGCGGTCTTGTTACCATTAAAGAGGCTCCGTGGTGCAGTATGACCGAGGCCGTGGAGACCATATTAAATGCCGGAGGAATTCCGGTTCTTGCTCATGTATGGCGTTATTTTGATCCTAAAAAACCGGAAAATACGGAAGATGTAAGACGCCAAAAGATGCATGAGCTCACCAGAGCCTTCAGGGAGGCAGGTGGGGAGGCCATGGAGACTCTCGGATGCAAACAGCTGAACGCCTTTGAAAAAGAGTATCCAACCGAGCTGGCTTTGGAATTCGGGCTTTATGCCTCATGCGGAACGGACTATCACCGGGATGACAAGGTTCCTCTGGGAACGAGATATGTTTTTGATGAAAGGCTTGTTCCGGTCTGGAAGCATCCGAAGTTCCGTTTCTATGGTTCAAAGGGGTAGTTTTTGCCTTGCCTCTCAGTAAATGTATCGGGTCATAAACTTGTTCAGGTTATGATCTTTTTCATGAAGAAGGCCGACAGGTAAAGAACTGCCGGCCTGATTTGGCTTTATATAGATACGGAAGTGTTATTATTTAACACATCTGTCATTCGAAACTGAAGTAACAGATACCGGGAAAGTGAAATAAGTGTCAGGATAAGGTTCGTCTTTTAGCGTAAAGTGCCACCATTCTTCTTCCAAAGGTTTAAAACCGTTATTCAACATTGCATCCCGAAGAATCATTCGGTTGTTATATTGTTCTTTAGTGATTTTTGTATAATCCGGATGGCTCAGTAAACCAAAGTAATCGAACGTTCCTCCCATATCTACTTCTTTTTCCGTTTTCATGTCAAAAAGAGTTAAATCAACCGTACTGCCGCGACTGTGTCCTGAATGTTCAGCTATATATCCCTGAGGGAAAAGAACGTCTTTTTCCAGTTCTGGATAAAAATACGGTTTCATTGCCACATCATTAGTGTCAAGAGCCCAGCGCATAAAGTGATTAACAGCTTTTTGAGGACGATAGGCATCAAAAATTTTTAGACGGTATCCCTTCTTTTTTAACTCATCACTGACTTTTCTGAGTGCTGTGGCAGCCTCTTTTGTAAGTAAGGCAACCGGTTCTTCATACCCGTCAATTCTGGTGCCCACAAAATTATATGTCGAATAATATCTGATTTCTAAAATTGCATCAGGAACTGATTCGCTGAGTAACACAAAGCCGCTGGCATCATCAGAAAGATTTAACTTGGCATCACTGTTGGATATTTCATTGAGAGTATCTGTTTTTGCCTGCTCAGCCTGGTTTGCACAACCGTACAAAACGAGAGTTATGGCAAAAAATAAAGATGTCAGTCCTTTTCTTTTACTCTGTTTTTTCATATCAGTTTCTCCTTCCGTAGTGAAATTTTTCTGACTGATTTTTGTTGGAGTCCTTTTATTTCAATACTTAATATGCCGAACCATACTCATAAATTCTAACATGTCGGTAGTTGTATTTCTTGAGCATAAACGACAAATCGATAACAAATATCTGTTCATCAATCATCCGCGTTACCAAAAAATAAATCCGCTCAAAAAAGCCTCTGATGTCCGATACATATTTCTGTCCCGGAAATCGGCTGGCAGGCAGGATGGAGGATTTGTCTCAGACGGTGAATAGCCGACCCGGTGAATGAGAAAACGCCGACAGATAAGAATTAGTCGGCTTTTAGCTTTTAAAAGTATGTGTGAACGTCACAGAAAGAAAGACACCTGTTGTGTATTATGCAAACATGATGAGCGGTTAATGCCATACCGTACACGGAGAAGACGAAATAATAATTGAGGTTTATCTCCACTTAAACGTCGGAGTTTTTCATGAAATATTCAGACCATGCCAGATGTCCGGGCTGTTCCGGAAATCTGGTTTTCAATATTACGGAGCAGATGCTTGAATGCGAATCCTGTTCAAGCATGTATACCGTTTATGAGTATAATAATATTCTTGCAGAAAAGAAGAAAAAAGGATCTGAATCATTCAGCCGTGGCGCTCTTTTGAATGTGGAGGAGGGGGACGCCAGTAAGGAGAACATGCTTCGTTCATACACCTGCTCCTCATGCGGGGGGGAGATTACCCCGGGGGCTGCAGCAGCCACCGGAGTATGCCCGTTCTGCGGTAATGCCCTGGTTTTTACGGATAAGTACAGGGATCAGCAGGTTCCGGATTTTATTGTTCCGTTTAAAATCGATAAGGCTCAGTTTCTTGAGGAATACAGGGCAGTACTCAAAAAGCGGATGTTTGTTCCGGATGCCTTCAGGGTGGGGGCAACATTTAAGAATATAAAGGCCTGGTACATTCCCTTTTGGCTCTTTGACGTTACCGTGTCCGGAAATGCGTCTTTTCAGGTGGAAAGAGTAAGTTACAGCAACAAGAAATATCATCACGTTGTGTATTCCGGGCATGGTTTCGGTTCTGAAACCTTCACAAAGATACCTCAGGATGCATCGATTGAGGTTGATGACAGAATATCTCAGATGCTTGAGCCTTTTGAGTGTACCAATGCTCCCAGATTCAGTTTTGCATATCTTGCCGGACTTCATGCCAAGGTATATAACGTGAGCAGGGAAGACTGTCTTGTAAGGGCAGAGAACAGAGCCAGGGAATCATTTGACAGATATCTGAGTGATGCTGAACTATATGATTACTACAAGGTGACCGACAGACAGTATGATTACAAGCCGTTAAAGGCGAGCTATGCGCTGTTTCCTATATGGCATATGGACATTATCTGGCAGGGCAGAAAGTTTCCGTGTGCCGTAAACGGCCAGACGGGCAAAACAGCCTGCAGTATTCCGGTAAGCATGGTCAAGTTTGTATGCAGTCAGCTGTTTCCGTGGCTGTTCTGTCTGAGTCTGTGCTACTGGGTATGCGCTCTCGGCGTTATTAAAGACGGTAATTCCATGAAGGGAATGACTGTTTTGATTTTTCTTTATGCTTCAGTGGTCTATGTCTGCGCCAAATATATCTTTGTCAGAAATCTGAGTACGGCTCTTTTCAGCATCCTGTTTACATATGGTGCCTGGCACTTCGGTCATGAGGCTTATAAGGTGTATTCCGGAGGTGAGGAAGCCTTCGATATTGCGCTTGTTACCGCTGTCATCCTGTTTGTTTCAATAGCTTTGTGCTGTTTGCTCTGGAAGCTGGTGAAAAGGCAGAATGCATTTACGCTTGCCCCACATTGTGATTACTGTCATTCTGATGATTATCAGAATAATGTGACAAGAAGCTGGTCTAGGGAGGAAAAAAAGAAATGCAATTCTTCTGCAAAAAGCATCATTGAAGGCAGTAAGCGGTCTAAGAACGACGAAGACAGAGTGGGAATTTGGTATTTTTTTAACTAAAGATTTCAGTCAGGAATAAGGCATGGGCATGTCGTAGACTTTTTATGATGCGGCATGCCTAAAACGGAGATTGCCCGGAAGCTCCGTGTTACTTATACAGATCCTTTGTGCTGATACCGAAACGTAGGGTGGTGTGCTTATGGCTACGCAGGCATAGATGTCTGTGTTTTACCTTTCTTTCATAAACACGTAAACTTCCGGGGATTATGTAATCGTCACCCTGTCTTACGAGTTTCAGGTCCGTTATTTTCTGCAGACGCTGAGGCATGAATTCCGAGGTCGCTTTGGACAGAATCAGAAAAGGAATCAAGACCATTGGGCTCAATATGTATATGAGGTTACTTGGTGTCACAATTGCGGTCAGAGCAAGAAACAGAATTCCCAACAGCATAAACAGAGTTCCGTAAAAATAACTTGTTCGTTCAGTTTTAAAAAACCACTTTGGAGCGGTTCTGTTTACGAAGAACCATACGGGAATCAGGGTTGCGGCAATGAAGTACGGATGGTTCAGAACAGGTGGCAGCGTGGATGTCTTTTCAAAGAAAAGCGACTGTGTCAGCCAGAGATAACAGAAGGACAGGTAAAGGAACCAGCAGCTTACGGCACAGATATTTATTTTTTTTGTGCATACCGGAAAGCTGCCGACGCATTTGCCGGTTTGTCCGTTCATGGAGAAATTGAATTTTCTGTTCTCTTCCCGTTCCCAGTAGTTCGTGTTTTTTTTATTGCTTTCCCATTCAACCTCTGCCGTCCATACAGGAAACAGTGCGTAAAGCATTCTGTGATGGACGAGTCTGTAGTTCTGTTCGCTGCCTGCGAAAAAATCATATTTTTTTGCATTGGTCAGAAAAACGTCAAAAGATGTGTGCATTCTTTTCAGAATCTGATAAAGGCCGTGTTCCGAATCAACGTCGTAGATTTTGGCATCCAAGCCTGAAAGCCAGGCAGGACTGAACGGTACGGCAGCATTCGTATTGAATGGTTCAAGAGGCTGAGTAAGTTTGTCATCGAGGCTGTCGCAGGCATCCTGCGGAATTCCGGAGATACGTATTGAACCGCGGGCGTGGCATTCCCTTACAAAATGGAAATAGTTCATTTTCTCTCTGCCTGTAAGTGATATCGGCCACGGAGTTATTGTTTCTACCTCATAATCAAGAGAGCCTGAAAGCTCGGCATCGCATACCCAGAACGGTATGTATGACGGAACGTATTTGGCTGATTTCAGCTTTTCGATAAAGGCATCCGGAACCATTGTTCTTTCCATAGCCTTCTCAATGATTTTTTCCCTAAAGTTTTCCTGATCCTTTTGGAACGGAATTAGAAAGTCCGGCATCTTTTGTGCCCTGTATTTGTCGGTCATGATAATGTCATTTCCGCAGAATGGACACTTTGCCGTAGCTGAAAGAACACCAAGATAAATCTGTCCGCCGCAACTGCTGCATGTATAGTAGCGGTTCAGAGGATTCTTTTCATTATCGTTATAAGCTTTTGCTCCGGATATGAAAGCATCCTTTACTCCTTTTCGGTTTTTCTCCGCAACGATATTATCATATTCCCGTACCGTGCTGGTTTTACCGCAGGATTCGCATACGAGCTTCTGCTTTCTGATGCTGAATATCATGTTGCCGGAGCATCCCGGACAACGTATGTGTACTGACTGAATCACTCTGCCCATCCGTTACGGCACCGGAGAGGCATACCGGACTTTCACTTTTCGGCAGTTTCGGCGCAATTTATGGTTTTATCTTGTGTAAATATAAAAAATATTATTCTGGCATATGCAGATAATCGGATTATATCATTTTGGACGGATTAGGATTGGACGGATCGCACATAACTGAGAGGAATAC
>CACWVT010000048.1 GCA_902764345.1 uncultured Ruminobacter sp.
GGTAACCAACCCCCGTATAACAGAGTGGCCAATGCCGTGCTTACACTGAGGAAAATGTCTTGCCTAAATTTCTGCTTGACAAAGGTCGTTTCATAACAGCAATAGAATTTTTAATGGATAATCGCGGTGAGATTATAATCTATCAGACTGAAGATGGATTGACAAAAATTAATGTGAACCTACAAAATGAAACAGTTTGGCTATCGCTAGACCAGATGGCTGAACTGTTTCAGCGTAATAAATCAACAATATCCCGTCATATAAAAAATATCTTCATCGAAGGTGAACTTGTTCGTGAGTCAACTGTTGCAAATTTTGCAACAGTTCAAAATGAGGGTGATCGCCAAGTAGAAAGAAACATTGAATACTACAATCTTGATGTCATAATCTCTGTCGGTTATTAAGAAACGAAAGAGAAATATCAAGTAAGGAATTGTTTAGCACTCACCTTATATCACAGATCAAACCTTAGATGTATATTAGGGGGCTTCCGTATCCGCAATAGACGCATTCAGACGGCATAGACCTTGACCTGTTTATCCTTGAACTCGAGGCCCGGTCGAGTGTGAACGCGATTCCGTGTAAACCCTGGCGCTAACGCCTATTCTCACCCTAAACCAAGAGGTACTGAATAGAATATTAAAGGCAGACTACCAACGGTCTGCCTGATTCCCATTAAACTTAGCCAGTTTTTAAAACACCTTTCTGAAAATTAATTTAATCATTTCCCAAAGCAGAACGTATATGAGCCTTGTCCAATACAATCCGAGGAATGAAAGCCCCTATAATCAATACAGGCCTTTAGTCAGGTTGCCGGAGAATTCTAAATTACCTATTTAAAGGTTTTTAATTTCATGAATTGTTCTATAATGAAAGTATAGTTGCATATATTTAAATGCAGCTCAAATCAATTCATTCTGACAGTAAATTTTTATTTTTATGATGATTATGAAAATAGATATACCGGATGTTGTTTTAAAGGATATAGCTGCATTTGCTGAAAATAATTCTGTAGAAAAAGTTGTCCTCTTCGGTTCTCGTGCCAGAGGAACCAATACCGAGAGGAGTGACGTGGATCTTGCTGTTTACGGTGGGGACTTTGATTCATTTTACTGGAACATCACTGAAAACGTTAACTCCCTTTTATCTTTTGACGTCATCAATGCTGACAAAAATATTTCTGATGAATTGAAAAAGGAAATTGCTAGGGACGGTATAGTTATATATGAAAAAGTTTGATAATTTTTCCAAATGTCTAAAGGTACTGAAGAAAGCAGATTTTAAGCAGGCGTTTGAAAACGAAATATACAGAATAGGAGTAATAGGCCAGTTTAATCTGACATTTGAACTCTCTTGGAAGGCTCTTCAGGAGGTACTGAGAAATCATGGTGTTGATGGGGCAGATGTCGGGTCTCCGCGGGAAATTTTGCAGATTGCGTATAAAGTCGGATTTATTTCTGATTCCGATTCCTGGCTGCTGATGTTGAGAAAAAGGAATCTTTCGGTTCATGTTTACAACGAAGAAGAAGCTGAGGAACTTGTGTCTTTAATAAAAGAGCGCTTTATTTCTACCTTCGCTGCCCTTGAAGAAACCTTAAAGGCTAAAATCGGCAGTATCGATAAAGAATTTTAGCAGTCTTTAACAAATCCCACCGCCACATGACATGACGGTAGGAAGGGGAATTTAGGCTTCAATCTCTACGCTGAAGCCTGTCCTGAAGTCGAACAGCAGTCTGTCATCGAACACGGTGATTCTCTGCAGCCAGCGTCTGAGCATGAGCGCATCAGACTCGGTGAGAACCGTGCGCTGTCTGCTGATGTACTCCTTAAGCTCATCAGGGCAGAGTTCCAGAAGGGCGTTTTCAGGATCTTGTGTTTCATTAGGGCAGTCCTTATTCTGTCCCGCAAGAACCATGGTCTTACGCAGAAATTCAGTTCCTCCTGACCTTACGTCCTGCTGTTTATCAGTACTGACGTTCTTATTCTGCTCCTCTGTCTTTGACATGTTCTTAGCAGTTCACTGAATGCCGAAAAGCAGGCCTTCTCAAGAACCTCTTCTCTAAGAGTCCTGGCACGGCACTTGATGCCTCGTGGCTCAATCCTTGAAATGCAGCGCCAGACGGTGGACTTGCAGCCGTTGTTGTCCCAGTGCAGTCTGCGGAAGACGTCTTTGCATCCCGCACAGAACAACAGATTCGCAAGACCGTGACGGCTGCGGTAGTGCCTTTTTCTGCCGTTTTCAGTAGTGATGAAGCTTCGGCAGACATGTCTTCGTAAACGCGTGATGCCTCAAGTCCGGTAGAAACGATGCTCTTAAATCCGTCCACGATTTCAGAGGCAAACTTGATGGCAAAACCCGTCATCAGTATCTTCCAGCCGGAGGCATTTTTCTTGAGAACTCCGGTATGATTGTCCACTGCTTTGGTAACATTTTTGATTTCAGCTTCCTGCTCCTGCATGATTTTCTTCTGCTCGGCAAGAGTTGCGTTGGCATCCTTCTGCTGGGACTTCTGAGTTTCAAGAGCTTTGCTGATTTCTTTGGTGATCTTGCTCTGCTTTGCACCAAGGTCAGTTACAGTTTTGGTCTGAGCTTCAATTGAATCTGTTACAGTCTTAACGCTCTCATCAAGTCCGTGAATGGCGGCATTGGTAGCTTCTGCCTGTTTTGCAGAGGCATCAAGGTTTGCTCCCATAGCCGTAGCAGAGGAGGAAACGGCGTCCTTCATGGCCGTCATCCCTTCGGCAATTTTGCTGAGTGAATCCGAGAGAGCAGACGTGTCGGCTGAAAGCCTGATGGTGCTGTCGTTCATTTTGAAACTCCGTAAAAACAAAAAAGGACCTCACATGGAGATCCTCTTATTCATTATTTGATTTGTCAGAAAAGGTTAATAGTTAATAGCCTCTTTCGTTTAATTCTCGGTAGTTATCACAACCTTTCTGATAGCCGAAATCACAGGCTTTACCATGGTACCACTTGGCCGTGTTTTTGTCCTGTTTTACACCTTGACCGTTGTTGTACAGAACTCCAACGTTATCACATCCCATTCCGTGTTTTAAATTACACGCTTTTTGGTAGTAGTTCATGGCCTGCTGGAAATCCTGCCTTACGCCTAGACCTTTATCGTATGAAACTCCTAAGTCATTGCAACCGCCACCTACAAACAGGTTACAGGCTTTTTTAAAGTACTGATTGGCCTGATGATAATCCTTGGTAACGCCTTCACCTTTTTTGTAAGAAACCCCAAGGTTAAAGCACCCTGAGCCGTTATTCATATCGCAGGCTTGCAGGTAATACTTATTAGCCTGCTTAAAATCCTTTTTAACGCCTTCACCATTGTTGTACAAATTCCCAAGGTTAAAGCATGCTGTGCTGTCATTCAGTTCACAAGCTTTAAGGTAATACTTATTGGCCTGCTTAAAATCCTTTTTTACGCCTTCACCATTGTTGTATAAATTCCCAACTTCAAGACAGCCTTTGCTGTAATTCAGTTCACAAGCTTTCTGGTAATACTTATTGGCCTGCTTAAAATCCTGTTTAACACCATAACCATTGTAATATGAATACCCAAGGTTAAAGCAGCCAAAGCTGTGATTCAGTTCACAGGCCTTTTGGTAGTAGCGAGCAGCCAGATTATCGTCCTGGTTTACGCCTCTACCAAAGCGGTATAAACTCCCAAGGTTGTTGCATCCTGAGCTGTCATTCATATCACAGGCTATTTTGTAGTAGTGATTAGCCTGCTGATAGTTCTGTCTTAAAACTTGACCTTCATCATAGAAATACCCCAGATTGAAGCATCCTGTGCCATGACCGAGGCTACAGGCTTTTTCCCAATAGGTGACGGACATGCTGCGATCCTGTCTTACACCTTCGCCATTGTAGTATGCGCGCCCTAAATAAAAACACGCATCACGATCGTTTAGATTATTGCATTTGTCGTAAAGTGCACGTGCTTTTTCATCAATTGGTGGTGTATCTTTCTGTTCTGTCTGTTCAACTACAGTATTATCAGCGCTGTCATGGCTACTTGTACAAGCTGTAGTCAATGCTAAAAATGCGGTTGCGGCAAGCGCGAACTTATTGATTTTCATATATTCTCCTTTTTGGGGTATCAGAAAAGGTTAGTAGCCTCTTTCGTTTAATTTTCGGTAGTTATCACAACCTTTCTGATACCCAAAATCACAGGCTTTACCGTAGTACCACTTGGCTGTATTTATGTTCTGTCTTACACCCTCGCCCAGCTGGTATTGTACAGCAACGTTATCACATCCCATTCCTTCTTTTAAATCACATGATTTCTGGTAGTAATACAATGCCTGTTGGAAATCCTGCCTTACACCTTGACCCTTATCGTATAAAAATCCTAAGGTGTTGCAACTGTTCCCATTATCAAGGTCGCAAGCTTTTTTAAAGTACTGATTGGCCTGATGATAATCCTGTTTAACGCCTTCACCTTTGTAGTATAAATCCCCAAGATTTTCACACCCAGCATCATTATTCAGGTCGCAGGCTTTCAGGTAATACTTACGGGCCTGCAGTAAATCCTTTTTTACCCCTCTACCTACGTTGTATGAATACCCAAGTCCGCTACAACCTCCGCCGTTATTCATATCACATGCTTTCAGGTAATACTTATTAGCCTGACGATAATCCTGTTTAACGCCTTCACCATCTCTGTATAAATCCCCAAGGTTTGAGCAACCCTTGTCTTCATTCAGATCGCAAGCTTTCAGGTAATACTTATTAGCCTGACGAAAATCCTGTTTAACGCCTTTACCTTTCTCATAATAAAAACCAAGGTTGTTGCATGCTGTGCTGTGATTCATATCGCAAGCTTTTTTGTAGTAGTGATTAGCCAGCTGGTAATCCTGTTTTACTCCATGACCGTTACCATATAAAATCCCAACATTGAAACATCCTTCCTCAACACCTTGGCTACAGGCTTTTTCCCAATAGGAGGCGGACATGCTACGATCCTGTCTTACACCTTCGCCATTGTAATATGCAAGTCCTAAATAAAAGCATGCATCACGATCGTTTAGATTACTGCATTTGTCGTGTAGTGCACGCGCTTTTTCATCCATTGGTGGATTGTCCTTCTGTTCTGTCTGTTCAACAACAGTATTATCAGCGGTGTCATGGCTACTTGTACAAGCTGTAGTCATTGCTAAAAATGCGGTGGCGGCAAGCGCTAAATTAATGATTTTCATATATTCTTCTTTTTATCCTGTTATATTTGCTATTGTTTTTGTAGGAGGCAGCTGATTATACGAATGTTTTACATAATATTAAACAAGTATTTACTTTTTATTTACTTTGGTGCTAAAAAAGTCTGATTGGGCGGGTGTTGATTTTGGTTCTCCCTGTAAATTCAGTAGCTTCACGAACAATCAATGCTCCGGTCCTCACACTGTTAGGCACCACATCGTAATAAGCCTTAACTTATTGCATACTTTTCCTTTATATGTGAGATAAACTTTGCTGCCAGGGCGTTGGGATGTCTTTGATTATCCCAGGAGAGTAAATAGTCGATATTGATCGCGGGGGAGATTTTCTTGATCGTAACATTGGTGCCGGCGGCTATATTCTTGGCAACGGATGCCGGGAAAAGAGCGATTCCGAGGTTTCTGTTTACCAGTTTGGCGGCATTGGAGGAGTGAGCGGTTTTAACTATAAAATGAGGTTCTTTTTTAAAATTTTTAAACCATCCTCTGATTTCATCCTCACGTGAACGTCTTGAAGAAATTATAAGATCATTATCGATAAGGTCCTCTAGCTCTATGTATTCATTATTAGATTTTCCCAAGTCAGCATTTGCTGGAATGATTGCAACCCAGTTTTCTGAAAATACCTTGAAACCGTCCAGTAAATCGCTATTGGTAGGAGTCATTGTAATAGCAAGATCTATAAGTCCTGCTTTCAGTCTGTCCGTTAAGTCATCGACATTTCCACACCACAGGTTGTACGTCACATTGGGATAGATTTTTTTAAATGACTCGATCCATTCTGCCACAAGAGTCGGACCGTTACTGTCAACGTGACCGATATAAAGTGTTCCGCTGATCCCTTTTTGCATTTCAGAAATTTCTGTTTTTGTCATATCAACCAGGGTTAAAAGCTGATCTCCTCTTCTCTTAAAAGCTAAACCTTCGGCAGTCAGTGCCAGGTGTCGCTTGCCTCTGATAAACAGGGGGCAGCCAAGCTCATCTTCAAGTTCCATAAGAGCTCTGCTTAACGGCGGCTGAGACAGATGAAGTTTTTCAGCGGCTCTGGTGATGTTAAGTTCCTCGGCTACTGCTATAAAATATCGAATTTGTCTTAAATCCATATGCACCGCCTTCTGTTCCTATCATACTTTATAGGTATCATTATGTTGTTATTATAGTATTATATTTATGTTCAACAAGACTTTATAATTCTAGCAAATGATTGTAAAAGAACAAAGTTCTTAAAGAAGATCATGTCTTACTCATAATTACCATTATTAGAGCGCTGTTTCATAAAAATCGGACGATTTAAGTTTGCTCTCATATGTGTAACGGAGTTTATAACACGTCTGTATATAAAGACGACTAATACAAAACCAAAAATGAAGCATAAGAAACCGAACATAAGGCTTACTGATTCTTGATTCAGGTAAGCTGAAGGCGATTAAAACGGTTCAGGTAAAATTTGAAAATCGTAATTTGGTGGAATTTGCAGAAACTGCAAAGGAAATTCCATGTGATCTGTTAATTATCTCCGCAGGTTTTTTAGGTTATGAGGACTACATTGTTATAGGCGACAGCAGTGTTCAGATTACACGGCGTAATTCAGTTGTCACCCTGTAGTACTCATATGAGACTTCAAAGCCCGGAATAATTATTGCCGGTGATAGGGCATCGCGGACAGTCCTGCTGTATGGGCTGCTGCGGAGGGCCGTCACCGTGCCGTACAAATTGATAAGTATTACGGATTACACCTCATTAACGTAAGCAAATTTTAAGAATTATCAGTTTTAAATTCTCGTAAGTTAACATTAAGGGGTTAATTATGACGAAGGGTTCTGTTCCGGAATATTTTGGTTGTATGGTATTCGATGATCGCGTCATGAGATCAGTTCTGTCCAGCGAAGTTTATGCATCACTGAGAAAAACCATTGAAGTTGGTGCAAAATTAGAACTGGATTTAGCCGATTCAGTTGCAAAGGCAATGCGCGACTGGGCTATAGAAAAGGGGGCCACCCACTTCACCCACTGGTTTCAGCCGCTCACTGGCGTAACGGCTGAAAAGCACGATTCATTTATTGAGCCGTCACCTGATGGTGGTGTGATTATGGAATTTTCAGGAAAGGAATTAATCCAGGGGGAACCGGATGCATCGTCTTTTCCAACCGGTGGCATAAGAGCGACATTTGAAGCAAGAGGCTATACCACCTGGGATCCTACATCTTATGCATTCATTAAAGATCAGACTCTCTGCATCCCTACAGCGTTCTGCTCCTACGGCAGTGAAGCACTGGATAAAAAGACTCCGCTTTTACGTTCCATGGAGGCTCTTAACCGCCAGGCTTTAAGAATTTTAAGACTATTCGGCAATGATCAGGTTAAACATATCCATACCTCCGTCGGTCCTGAGCAGGAATATTTCCTCATTTCAAAGGAAATGTACGATAAGAGACCTGACCTGCAGTACACAGGAAGAACTCTGTTCGGAGCCAAACCTCCAAAAGGTCAGGAAATGGATGATCATTACTTTGGTGTAATCAAACCAAAGGTAAAAGAGTTCATGTCAGAGCTTAATGAAGAACTCTGGAAACTGGGAATACTTGCTAAAACCGAACATAACGAAGTGGCTCCGGCTCAGCATGAACTTGCTCCAATCTATGCAACCACCAATCTCGCCTCTGATCAGAATCAGCTGATGATGGAGATTATGCAGAAAGTGGCTGCCCGTCACGGTCTGGTTTGTCTGCTTCATGAAAAACCTTTTGCCGGTGTAAACGGTAGCGGTAAGCATAACAACTGGTCCATCTCTACTGACAACGGTTTTAATCTGCTGTCTCCGGGCGATACACCGGCTGAAAACGCACAGTTCCTGCTGTTCCTCTGTGCCGTAATCAAAGCGGTTGATGATTATCAGGATCTGCTCAGACTTTCCGTTGCAACTGCCGGTAACGATCACAGACTGGGTGCAAACGAGGCTCCTCCTGCAATTATTTCAATTTTCCTTGGTGATGAGCTCACTGCCATTCTCGAAGCCATTGAATCCGATACGCCGTACCGCGGCATGGAAAAGAAGCTTATCAAGCTTGGAGTTGATGTTCTGCCGAGATTTGCCCGTGATACAACTGATAGAAACCGTACTTCTCCGTTTGCCTTTACCGGCAATAAGTTCGAGTTCAGAAGTCTGGGATCTTCAAACAGCATTGCATGTGCGAACATGATGTTGAATTCCGCGGTGGCCGAATCTCTCAAGATCTATGCCGACAGACTGGAAAAGGCCGAAGACTTTGAAAAAGCCCTTCATGAGATGATTAAGAAGACTATCCATGATCACAAGAGAATCATATTTAACGGCAACGGCTATGATGCGTCATGGGTTAAGGAAGCAACTGAAGTAAGAAAGCTTTTGAATTACCCGACAACACCTGACTGTATGCCTCATCTGCTGGATGAAAAGAATGTGAAGATGCTTACATCCCATAAAGTGTTTAATGAAGCTGAACTTCATTCAAGATGTGAGATTATGCTGGATAACTACTGTAAGCAGGTTTGGATAGAAGTTAATACAGAGCTGTTAATGGCCCGCCGCATAATTCTGCCTGCAATTGTTGAATATACCGACAAACTTGCAGGAACGGTAGCGAAGAAGAAATCCGTCAACGAAGCACTGCAGTGCAGTTATGAGAAATCTATTGTAGAAACACTTTCTTCACTTGCTGACCAGATTTATCAAAAGGCAGAGGAGTTGGAGCAGACTGCTGAAAAAATTAATGGAACGGAAGAGATCATCAGGGAAAGCCAGCTGATCCGTGACGAAATTCTTCCTAAGATGCAGGATTTGCGCAGCCTGGCTGATAAAGCCGAGACCTACGTTTCAAGGGAATACTGGCCGTTGCCGTCCTATGGTGAAATGCTGTTTTCCGTAAAATAAATTCTGTTTTCTTTAGAACCTGACGGGGATTTGATGGAAATTAAATCAAATTCCCTTATTTTGAGGATTGTATATGTGTTGTATATTTTCAGTTTGTGGTCCGTCAGCAGATCTTGAAACATTAAAAAGCGCGATGCTGAAAAGCACTTCTAGAGGTCCGGATGATTCCAGGGCCCTAAAAGTCGGTAATGGATTTATGGGATTTCAGCGTCTTTCCATAATGGGATTAACTCCGGACGGAATGCAGCCGTTTGAACTCGATGGAAACTACTGTGCGTGCAATGGCGAGATCTATCGCTTTGAAGAAATCAAAAGTGAGTTGAAGCAGCGTGGCTATCAGTTTGCGAGCGGCAGCGACTGTGAAGTGCTCTTACCTATGTATAAAGAATATGGCACCAAAATGTTCGAAAAGCTTGATGCCGAGTTTGCCTGTGTTATTTATGATCACAATGATAATAAGTGGATAGCAGCCCGTGATCCCATCGGGATTCGTCCGTTATATTACGGATATACCAAAGCTCACGACATAGTATTTGCGAGTGAGCCAAAGTGCCTGACTGATCTTGTGGACGGAAAAATTTTACCTTTCCCTCCGGGACACTATTATGAAAACGGAGAATTTATCTGTTACCGTGATATTGCCAAACCGGATGAGAAACTGCGTGACCAGCAGTTGGAAACTGTATGCACCAAAATAAGAGAACTGCTTGTTGCCGGTGTTGAAAAACGCCTCATATCAGATGCAAAGGTAGGTTTTCTGCTTTCCGGCGGCCTGGATTCCTCCCTGGTCTGCAGTATAGCTGCCAGAAAGAGTGAGTCTCCAATTAAGACCTTTGCCATTGGTATGAGAGAAGATGCAATTGATCTTAAATACGCAAAACAGACTGCCGAGTACTTAAAGGCCGATCATACGGAAATTATTATTACCAGAGATGATGTAATAAATTCACTTGACCATGTTATTTATACTCTCGGTACATTCGATATAACAACCATTCGTGCCAGCATGGGCATGTACCTTCTGTGCAAGGCGATTCATGAAACCACCGATTTGAGGGTAATTCTCACGGGAGAGGTTTCAGATGAACTTTTCGGGTACAAATATACGGATTTTGCTCCTTCAGCCGCTGAATTTCAGAAAGAGGCTGAGAAGAGAGTTCGTGAACTTCACATGTATGATGTTCTGCGCGCTGACAGATGTATTTCAACAAATTCATTGGAGGCCCGTGTTCCATTTGGGGACCTGGATTTTGTGCATTATGTGATGTCCATTGATCCGGAGATGAAGCGTAATCACTATAACAAAGGAAAATATCTGCTCCGTCATGCGTTCGAAGGTCTGGATTATCTGCCGCCTGAAATCCTGTGGAGGGAAAAAGCCGCATTTTCCGATGCGGTAGGTCACTCAATGGTTGATCATTTAAAGGCCTATGCAGAAGAGCAATATGATGATGCTGAGTTTGAGGTAAAACGCAGACAGTATGATCATGCGATGCCTTTTACCAAGGAATCCTTACTGTACCGTGAAATTTTTGAAAAATATTATCCCGGTCAGTCACAGATGATTAAAGACTTCTGGATGCCGAATAAAGAATGGGACGGATGTAATGTGAATGATCCTTCTGCCCGCGTATTATCCAACTACGGTAATAGCGGCAAATGATAATATGATCCTTTAGTTCTGATGAACCGATATAGTTAAGTGTATGATAAATCAGCATTGCTGCATGATGATTGCGTACACTTAATTATTTAAATATCGGATTTTTTTGAGAAGGGGGACAACTGTTTACATGCGTGTAAGTCAGTGTGCGGATACTGACAAATTCCTCAAATCCTCCGGCAGTCTGCCAAATCACCTGATAACAAGTCGGCTATTCACCGCCTTATCCATGTCGCACTAATCTACGCTGATTAAATCATTAATTTATTCAGAATATTGCTCAATCATTATCCGTCTCCTGAAATCCTAAGGAAGGAAAAGAGCTCATTTCGATGGGGGGCGCTCAATGGCTGATCTTTTAAAGTCCTATGCAGAGAAGCACCATAATGATGCAGAGTTTTAGAAAAATGCATACGGTATGCTCATGCGATGTCTTTTACCAAGGAATCCTTACTGCTTTGCGAAATCTTTGATAAAAATTCCCACCGGTCAGTCACGGATGATTAAAGACTTTAGGATGACGAATAAAGAATGGGGCGGATGCAGTGTAAGTAAGCCATTCACGCACATACTGTCTTCTCCGGAAACAGAGGCTGATGATAATGTGCTCCTTTATTTTAGATAAACAGATATAGTTAAGTGGTGATATATCCGTGTCATGGCATGATGATTGCATTTACAGAACTATTTTAATATCGGATTTTTATGGGAAAGGGGGACGTGGTTACATTTATGTAAGTCACTGCTTATGAAAATCCGGATGTAAACCTGGCGGAGTGTTATCACGCTGCAGGGCTTAGCAGTATGTGGCCTGAATTTTTCAGGATGTTTTGTGTAAAACTCAAAATCATTCGCAGGAGCAGCGCAGTTTTTTCTGAAAATCCGATCTGCGGGGCAGAGATGATAATTCTGGGACAAAAAACAGAAATATATGCTCTATGAGCGAGCTGAAATCAACATGATAGGTTGAAATACCGCGCATTGAGACGTGAGACAATTGATTTTAGAGATAAAGTGGGAAAGAGATATCAAGTATGAAATTTACAAAAATGCAGGGTTGTGGAAACGACTATGTTTATATAAACGGGGCAGAGGTGAACTTTTCTCCGGAGAAGAAAACTGAAATCGCCAAAAAATTATCTGACAGACATTTTGGCGTTGGCGGTGACGGAGTGATTTTCATCAATCCTTCCGACCAGGCCGATTTTGAAATGGAAATGTACAATGCAGATGGAAGCAGAGGCGAAATGTGCGGTAACGGCATTCGCTGCGTGGCAGTATATGTTTACGGCAAAGGATTAACTGACAAAAAAGAATTCAGCATTATTTCTGCAGGAAAAATAAAAAAAATCTGGCTTGATGTAGATGAAAACAGTCAGACAAGGAAAGTAAACAGCGTCCGCGTTGACATGGGACAGCCTATTCTGGAAGCAGAGAATATCCCTGTGTTAAGTGAAAAAGAGACAGTTGTTAATGAACCTATTGAAGTGGAAGGGAATGTTTATTTCCATACATGTGTCTCAATGGGAAATCCTCATTCTGTTGTATATGTTGATGACGTGGATAATTTCCCGCTGGAAAGATTGGGAAGATATTTTGAAAATCATCCGTCCTTCCCAAAACGCGTTAATACGGAATTCATTCAGATTATTGATCGCCAGAACGTAAAAATGCGTGTATGGGAGCGCGGAACCGGAGAAACCTTTGCGTGCGGTACCGGTGCATGTGCAACGGCAGTTGCAGGTGTTTTAAACGGCTGCACCGATAAGGAAATAACCGTTCATTTACTGGGCGGTAAATTAAAAATTAAATGGGAAGGTAACGGTCATCCTGTATATATGACCGGAGCTGCTGAATTTGTATTTGAAGGTGAGATAGCAGTTTAATCTGTGAAGGAATAATTGGTGGAATAAAAAATGGCAACGATAAATGAAAATTACTTAAACCTGCAGGGATCCTATCTTTTTCAGACAGTTGCACGAAAAGTTCGTGAATTTGAAGCCGGCAATCCTGATGCCAGACTTATAAAGCTCGGCATAGGTGATGTTACCCAGCCTATTGCTCCCGCAATATTAAATGCCATGCACAAGGCTGTGGATGAAATGGGTGCGGCAAATACCTTTCACGGTTACGCTCCGGATCTCGGTTATGAATTTCTGAGAACGGCCATCGTCGAAAATGAGTATAGAAAAAGAGGAATCGACATTGAGCCGGATGAAATTTTTGTCTCTGACGGTGCAAAAAGTGACTGCTCCAATATTCAGGAAATTTTTGATCAGAATAATTTAGTGGCAGTCTGCGATCCTGTTTATCCCGTATACGTGGATTCAAATGTAATGGCCGGGCGTTCAGGGGCTTTCAATGAGGAAAAGAAACTTTACAGTAATCTGATCTACATGCCGTGTATGGAATCTAACGGATTTATACCTGATTTCCCAAAGATTAATCCTGATTTGATTTATCTCTGTTTCCCTAATAACCCTACAGGTGTGGCTATAACAAAAGAAAGGCTGCAGGCGTGGGTGGATTATGCATTAAAAATCGGAGCTGTTATCCTGTATGATGCCGCCTATGAAGCTTATATAAGCGATGATACTCTTCCACACAGCATCTTTGAATGCAGCGGGGCAGAATACTGTGCAATTGAATTCAGATCATTTTCTAAAAATGCCGGCTTTACCGGTTTAAGACTTGGCTTTACGGTTATATCGAAAAAACTTAAATTGTCCGGTAAATCCGTTCATGCCATGTGGGCAAGAAGACACGGTACCAAGTATAACGGAGCACCGTACATTATACAAAGAGCGGGAGAAGCTGTTTACTCACCGGAAGGAAATCAGCAGATAAAAGCGCAGATTGCAACCTATATGAAAAATGCTCAGTTCCTTAAAACTGCCCTTAAAGACGCCGGTTATACCGTTTATGGCGGTGAAAATGCACCTTATATCTGGTTAAAAACACCTAATGGTTTATCAAGTTGGGATTTCTTTGATCTGCTTCTTAACAAAGCCGGAATAGTCGGAACTCCGGGATCCGGATTCGGACCTAACGGTGAAGGATTCTTCAGACTGACTGCTTTCGGTACCTATGAAAACAGCGTGGAGGCAATTGAGAGAATCAAAGGTCTTTAGGATCTGAAATACCAAACCGGCCGCCACGCTTAAGCGTGGCGCGCCACATCGAATTTTGATTCACCGGTGCGGCATATGCCTTATCATTCATGGTGTAAGGCTCTGTCAGATCATTTGCCGTTTTCCTTCTCCTTTTTTTTCTGATTTATCGTGTCATCGGTTTAATGCTTTCCGGTACTCAACCGGTATTGGCATGCCGAGAGGCATCGGCTCCTTCGGTTCATGGTCATAAAGCTGTGCATGTGCCATCCGGCTTAACTCCAATTTCAATAAATCTTTAATTGCTGTCCGTAATTTTTCAAATACTACGGTTACGGCGCTGTAATGATGTGTTTTATTGCGTGTTTGTCGTTTATGTAAAAGAAATAAAACGGATAAAATGATAAGCTTCCTATGATTAAAATTTAACGGAGACGCAAGATGCAGGCAGGTTATTCCGGAGTACTGAGACAGACTCACAGTCAGATAACGTGCACAATTAACTGCGGAACCTACGGCAAAAAAGGAGAGACTGACATGATTATAAATTACGGAACCGTAACAACGGATCGCTTTTCAATGGATTACTGCTGCTTTGGCCGGGGACCACGAAATCTTGTTATCATTCCGGGACTTAACGTTCAGAGCGTCATGCCTCTTGCAGATGCCATTGCGGAAGCTTATGGAATCCTTACCGAAGATTTCAGAATATACGTGTTTGATCGCAGGAAGGATCCTCCCAAGACATACCGTGTGAGTGACATGGCCTGCGACACGGCCGAAGCCCTGGCTTTCCTGAACATCGAAAAAACGGATATTTTCGGAACGTCTCAGGGTGGAATGATTGCCATGGAACTTGCAACCGAGTTTCAGGAACATGTTAATTCAGTTATTCTTGGCTCTTCCTCTGCATGTGTCAGCGACACGGACTTTGAAATATTTGACAAATGGATCTGTCTGGCTAAATCCGGCGACGTTAAAAAGCTGTTCCTGACGCTTATGGAGGATATTTATCCTAAGGATTCTTTTGAAAATATGAGGGAACTGCTTTTGAAATCAGCTGAATCCGTTACCGGTGAAGATCTGGCGAGATTCGT
This sequence comes from uncultured Ruminobacter sp., assembly GCA_902764345.1. GTDB lineage: Bacteria > Pseudomonadota > Gammaproteobacteria > Enterobacterales > Succinivibrionaceae > Ruminobacter. The sequence continues at coordinate 15,004 of CACWVT010000048.1, forward strand.
TATCATGGCCGAAGGAATGAGAGGATTTGACGTAAGAGAAAAACTTAGCCGGGTTAAGATTCCGGCTCTTGTAATCGGTTCAACTGATGACAGGGTATTCTCACCTGACTCCTCGCAAAAGATCGCAGCCTGCATGAAAAACAGCAGGGACTGCAGACTGTACATGTATGACGCTTTTGGACATATACCTTACGATTTTGCACCTGACTACAAGGAACGCATGCTGGATTTTCTTAAAACTCAGAAATAAGCGGAAGAGCCGCGTTCCCGTTGAAAATTTTTCAGAAAAGATAAATATCTATATGGTGGTCAGCGTGTTTTCCTGTTCATTATAGTAGTAACATTTTACACCGCATTCGCTGAACATCATTTTTGAGAAATTCCAGGCTTCCTGCCAGCGTTCGTTTACTCTGGTATCAATGAATACTTCAGAAATACCTGCCTGAATGATTGCTTTGGCACATTCCTGGCAAACGGGAAGATTGTGGATGTATATTGCGGCACCGACTACTGACGAGCCGTTATAGAGTGCGTTAAGAATGGCATTCATCTCCGCATGGACTACAAGTTTATATTTGATTTCCCTGGTGTTGTAGCGCTCAGGTGTATCAGCAACTCCGCGGGGAAAACCGTTGTATCCCTGAGAAATTATCTGCCCCTTGTCACCGACAATTATGGCTCCTACCTTCGATGAAGGATCCTTTGACCAGGTGCTGACAAGTTCGGCAATTTTGAAATACCTGCTTACCCATTTGAGTCTTGATTTAAGATTTTCCCTGCCCGAAGAGTCTGATGATGCGGAAGGAGTGATCGCGGAAATCAGGCCGGCACCTGACTCAGAGGAAGTTGTTACGCCGCACTCATTATTACGGGAGTTAACCTGCGCTGATGCAAGATGTGAAGGTGATTCCCCGGTTAAAAGTCTCAGGATTGTCGGATTGATATTTCTGTCGGCAAGGACTGCCTGAAGCAGAGGTGTTCTTGATTCATCACCTGATTTCCCGTAAGAACTTGCCGAATAGCATCCCAGATCTACTTCGTATATGTAATCCGCTTCCGGAAGAAAACCTTTTTCGGCGACGGATTCAAGAAAATTCATGGCCAGTGCTTCATTACCCGCTACGCTGCCGTTATGAATGCCTTCCCAGAAAGATGCCGTGGCCAGCGAATATCCCAACTGGTCGGGAGCTCCGTCGCATGCATGAAATTCAACCGTGTCCGTACCGTTTCTAAGCTTTACTCTGATATTAGCATAGGTTGTCATAAGAGTTCCTTCCTTTAATTCTTCATACCCGGTTAATTGTAGAACGATATGCCGTATTTGCAAACAGTAAAGGGG
>CACWVT010000049.1 GCA_902764345.1 uncultured Ruminobacter sp.
AGAGGCTAAACTTAAGGCTGAAGCGGAAGCCAAGGCAAAAGCTGAGGAAGAAGCCAAGCTGAAGGCTGAAGCGGAAGCAAAGGCTAAAGCCGAGGAAGAAGCAAAACTGAAGGCTGAAGCGGAAGCAAAGGCTAAAGCCGAGGAAGAAGCAAAACTGAAGGCCGAAGCAGAAGCTAGGGCTAAAGCCGAGGAAGAAGCCAAGCTGAAGGCTGAAGCGGAAGCAAAGGCAAAAGCTGAGCAAGAGGCTAAACTTAAGGCTGAAGCGGAAGCCAAGGCAAAAGCTGAGGAAGAAGCCAAGCTGAAGGCTGAAGCGGAAGCAAAGGCTAAAGCCGAGGAAGAGCTAAAGCTGAGGAAGAAGTAAAGCCTCGCGAAATAACAGAAGCTGAGCTTTATTCTGAGGAACTGGACAAACTCTTCCCGTTACCGCCGAAAGACGCTGCATCAGAAAAAACCGTTGATATGAATGCATTCAATGGAGTCCTTAAGGTTAAACCAGGAATGGGACTTGAACAGATAGGCAGCAATCTGGCAAATAAGGTATTCGGGGTGTCAAAATACCAGGCAGCTGTAGCCGTGTACAGACGAAATCCGAGAATGTTCAGCAACAAGGCTCCGGTTTATCCGTTCAGCGGCATGCTACTGAAGGTGCCCACTAAAGAACAGATGGCTCTTGAGTCAGACAGTACATATTTTGATGTTCTGATGAGAGGTCAGGGAGTTATAAGTGCCGCCAGTCTGCCAAAGTTACAGACGGAAAAGACCTCAAAGAGTTATGACGAACAGCTTAAAAAGGTTCTTGATCAGAGAAGAAATTACCTTTTAAACAAGTAGAAGGGATTGCTAGGGACTGAAAGCCGCTGAAACCAAAACTCAGCGGCTTTTGTTTTACGATATATTCAATCTGAAACATAAAAACTGAAAATTAAAATCTATCTTCATATTAACTTTAAAAACAGAATAAAAAAATAAACCGGATTTACATAAGTAAATCCGGTTTGTCATATCCGTCACTTAAACCTGACCTAAAACCTTAAAATACATCCTTTTTAAAAAGATGTTCTCAAAGAATTTACAGGTTCTTAGTTGTACTGAATTTCAATTGCTTCAGCAATCTTCTTACCTTCAGTTACGGCGTCTTCAATGGTATCCGCACTGGTCAGTACCACGCCAAGTCTTCTGGTGCCGTTGATTTCAGGCTTACCGAAAAGTCTAAGCTGAGCTGAAGGATAGATGTTAAGAGCATTGCACAGATTGTCGTAGGTAAGGTTGGTTGAAGTGCCGTTACCGAGAAGAGCAACTGATGCTGAAGGTCCGTAGAACTTCAGGCCCTTGCATGGAAGTCCGAGGATTGCTCTTACATGGAGAGCAAACTCACTGAAATTCTGAGAAATCATTGTTACCATACCGGTATCATGAGGACGAGGAGATACTTCGCTGAACAGAACCTCATCACCTCTGATGAAAAGTTCAACACCGTATATGCCGTGACCGTTTAAGGCGGTTACGATTTCCTTTGCAATGTGCTGAGCCTTCGCAATAAGATCCTCAGACATTACCTGTGGCTGCCAGCTTTCACGGTAGTCACCGTCTTCCTGGCGATGTCCGATAGGGGCACAGAAATGAATTCCGTCAACTGCACTTACGGTCAGGAGAGTAATTTCATAGTCAAACTTCAGAAATTCTTCAATGATTACCTTGGTCTTATGACCTCTGCCTTCAGTGTGGGCCTTGTTCCAGGCGTTTTCGATCTGATCGGCAGACTTGATTACGCTCTGTCCCTTGCCTGATGAACTCATTACAGGCTTTACAACACATGGAATACCGATCTTTTCAACACCTGCTCTGAATTCTTCGGCAGTTTCTGCGAAAACATACTTGGAGGTAGGTAAATTCAGCTTTTCGGCAGCGAGGGTTCTGATACCTTCTCTGTCCATGGTTGTTAAGGCTGCATAGCTGCTTGGAACGACTTTAAAACCTTCCTTCTCAAGCTCGACAAGCTTTGAAGTGGCTATAGCTTCGATCTCAGGAATGATATAGTCCGGCTTTTCCTTTCTCACCAACTCCTCAATGGCGGCACCGTCAAGCATATTGATTACATATGAACGGTGAGCAACCTGCATTGCAGGGGCATTGGCATAGCGATCCACGCCGATAACTTCAACACCGAAGCGCTGCAGTTCAATGCAGACTTCTTTACCGAGTTCACCGCAACCTAAAAGCATAGCCTTTGTAGCCTTTGCACAGTATGGAGTTCCAAGCATAAAAATATTTACCTGTATAATAAAAAAACAATATATCAAAGGAGACATCGCATTTCCTGCGGCACCGGAGCCGGACAGAGTCAGACACGGTAAATCAGGTTCCGCCATGAATGCGTTGAATTTGTCGCAAACTATAACATAAATGAGGTTCAGTCGCAAATCTATATCACATTATGGCGACAGTCAGGATAGTAGATTTTGAATGTTATGTGCTCAATAATGCGTCAATATTCTGAAATTTAGAGAGTAAAGTTTCATATTTGATATTTAATATCCCAACAGAATATAAAAAATCGCTCATTAATGCTATATTTCAGCTTATATTGCAGGGATGTTCCCTGCCTTCAACAAGAATAATAATCATGATTTCGTATCCCCCGGTGAGATTCATGCCGGAGGCATGGCGGTGATTTGCCGGAACTTTGTGAAATTCCGGCGCCGGGGGATCTAGGATAACAGATGTATATTAAGCAGATTTTATTTTCAGTTTGCGTGGTTACGGGGATGGCCGGCTCGGCCGTTTGGGCTCTTGATGACGACTCTCTTGATAATTATGATGTAGAGATTATCCGCAATCATGAGTCGTCGACCGCTAAGTCAGGAGATGACGGAATTGTTATAGGCTCGACCTCATACAGGGAAAAAGGCTCATCAGACGGCAAGTCTTCCGCACAGTCTTCATCTGAATCATCAACATCCTCTTCACAGAACGCTTCAAGTGACGAGTGGGACACTGAGCAGGGGGTTTCCGTAACAGCAAAGGACACAGAACCACGGACTCCGGTAAATACTGAGAATTCCACGTCAGGCAGGAGTCTTGGAATGGGCTGTTCCAGGCCGGAAAATATTCCTGACGTTACCGTTGACACTCCGAAGATCAAGAGAATAGATCTTACGGAAGTATCAACAGTTTATACTGTTGTAAAGGGTGATACTGTCGGCAAGCTTATCGGCGAACTGGCTCCTCAGGGGGCTGACGTAACTTCCGGACAGCTTCTTGCGGCCATTGCAAGAGCAAATCCCAAAACCTTTAACGGCGGCAATCTTCAGATAGGCAGTAAACTTGCAGTTCCCTCAGCTGAGCGCATTGCTCTCGAATCAGACAAGGTCGGTAAAGACATTCTCTCCCGAATCAATGCCGGTAAAATGGCCGGATATTCAATTCCTCGTCTTCAGCTTCCGTGGGAAGAGGAAGATGCCAGAATAGCCAAGCAGAAGGCGGCTAAGGTGGCAAGGGATGAAACCCTGAAAAAACAGCAGGATGATTATCAGGCCTGTCTTGATGCCGTCAAGCGCAAAAAGGAAGAAGCCGAGCTCAAGAAGGCAAAGGAACTGGAAGAAGCAAGAAAGGAAGCCGAACGAAAGGCCCGTGAAGAATGGGAAATGGAAAATACCGAGGCAGACCTTGCAAGTGATGATTTCATGATTGCCGATCCGGAGGAAGAGGCTGCTGCCAAAGCTGCAAAGGAAAGGGAAGAAAATATCGTACTTAACGAACAGGGTAAGAGAGTCATCGTCCTGAAGCAGAACAAGGATTCCGACAAGGCGGGGAACAATACAGCTGCTTCTGCAGGTGGAAGAATTTCCGGAGCAAACATAATCTTTAACGGAAATGATGTATATGCCAGAGACTCTTCAGGCAGAACAGTTAAAAACACTGAAGGTGCCGCATCTGCTTCATCAGCCGAACTCGACAGAATGAGAAAGGAGCTTGCTGACGCTCAGAACGTAAATCAGGCTCTTCTTAACGAGAAAATCAGACAGACTGAGAAGATTTCCCGTCTGGAGGAACAGTTTGAAGGACTGTCTTCAAAAATTGACAACATAGCCCAGATGCAGACAATGCAGATTACGGATGCCGCCGAGGCCAAGCAGGCAAGAGAACAGTCTCAGTCTGAAGAAGGCAGTACATCATGGCTAATTTGGATAGCAGGCATTTTCGGAGGAGTTATTCTGTACGGCATCGTGCTTGTACCAATGCTCAGAAACAACAGAAAGCTGAGAGAAAAGCTTCAGTCATCCGTATACGGCAGAGTCATCATTGATAATCCTGTGGTAAGAAGGTGCCATGACATTAAGGTAAAAATCCGTTCATCACTGAAGAAATTCCTGGAGGATTCCGAACAGAAGGAACTGGAAATTGGCGAACGTATAGCCGAGGAGGAAAGACAGAAGGCTGAACAGGAACAAATTGAAGCCAAAAAGGGAGCCGTATTTTTCAAGGAACAGGAGACCAATGAGGCTGATGTAAGCAATGTCGGTTCAACTGATGTAAATGCAGAATCCAGTGTCGAAGAGGTCCTGCCTCAGGAAGTAAAAGCCGAGCCGGAATATCAGCCGACCAGTATGGTGATCGAGATTGAATCTGATCCTGTAGTCCCGGTCGGATTCTCCGAAGAGGATCAGCTTGAGGTTCCTCCGTCCGTAAGTCATGATGATGATATTGTGGCCACAACGGAAAATCCGGAACCTAAAACAGTAGATTAAATCCGAAAGCAATAACGGAGTCAGAACATGTGAGAATGTCTGACTCTGTTTTTTTCATTGATAATGCAGGATGGCACCATCCGCCGAACCGCTTATGTCTCGGGGACGAATTGATTGGTGCAAAGGAAATAAATATGCTTGATTACGTTTACTGCTGTCCGGACAGTGTGCCGGACGCACAGAAATATGCCGCTTCAGACAGGCGTTATTATGTTACTCCTTCCTATATTGACATTCAGGTTAACGGTTATAACGAAGTAACCCTGGACGGGAATGATGGAGTTACGGTTGAAAAGCTTGAACACATCAGTGAGTCGCTGAAACACTCAGGCTGTGCGATCTTTGTACCTACGCTCATAACCTCTCCATACGAAATTCTTAAAAAATCCCTGGAACAGACGGAGCTTTACATGAAGAAGCATCCGGGAAGAATTCCCGGACTTCATATTGAAGGACCGTTTATAAGTCCGGTAAAGAAAGGAATACATAAGGAAGCATATATCCGTAAACTTGAGGGCAGGGATCTTGAACTCATCCTTCGTTACGCCGGAGCCGTTTCATACATTACTCTTGATCCAAATGCAGTTACTCCGGATGTTATGAAAGAGCTCCTTAATGCAGGCATAAGGCTTTCTCTCGGACATACCGAAGCTGACTACCGTAAGGCTGAAGAATTCATAGGTAACGGAGCTACTCTCGGAACGCATCTCTATAATGCCATGACCATGGCCGCTAACGGAAGAACTCCGATGGCTGTTGAGGCCATTCTTAATTCGGACACGGTTTACTGTGGCGTAATCGGTGACGGAATTCACGTGAATTACGCTCTGGTTCGCCTTGCACACAGGCTTCTCGGTGATCGTTTTGTTCTTGTTACGGACTGTCTTGCGGCTGCAGGAACCGATCCGGAAAAATTCAGGAGCTTTGTTTTTGCCGAAAAGGAAATATTCAATGATCCGGTAAAAGGCTGCATAGATGCTAAGGGAACACTGGGAGGTTCCCGTCTTACCATGACAGAAGGCGTTCAGAATCTGGTGAGACATGCGGGATTTACGCTTAATGAGGCGGTATATGCGGCAACGCTTGCTCCGGCAAAGGCACTGGGGATTAATCTTTCCGGAAACTACAATATTCTTGATGAGGATCTTAATCTCGTGGATGTTATTTCAGGTAAGGATTAGCAAAGTACTGAATCTGAGATAGCTATTCCCATACTCCACTAAAAATAAAAGACAGAATCAGATTCTGTCTTTATATCTTTGTCAGAAATTTCCGGTCGACGCGAGAAAGATTACTTCTTTACTTAACAAAGAGGAATTAACGCAAAACGCCGGTAAATCCTTTATGAGAAATAACCGTTTATATACGGATTTCCTTCTCTTTCATCACCTATAGTCGATTCTCCTCCGTGTCCGGGAAGAACTTTCGTGTCATCCGGAAGAATAAGAAGCTTTGTTCTGATGGAGGATATCAGCTGTTCCGGATCTCCCTGAGGGAAATCGGATCTGCCGACCGATCCCGCAAACAGTACGTCTCCGGAAAGCAGAAGTCCGCTTTCCCTGAAGTAGTAGCACACCTGGCCCGGTGTATGTCCGGGACAGTGAATGACCAGCATAGGCTCAGCCATACCTTCAATCTCAACCTTTTCCCCGTCATTAAAATATCTTGACGGTGTAAGCGGAGGCCTGTCATCCAGACCGAACATGGATGCCTGCATGGACAGGTTATGCAGCCAGTACTCATCAGCTTTGTGAGGTCCAAGCACCGGAACGTTAAGCAGGGCGGCAAGATCTGCAGCTCCGCCACAGTGGTCCAGATGTCCGTGAGTCAGGATTATTGCCTTAACCTTAAGCCCGTATTTTTCAGTAAGCATGTACAGCTCCCGTGCATTATCACCGGGATCGCAAATGAGGGTACAGAGGTTATCTTCATTGATGATAAATCTGCAGTTTTCCTGAAAAGCTCCGACAGGTATGGTTATGTATTTCAGCATCCTTTGCTCCTGTTCCTTGGTTCTGCGGTCTTAAAGGAAATTAAAACCGCAGGTGATGATTTGGTACACACAGGCTGAGGCTCATGTGCATTATTGTTTAAAGTTACTTAATCCTGACAACCAGCCCCTTAAGATACAGTGCTTCAGGGTACGGCAGGGCGACCGGGTGGTCACTTGCCTGAGTCAGAAATTCAACAATCTGTCCGTCTCTACCGGCATCAAGCAGGGCATCCGCAACAACCTTCTGGAAAAGATCAGGTGTCATGTGACCTGAACACGAGTAGGTCATAAGATATCCGCCCTGATTGATAATGGATGCCGCAATCATGTTGATGTCCTTATAACCTCTGCAGGCCTTCTCAAGCTGGGATTTGCTTTCGGCAAACTTTGGCGGATCAAGTACTACTACATCGTAGGTGTGTCCCAGTTTCTTTTCCTTGCGCAGAAAGCTGAACACGTCCTCGCGGATAAACTTTACTCTGCCCGGATCAAGATGGTTAAGAACTATATTCTTTTTGGCTATGTCCAGGGCCTTCTGAGAAACATCAACATTTGCGACGCTTACGGCACGTCCCTTAAGAGCATATAGGGAAAAACCGCCGGTGTAAGAAAAACAGTTGAGCACTGACTTACCCTTACAGTACTTTGCAAGAGCGGCTCTGTTGTCTCTCTGATCCAGATAATAACCTGTCTTATGACCTTCCTGAATATTAACCAGAATCTTCATTCCGCCGTTTTCAGTAATAGCCAGTTCCTCCGGAGGAAGCTCTCCGTATATCACGCCCTTGCGAAGCTCAAGTCCTTCCTTTGTTCTGACTTCCACATCCGAACGTTCATAAATGCTGTCTTCAGGGAACAGTTCCCTAAGTGCTCCGGTGATTTCCCTGAGATGATATTCCGCACCGGCACTTAGCACTTCAAGAACAAGGAAATTGTTATAACGGTCGATGATAAGCCCCGGCAAGCCGTCAGATTCGGCATCAACCAGGCGGCATGCAGACATGCCTGTTTCCTTCAGCATAAGTTCGCGGGCTGCGGCTGCTTCAGATATCCTTCTGACAAAAAAAGCCTGATCGACGGTTTCTTCACGGTCAAAAGACCAGACTCTGGCTCTTATCTGGGAGTTTGGCGAATATGAACCCTTTGCCAGAAAAACGCCGTCCGATGTCAGAATCTCAATGTCTCCGCCGTTCTGAGGTGCGTTTCTGACTTCTTTTACCGCTTTGGAAAAAATCCACGGATGACGTCTTTTTAATGATTTTTCTCTTCCTTCATGAAGAATAAGTTGTGCGGTCATGTTTAAGCTGCTCTTAATATGTATTTTTGTTTGTCATAAATTGAGATGAGTGGTGCGGGAGCATCCTCAGTCATCAGTACGTCCGTATTTTATAATGTACATGCCATTTTCGCCATAAAAATGAGTGTCATTAAGGCAAAAGAAGCGTACTCATGATAATGTAAATTACGCTTCGGCAGAATACCGATGCAGCTGAAGCTGATTCACGTATTCCTTACTCAGGAGTTTTTGTCCGAATCAAACAAAGCCGCCACAGTCATTACAATTTGTAACATTTTGAAACACAAATCGGTCATCTGTTCGATTACAATTATAATCAGAAAGGGCCAATATTGAGAACTTATCAGAATAAACTAAAGAAAATCAGCAAGAGCTTCTCAGACCCGATATTAAGTTATAAGAAATACGGAGGATTCCGCCATGAAAAAATTAAGTATGCTTTTATTATCACTTATTGCCGCAACCAGTCTGGTTACAACAGGATGTGTGGTAGTAGATGATGACGGTTATCATCATGACCATCACCATGACCATCATCATGACCATCACCATGACCATCACCATGAGCATCATCATGATCCCCATCACGACCACGACCCGCATCACAAACCGGATCACAGACCTGATCATCCGCACCATAATCACAACGGTCACGGCAATAACCACGGTGTAAACCGCCATTAATACATGAAATTGGGCACGAATACCGGTCATCTTTATGCCTCAATTAAGGAAAACTGTACGGGCAACAGTGCTCCCCGATAAAACGGGCTGTCCGAAATAGTACAGGATTGGATATGACTTCTGCGTTTATAGGATATACAATAACCTCCTGTTCCGACGTGAGTCGGGAACAGATAATGATTAAAGGGAGGCTTTCATGAAATACTTATCGGTTACTTCAGTTGCAGCTCTCGCTTTCATAATGGGCGGGTGCGTGCTGGTCGATGACGGGTATGGTTACGGAACCACGGAGACCGTATACTATGAGGAAAGCTACTACACTCCAGGCAACACCGTAATTTATCAGGATGTTATCGTTCCTGCCGCTCCACCCGTAGTATATGCACCGCCTCCTCCGCACCATCACGGACCGGGACTTCACGTGCGTCCTGATCACAGGCCACCGGGACACCATCCCGGACACAGACCGCCGGGACATAACCCGGGAGGGAACAACCCCGGACACAGACCACCGGGACATAATCCGGGCGGGAACAATCCTGGACACAGACCACCGGGACATAATCCGGGCGGGAACAATCCCGGACACAGACCACCGGGACATAATCCGGGTGGGAACAATCCGGGAGCCCATGGAGGAAACAGTTTTCACACTCCGTCATTTTCCGGAAGGGGACGTGAAACGTATCCGCATACAAAACCTGGTTCAGGTTCAGGAAATTTCCATGGCCACGGGCACGGTGGCGGAAATGGAGGAGGTCTTCACAGACGTTAGTCCATACATCTGTGCTTAGTCGTTGTCAAACAAAAAGTCTCTACATGTTTCTTTGCAGAGACTTTTTATTTATATGTGTGACAAATATCACTCTTTGTATTATTCGAGTATTGTTGGTTTTATGTTAAATAATTATTTTGACTTACAATCCCACCGTTAAATATTTTTTAACAAAAAGTATAAGGATAATAAAATGAAAAAATTATTTGCTGAGTTTTTCGGTACCTTCTGGCTTGTTTTCGGCGGATGCGGTACTGCGCTCTTTGCATGTGGACTTGAAAAGGTCGGCGTAGGATACGTCGGTGTTTCCCTTGCCTTTGGTCTTACCGTATTAACCATGGCTTATGCCGTTGGTCATATCAGTGGCGGTCATTTTAACCCTGCAGTTACTCTTGGTCTGGTATGCGGCGGTCGCTTTAAGTTCGGTCTGGCTGTTCCATACATTGTTTCTCAGGTTCTCGGCGGTATTGCTGCTGCAGCATGTCTGTACCTCATTTTCAAGGGTACGGACGTCGGCGGTTTCGCATCAAACGGTTATGGTGAACATTCTCCTGAACATTATGGTTTCACTGCCTGTGCCATTACTGAAATTCTGTTAACCGCATTCTTCCTGATCATAATTCACGGTGCCACTGACAAGAGGGCTCCTGCCGGTTTTGCTCCGATAGCAATCGGCCTTGGTCTTACCCTTATTCACCTGATTTCAATACCTGTAACCAATACCTCAGTTAACCCTGCAAGAAGTATCGCAGTGGCTATCTTTGCTGAACCATGGGCTCTTGAACAGGTATGGTTCTTCATCGTATTCCCAATCATCGGTGGCGTACTGGGCGGTTTCATTTACAGATTCCTGCTCGAATCAAAGAATTAATAACCGGGTTCCCGACAGAGGAACCCTGGACAAATGAACAAGAGAAAAGGGAGCAGAGCTCCCTTTTTTGTGCTGTACAGCATATAGGCAATAACATAAAAAAAAGTCTTTCTTATTTTTTCAGAACGTTAACGATATTATGTTGTTAACGTTCTGAAAATACAGCCAACGGATATACATACTTTAATGACAATTCTCATCTTATTCGTGTGCCAACCTGATTTCTTCAGTTAAAGTCGTTATTTTGAATCCGGTTCAGTTAAAAAAGTAAAACGTGTTATTTCCTCGAACTCCTCCTGTTTTTCTGTGAGATCGAATTCCCGACATATGCGTGTTAAACGCCTGTTTGTCTTCGGAACATCAATATACATTTTTTGTTTGCCGTTGACATCTTCCGCAAAACTGTCTAATTGTTCCATTAGCCATGATGGACTATTCTGGTTAGAATTAACGAAGCAAATTGCTTCGCAATTAAAAAGTTGACTGAATTAGGCTACTTCTTCAGATTTAGAAGGTAATTAACCAAGTCAACAACCTTCGTTGACGGATTATCTGTTCCTGCCTTTTGGGCTGATTCATTGGCCTTTTCAGCATTTTGAATAGCGATCTGCAGCCGGGCATTCAAGGTATCAAATATCCTCATGTTATTCTTGCTGTATGCCGGAATATGTTTTTTCAAATCTGAAATGACTGCTGATGCTGAATGAAATGATTTTGTAGTATATTCAAAATGCAGCAAAAACCAGTATTCAAAACACGGAACTGACGTAATAGTGTTAAACGAGTAAATTTACTGTCATCTTTTGAAAGCATTCGTACGGCTGTGTCATAATTACCATGCTGATCTTTATCGAAAACGCAGAAAACTCTGTCAAATGCGTTATTTTCTTTTTGCGATTCTTTGTAAAGTTTCTCAGCATGTTTGATTATACTCACCGGATCTGAACCGTTTGATGCATCTGTTACAAAAACGTTAGCCGAGCTTAAATCATATTCGTGCTTAAATTCCTCAAAATACAAAGGTTCGGTCTGCTCACCTTCGCAAACAATCAATACTCTGTCAAAGGATCTGCGAAAACTGATTTTTCTTTCCTTAAGCTTTCTGGCTTTTCGTTTCTTGAACGAATCATCACTGCCCATTACTGTACCTCACTGAAAGAACGTACAAGAGGCAATGCGCCATAACGACCTGAAAGATATCCAAGTTCAAGATTCTCTTTGCCTTTCTTTGGACAAAAATCAGAAAGCGGATATAACTCTGAAGCCTGCTCTCTGTTTTTGTCACAGAACCACACCTGATCACGTCGAAATATATCCTGAGTAAGGATTGTTGTTTCATGGGTTGTAAAAATAAGCTGGGCATTTTTCGGGTTGGATTTCTGATCATGGAACAGTTCAACCAGAAACTGAACCAGTTTCGGATGAAGGTTAATATTAAGTTCATCGATGCACAGAACAGCACCTTTTGCCAAAACATCAAGAATCGGCTCTGCAAAGGAAAAAAACTTCTGTGTTCCGGACGATTCGTTTTTGAAATTAAATAAAACAGGCTTGCCACTTTTACCGATGTGAACTGTGCTGATCTCAAAAGCATTTTCCGCGGGAAGCTGTTTTTCTTCAACACGAATATCTTCAATATTGAAATCAGCCGCCTTTAGGAATTTCAAAACTCTCTCTTTCCCTTCCCCAATACAAAATCTTGCTGTTGAATCCGATGATAAGCCTTCAGTTCCCACAAATCTAAGCGTCTGGCTGAACCAGTCAAAAACAGGTTTCATCTGCTCACTGTTTAACTGAACTGCTGTTGACAGAAACAGGGCATTATCTCTTGTCGATTGCTGCCATAATTTTTTGGCCCCGGAAAGAAACTGACTGAATTTCCAGAGATGCTTTCCGGATTCATCATCCCAGACTCTTTCAAACCATTTTTGTGGACGACCTGCAGGAAATGCAAAAAGCCATTCATCAAAAATCTGTCGTGATGATGCACTGAAGCCGTATTGATATCTGACAGTATCGACAATAAAACTCACTTCAAATTCTGTTGGCTGACCTGCAGTATCTTCGTCAAGCATGAAAGGAGTCAAAGGAAGCAGCTCTCCGCGCTGACGAGATTTTATAACAGTGTTTTTCATTGCCAGCAGAGCTTTCAGAAAGTTGGATTTGCCAGAAGAATTCGGACCATATACAGCCGCACTTTTCAACAGACTGAATTCTTTTTCGCCGGTGATAACAAAGGTGTTTTCTGACCGTTCTCTATTTTTGCTTTTTAACAGAGTAAAGGTCTGCAGTTCTTTGAATGACAGAAAGTTCTGAACACAAAACTCAATTAACATGTCGACCTCGTTAAAATGCTGTTTTTGACCTTTTATTCCAAAAATAGCATTTTAATTGGTTTGTTGCAAGGCTTATTTTTTGATTTTTCAGCTTTTATAAACATGGTTTGTCATTAACCTCATCTGCCAATTTGTCTAATCGTTCAAATAGCAGGTTTTCTGGAATGGACTTCCGGAGAATCTGAGATGATCCGTTACAGACCAAAGCTTATGTTGATGGCAGATTCCTGCTGCATAATGAAAGAATAATCTAATGTGCTAAAAAATGACGATAAGGGCGTACTGATAGTCTTTATCGGCCGTTACGCTCTAACAATGTTATCACGACACTGGTAGCCGCAGCCTGTTTTGCGGATGCATCATGATTTAAGCCAATGGTGGCAGCAGAGGAGGAAACCGCGTCATTCATGACCGTCATGTTACCGAACCGCAAAATAAAGACCGCCGTAGCGATCTTTTAAGGTATAAAAAAGGAACTGTTACGCTCCGTGACAGTTGTCGTTCCTTATCGCCATTCAAAGGCATGGCCTTCATCTTCAAATTCCACACCGCTTACTTATCTCACCGGGAGACAGCATCCTCGATGCGCCCGCCTCAGGACGATGACGGGGCTATCGTAAAAAAACAGCAGAGGCCGTACATTAGCGGGACAGATCTGCAAAAAGATCAGGTCGGTCTTCTTTCAGCTTTTTAAGCATTGCTCCGGTAACCAGAACAACACCCTTCGGCGATACATGAAAATGCCTGCGATCCTCTTCCTCGTCATAGCCTATTTCCATGTTCGGAGGAAGTACGCAGTTTCTCTCAATGATGGCTTTTCGTATGCGGCAGCCTTTGCTGATTACCACAGAAGGAAAGACCACCACCTGTTCCAGATGACATTCAGGCTCAACTCTGACGGAATTAAACAGAACGGAATAATATATCTCTGAACCGAAAATGACGCATCCGACGGATATAACCGAATTGACGGATACGGAAGTTCGTTTTTCCGGGTCTCGGATAAACTTAACCGGGGGCAGCTGTGCTCCCTTGGTCCATATAGGCCAGGAAGTATCGTATATATCAAGATCCGGATATTCCTGTGTGAGATCCAGATTGGCGGCCCAGAAGCTGTCAACCGTTCCCACATCCTTCCAGTAGCATATCTGCTGCTTGGCTCTGTTGCGGACACAGCTCATTTCGTAATTATGAGCGTGAACATATCCCTGTTTCACTATTTTCGGAATGATATCCTTACCGAAATCATGAGATGACGAAGGATCCTTGTTGTCCTCATCAAGAAGCTTGAAAAGAAAGGAGGTCTCGAAAATATATATGCCCATTGATATCAGTGTTTTATCAGGCTTTCCGGGAATGGCAGGGGGGTTCTGAGGCTTCTCAATGAAGTCGACGATCATGTTGTTCTCATCGACCTGCATGCATCCGAATGCCGAAGCATCCTCACGCGGAACTTCAATACATGCGATGGAGCAGGGGCAGATACTTCTGATATGATCCATGAGCATCACGGAGTAGTCCATCTTATACACATGGTCGCCTGACAGTATCAGAACGTAATCTCCGTCATAGGAACGGAGAATGTCAAGATTCTGATACACGGCATCGGCAGTGCCCTGATACCAGTGGATTTCATCGATTCTCTGCTGAGCAGGAAGAACCCTGACAAATTCCCCCATATGATTATTATTCAGAAAAGTCCATCCGTCCTGGATGTGGCACAGCAGGGAATCCGATTTATACTGAGTCATGATCCCCATTTTTCGGATACCGGAATTTAGACAGTTTGACAGGGCAAAATCGATAATGCGGAACTTCCCGCCAAAGTGTACCGCAGGCTTTGCTCTGATATCGGTAAGCTCCTTAAGACGGGAGCCTCTTCCTCCGGCAAGAATCAGAGCTGTTGTTTTCTTGATTGCCAGAAGCTGGTTGGAAATATTGAAAGATTTAGGCATGGTCTTACTTAACGCTTTTAAAACTAATCATACTTATACGGAAAGGCATCAGCTGATGCAATAATGGCAGACGTCATGGGTCTGCTCATCATTCTGTATTCCAATGGTTAAGATAATGGTAGCACCCGAGCCCTGCGTACACAAAAAATATGTCCCAGTAAAGGTTCATTTCTTGCGTAGCTTCAATAACCGGGGACGATTGAAGATCATTGAGGGCAAAGTATCCGGAGTGCGCATATTATCAAGGTTACCGTCAGGATATCCGATCTCCGTGCTGAAACGGCATACCGGACTTTCATCATTATATGTGTCTGCACCTGCTGTACAGATAATAATCACCAAAATTCTGATGCGTTACTAATGCGTACTAATGTATAAAATATGCGTCAAACTATTATATAATAGCGTCTGGAAAGCCTGCAGGAGATATTACTGCAGAATTATTAAAAACATTAGGGTACTTTATAATGAGTTCGGAAGATAACGGCGGTTGCGGTTGCGGCTGTCTGACACTTATTGGTCTGCTGGTGCTGGCAGGAATGTTTCCCCAGATAACCATTGTGGTGGTAATCCTTGTTATCATCGGTGTATTCCTGCATTTTACGGATTCCAATAATGCAAAAACTAAACGTCAGAGAGCTGAAGAAGCGGGTTTCGGCAGAAATCCAATCAATGACATTGACGTAACCACTGCAATTATGCGTCTTGTCGGTTACGTGGCAAGAGGTAATGACGTAATAACCAGACAGGAGATCAATCAGGCCGAAAACATCATTCAGCAGCTTGATCCTGCACACCGTTCACTGTTCATTAATGCCTTTAACAACGGCAAAGCTCAGAACTATGATCCTGAAAGGGACATATCATACATAAAGTATGTAGCTGCAGGACAGATGAGTTTCCTTCAGAGCGTGCTGTCAATACTGGTATACATTGCTATTGCTGACGGTGAAATCAAAAAAGCCGAAAGGGAAAGAATCAACATAGTGGCTTATGCATTCGGATTCAACAGCATTGATGTTGACGCACTGATCCGTGAAATGAGTCCTCACAATTTCAAAAGCTACTCATATCAGTCAAATAGCGGCAGCAGCTCCGGTTCCGGCTACAGCTCTGGCTACGGTTACGGCTACGGCTCCGATTCACATCATGCCGGAGGAAGAAGTTACGGTTATTCGAGCGAATACGATGAAGCCATGTCTCTTCTCGGCGTAACCGGCTCTTCAACGCCTGATGAGATTACGAGACAGTATAAGAAACTGATCAGAAAATATCATCCTGATCTTATCAAGGCCAAGGGACTTCCTGAGAACATGAGGGAAGTTTATGAGCAGAAGACAAAAGAAATCAACG
>CACWVT010000050.1 GCA_902764345.1 uncultured Ruminobacter sp.
CGACTACGAAAAACTCTAGAAATTGAAAAATCCCTCTCTCGAGGGATTTTGATAAAACTAATTTTTATACTAGATCGGTTAAAACTCGCAAAATTTGGGGCGCACCGTAACGGTACGCCTTCCTGTTTTTCAAATCACTGTAAAAGATTATTATTCAGCCTTAGGAGCCTTTGGTGGCTTAGGTGCTGCAGGAGCAGGATCGTCCTTTGACCCCACTGAACCGAGGTACGCAGGAAGCTTGAGACCGGCCATCTGAGCAACGTCATGGAGCGGAGGAAGACTCTTAACCATTCCTGACAGGAAATCTGCAGTAGAGGTCTTACCGTCACCTTCTCCGTTGCCGCGATCCCATACGGTAACCTTATCAATCTTGATGTTGCGGATAGCCTCGGTCTGGAGGGTTACGATATCCTGGAGTTTTTCGATCATGAGGAGTGTTGAAGCAGCGCTTACGTCATCACCGGCACTCTGTACCAGTCTCTTATAACCTTCAGCCTTAGCCTCAAGCAGTGCTCTCTGACCTTCTGCTTCAGCCTTATACTTGAAGAGTATTGCGTCTGCGTCACCCTGTGCAATCTGTCTTGCCTTTTCTGCGGCAGCTTCTGCATCGATGATGATCTTCTGCTTGTCAATTTCCTGCTTAGCAACTTCTGCAGCATTCAAACGCTGCTTTTCTGCGGCGTACTGAGCCTTCTGAATTTCAACTTCGGCTTCACGCTTTGCAACTTCCGCCTTACGGAAGGCTTCGGCTTCGATAACCTTCAGTTCGGCATTGGAAAGAGCCACGGTCTGCTTGGCTGAGTTTTCACCCTGAATTGCCTGAGCTTCCTGATCAGCCACGTAGCAGCGCTTTTCAGCTTCAGCCTTCTTGATACCCTTCTGTGCGGAAGCATCGTTGTTGGCAACCTGAATATCCTTATCCTTTCTGGCTTCAGATTCACCGATGGAACCGATCTTTTCCTGAACGGCCACCTGAACCTTTGCAGTGTTCAGAGCTTCGGAAGCTGCCTTCTTACCGATACTTTCAATATACCCTGAATCATCGGATATATCGGTGATATTAACATTAATAAGCTTCAGACCAACCTTATTGAGTTCCGGTTCAACGTTCATGCGAATCTTTGACTGGAATTCCTCACGGTCACTGTTAATCTTCTCAATGGTTAATGAAGCTACGGTAAGACGCAGCTGACCGGTAATGATGTTTCTGGCAAGATCTTCAATCTGATCAACATCCTGGTTTAACAGACAGTCTGCAGCATTACCAACTATATCCTCTTCAGGAGAGATCTGAATGGTAAAGCTTGAAGGAACGTTGATACGAATGTTCTGAAGAGACAGAGCACCGGTTAACGGAATGTTGATGGTCATCGGGGTAAGACTCATATATGCGTAATCCTGGATCAGAGGCCATACGAAAGTACCACCGCCGTGGAAACACTTGGAAGAATTACCACCGCCAAACGAAGTTTTACCGAACACAACAAGAATCTTGTCTGACGGACACTTACGATATCTGTTAACAACAAATGCTATCAGCATGAACAGTATAACTACACCTGCTGCTATACCAGCAAACATTACACCCATTGATTTATTCCTCTAATAATAAACATTACACACATATGTGTTTATCCCGCTATCAGGGAAAACACAGAAAAACTTAAAAAACAATCCAACTGTCAGCTCAGACTGCGTATTCCTGCCTGCACATTCCGGAACACGCATAACACCGCACGTTCCTCCTTCAGCATCTTTACGTAATACCTCAGTAAAGCCACTGATCAAACGTTATTCTCAACCGTCACCGCCGCTTCACCGTTTTCACTGCTTGAAACGGAATATTCATTGAGTGTTACTCTCGTGAGATTAATTCCAATCTTTTCAAGCTCCGGTCTGGTCATGGAAAGAATTCTGAACTCCATTTGCATCCTGTTACGCATTACCTCTTCGACAGTAGCCGATGCAAGCGCAAGCCGGAACATACCGATAATGACCTTAGCCGCCATTTTCTCTATTTCGCCCCGGGACATATCCAGCAGGCAGTCTGCAGCGTTCCGCATGCCATCTTCATCTGACGATATACGGATAACAAATTCAGCTTCCGCATCGACATACTCATTTTTACCGGTCAGAGCATCTTTTAACGGAACATTCAGCGTCATTGGATTCAGATCCAGAAAGGCAAACTTCTGAATCAGAGGCCATACAAAAGTACCACCACCATGAATGCATCTGGAAGAAAAACCTTTACCAAACGGAGTCCCGCCGAAAACAACCATAATCTTGTCTGCAGGACACTTTCGATAGCATTTAAAACCAATTACACCAGCAATGAGCGGTATAACTACGTAAGCAATGATTATCCACATAGCTATCAGTCACCAATAAAAAACATTACACGCACACGCATCCGCTCCCTACCGCTGCCAGAAGTCCAATCCCAAGAGACAGCACAGTCAGACTTACGGAATACTCAGACTGATTAAAGTCTGTTAAGTTCATCCTCCAGCTCAAGAAGCTGTCTCATCGCCCTGCGACTTTCCCGAAACTCCATGTTTTTTATGGAGTCCGCCAGCAGATCCCGTTTCCGCTGAAGATCCAGTTTTCTGAAATCGGCAGTCTTATCGTCAACTCCCAATTCACCAACCTCAAGTTTTACGATGTCCAGCCCGCTCAGTGACAGCCCGAAAATATTCAGATTCTTTTCCACCTCTGCATGTATTATCTGCTTAACTTTAGAGATATCCCCCGTTAACTCATCCGAAGTCATTGAGGCAACTGCCTGACGCAGACTTCCGGAAAGAGCCATGTGCACAACGCTGTCAACGTGCCCGTCATCGTTAGTCATAACGGCAATTTCAGCAGCCTTGTACATAAGCTCCTCTTCTGAAGAAACACCGTAAACGAATCCAACCTCTGTTTTTACCCTGACATCGTCAGAAGTATTACAGATAAGAGGGACGGAATCTCTTACGGGGCCAAGGGGCATCTGCTCACATGTCTGAAACAGAGGAAACACGAAAGCCCTGCCCTCCGTGACACATCTGCAGCTGTGTTTACCGAATGAGGCAAACAATCCACTAATTACAAGGACTCTGTTCTCCGGACATCTGGGACAACAGACCAAAAACAGCACAACCAAAAAAACCGCAGTTAAAAGAACGGCAACAAGCCAAACTACAGCGTCCACGGATTTCCCCCGTCAAACATTCAGACAACAACTCTCCTGAATGTACGAAACATGCATCTGAACATTCCTTAAAACAGATAGAAAAAATACATCATGAACAATCAGACAAATGCGACGTTCGGGAGAGTCTCTTCATAAAAAGAGACTCTCATCCCTTCATGAGGTTTAATCAGCCTTTTCCACGACAAGGATGCCTCCATCCTTTACGTCAACGACCTTGACCAGAGTACCGGTAGCATATTCAGCGGAACTGTCTATCGCTACTGCATCAAGATACTTGCGTCTGCCCTGAACGCCGACCTCGATCTGTCCGGCCTGACCGGGCTTTATTGTGATATAAATCTTGGCGGTCTTGCCCACAGCATTGGAGATCTTGACAATACCGTTACTCTGCAGTTTATACAGAGTGGACTTAATCTTGTAAACAAGATAAGCCATTCCAGAACCGACGATCAGGGTAACAAGAATACCAAGGATTAAACTATCGCTTTTGATATTGGCATAAAGACCGAAAGTACCGCCGACCATAGCAAAGGATGCAACGGTCATGAGAGAAATAAATCTGACCGAAAAATCTGATGAACCGAGATCACTCAGTCCGTCACCATCAGTTTCAATTCCTACACCGATAAAAGAAATAAAAGCCTGAATGGCAAAAATCAGAAATCCGGTGAATATCATCAAAGAATAAATGATGTACGGCCATTCAAAAAACTGACTGAATTCCATTGTCGGACTCCTTAACATCCTCTGAAATGCAATAACAAAACGTCACGGCAGGCAACTGCCGGCTCCACAATTAATACATGGCATCGTTCTGAATAAAATTCAACTGCTGACGATGCGATTATTCACATCTTTTTTATTGATCGTATTATTCAATAAACAGGGAAATTATCATGAAAAAACCGATCAATTAACAGCCAATTTTTCGAGAATTATCACATTAATGTATTTGCGACGGTTAGACGTGTGTTCACTGCATACAAATTACTGCCCCGGAGGAACTCGAAATGTCGTGGAAAGTCGATGTCCGAAACGTATTCAACGTTTTCATGGCACCTGCCACGGATCGATGAATCATGACAGTTAAATAACATCCGGCAAATATGCGTGACAATGACAAAATCAAGACAGCGTTCTGTTACAACGGCACTCAGCCAAACCTTAAAGAGAAATAAATACCGACGCAGATAAAAAGAAAAATGAATACGTAATACATCAGGTTGGATTTATATGTGTAGCCGCAGTACCGGCAGTATAAACTTTGACGATAACCGCGTCTCCAGGCTTTTCTTCCGCAGACGGGACAAAATCTGTCAGCTAACGTACCGGCGAGACAGTTGTAGGCGGAATCGTCATCCCTGCCATGCTCAATTATTCCACGCTCACGGATTTCAGAGTCAAACCTGTAACCGCAGTGCGGACATAATGCATCTTTTCCGGGAACATAATCTCTCCTGCCGCATTCCGGACACGGAGACTTCAGAAGCTCACGAAGATTCATGGGAAGAACCCCATGAATGGATTCTCCGTTTTTCATAAAATAAACAAAATCGCCACGATTCGGAGAAAATCCGCCAAGCTCCCCGGCCGAAATACTCCATACTTTCCCCGTTCTCACTGCTTTTTTGACATCGGAGATTTCCTCGATAAGACAAATTCCACGTTCTCTGTCAAATGTTTTTACCATTCCGGTATAGGAATAAAGATCCGGCAATGGCAAATCGTGATTATATTCTTCCGCATACTCAGTCCTGTTTTCCTTAATTCCGGAGTAAAACGAGGACATTCGTGATTTCAGATTCATGATTAACTTTCCACGTAATTATTCATACGACACATTTGATAAACCGCACTTCACGTACCATGCAGATTCAAAGATTCAATGATATACATTCTCTTCCGTCATTGCGGCAGACAGGAGCATGTTTTTTCACACCAGTCCCCTGAAAATGACCTTCATCCGCTCCACGACTCCCTGACTGTGTGCGCCGTAAGCAACCACTGCAATACAGATAAAGTAACCGTTTATTATCGGATTGATGCTCAGCATCCACGGATTCTGATAAAGCTGCAGAATGACGCTCACGAAAATGGCGAATGCAGCAACATAGCCTATGCGGTAATTTCTGAAAACCAGCCAGCATAAAAGAAAACAGAGAGGCATAATGGTATCGGCAATATCCTCAGCGCTGTAGTCAAAACTAAGGAGATAGCTCTTAAACTCCCTGTCTGTCAGAAAACCGGTTATTATCGGTCTCAGTGCCAGAATAAACAGAAACACCTTTCCGAGTCTGGCACTCTTTTGCCTGTTGCGAAGCTTTATGACTTCCGGAATCTTTTCAATATCACTCCCGTCATCTGAGGGCTTCGCATCCCGGACACTCTTTTCCCGAGTACTTTCATCTCTCATCAAAAAAGATCCGTGCAGACATGAAGGATGATGAGCATCCAGGTAATAACGGTATATGTGAGTGCAATGAATACTGCGGCTGACCCCATGTCCTTTGCCCTTCCGGACAGCTCATGGTACTCATCACCAATGCGATCCACAACTGCCTCA
The DNA here is from genome assembly GCA_902764345.1 of uncultured Ruminobacter sp. Classification (GTDB taxonomy): domain Bacteria; phylum Pseudomonadota; class Gammaproteobacteria; order Enterobacterales; family Succinivibrionaceae; genus Ruminobacter. Next base: position 5,760 of record CACWVT010000050.1, read on the forward strand.
AGTGCGGAATTTATGATTTCTGCGGTCATTACAAGAAAAGGTCCGCTGATAAGAGCAGTAAAGCATAACGGATTAAAACCGTTCACATCACGAGACAGAAAAACCGCAGCCACAATCATGATTACGGCCAGAATGCTTTCCTGCCTGAAAGCCGCCTCGTTTACAAAAGCCGCCCTAAGCCCCTGCATGCTGTACTTTCCGGCCTTAATGATCCTTGTAATGCCGGTTGCCCCAGTTTTTGCCATAATTCCCCTCTCCAGTGATATGATTCTGAAAATTATTTCCTCTGCTTCAATGTTCTGAGGTCCGTAATACGTTCCATGAACCGTTCCATCATACAATAAAACACGCAAAACAGACCATAACAAAAGGTTTCAGCATTCGCAAACCTGCTCAGATGTCTAAATTTATGCAATTAAACAGTCCTCAAATTGAGGGCATGACATATTTTTTGATAAAATGTGATAGTTAAAAGTGTGTTCCAAAAACGACATATATTACTTTTTTATACGGATTGTTGCTTTTCATGAGAATTTTTGTTTTTCTGCCATTGCTGGTACTGCTCGGCATGTCCCTGCTGGCCGGAGCCGAAGCCTCCGCCTCTGAGGGAATAAACCGGGACAGTCTGATATACTGCTCAGAGAGAAACATCTCCCACATGAATCCGCAGCGTCACCCGATTTCATCAATGGCCTCCTCAATCTCGTTTGCGGTCTATGACAGACTTTTAAGCATCGATCCTCAGACCAAGGCCACCAGAAGCGCAGTGGGTACACTCGAAAGAATCTACCACAACGACACCATATACGTGTTCGACATTGCGAAAAACATATCCTTCCACAGTAACGAGTTCTTCACCCCGACAAGAAAACTGAACGCAGAGGACGTGGTTTTCAGCTTTGACCGCATAATCAACAAAGATAATCCCTTCTACAGGCCTCTCGAGGATTTTCCATACATATCCCACATGGATATCGTGAACAACCTGATAAGCGTCAGAGCCGTGGGACCATACAAGGTAGAATTCAGGCTGAAGCAGCCAACCAATCTTCTGCAGTCATTTCTAGCCACCGACAATTCGGTGATTCTCAGTAAGGAATATGCAGACACCATCCTTAAGAAGAACCTGCCAAAGGAAACAATCGATCACTATGCCATAGGCACCGGCCCTTACACCCAGTACAATTTTCTCCGCGGACGATACGTAAAACTCAAAAGATTTCCTGAATATCACGGACACAGGCCGGAAATACGCAATCTGATTCTTACCAACTCATACCGTGCAAACAAGCTTCTCTACAAAATGTTTACCGGTGAGTGTCATATCATCAGTAATCCGACGGCCAGCCAGATGAGTTTTCTGCAGAAGGTTCCAAAGGACTTCAATCTCATCAGAAAGAACACACTGAACGGTACTTTCATCATCTACAATACCAAAAAACCTTACCTCAGTACCGGAGCCCTGAGACGAACACTGTCTTCAATGTTCAGTCTTGAAGATCTTAACAGATCCGTGTTCTTTGATCAGGGACACTACATCGTTGAGCTTTTCGATGAGGACCCGTCAAACTTTCTAAAGATTCAGAAAGGCAATGCCTCAGCCTCCGACCGAACCACATCGGAAAAGGACGTTGAACGCGAACTTCTCAGAGAAGCAGACGTCAAACCGCTGACATACGAGAAATCAGACAAGTTCGTCAACATGTTTAACGAGGACATTCCTGACTACGCCATTCCGAAAAAAGACCTGCCGGAACCCGGCCACGATCTTTTTGCCCATGAGCTTAGCAGACAGGAATACATTGAGGCCTACGAAACGCTTAAACAGCAGGAGCTTGAAATCACCATCTTCCAGTCAAACGTGATATCCAACACCGCACACTCCAAGATAGCGCAGTTCCTAAAATCAAATTTTGAGAAGAAGGGGCTCAGGGCCAGAATAAAGACGTACCGTACAAATCAGGGACAGAACCGCATCAAGAAGGGACTGTTCGATCTTGCCATCGTGAACGTGTACTCCGACTCAGAAAGTCTCATCTATCAGATGATTTCCTGCAGACAGAACAACCGCAGACGCTCATCACTCAGTTCCAACATCAGCTATACCGGAAACTATACCGGATGGTGCAACGATACCGTGGAAAACATGTATGAGGATCTGTCATATCTCGACAAGAACGATCCTGACGCAATCCGTCTGCAGAAATACATCATGAACATTCTGGTAAACGAAATGCCGGTCTACCCGCTCATATACAACCTTAACCTCTTCGTGGCCATGGAATACGTGGAAGGTCTTGAGCCAACCCCTTACGGCGGCGTATCTTTCATAAACGCACGCATAAAGCATGAGGGGGATAAAAAATGATAGATTTCCTCATCAAGAAGCTCGAACTGTTCTTCATAACACTTTTCATTCTGACACTCATACTGTTCTGGGCTCACATAAGACTCGGTGACGTCGAGATTAACAAAATCGTTCCGGAATACATCCACTATGCAGGCAATCTGGTAACCCTCAACTTCGGCAACAGTACCGAAAGCGGCATGCCGATCATTGAGGAAATGAAGCTGTTTTTCCCGCCGACAATCGAGCTTCTGCTGCTGTCACTTGCAGTATCATTCTGCGTCGGCATCTTTCTGGGCATAGTCGGCGGTCTGAATCATCACAGTGTCGTTGACAAATTCGTTTACGGTTTCTGTCTTCTCGGCAGCTCCGTACCGGTATACTGGAGTGCCCAGATATTCATTCTGCTGTTCTGCATATACATCAAGATCTTTCCTACCACGGGAAACATCTCCATGCTGTATGATGTTCCGAGATACAGCGGCTTTCTGGTCATAGACGTATTCATTCAGGGCAACAATGAAATAATAATCGACATGCTGAAGCACCTTGCCCTGCCTCTTATAAGTCTCAGTCTTGTACCGTGCGCCACTTTTGCCCGCATTACCCGCCGTTCCACAATCAACCTTACGCAGAACTACTTCATAAAGGCGGCATACTGCCGCGGAGAAAGCCGTTTTGACATAGGTGTACACCATGTTCTCAGAAACATTCTTCCGGACATTGTCCAGAAGCTTAACATCATCATATGTAACCTTTATTCAAGCTGCATTCTGGTAGAAGTAATATTTGACTGGCCGGGCACCGGATTATGGATTACCCAGAGCATAAACAATTCTGACGGCAGAATCATAGAAACCACAACATTTGTACTGGGAACCAGCTTCCTACTTCTCAACATTACCCTGGACATTCTGAGTACGCTGGTAATTAACCGAACCCGCCTGACCCACGGCTGACAAGAACAGGAAACGCCATGTTTGACTTAAACAGAGAAGCACGTGAAATTCAGTCCGACAAGGACATCGCGTGGGAAATTTACAAAAAGAGCACCACGGACATGATTGGTCTCTATACGCTGATACTCTGCATATGCGTTATTTTCATTCTGCCGATATGGGTGAACTTTGATCCACTGACTCAGAATGTGGCTGAAAGACTGCTGCCTCCGTCCTGGAGTGACAGGGGTAATCTTCATCACTTCCTGGGAACGGACGAGTTCGGCAGAGACTTCCTGTCACGTCTTCTCATCGGCGCCCAGAACACCACCAAATACGCATTTCTTGCCTGCTTTTCATCCCTGATAATCGGAACTTCGCTCGGCCTCATGAGCGCAATGTCCCGCAGCAGGACACGCAAAGGAGTACTTCACCACATATTCGACATACTGTTCTCCATTCCTTCAATACTTATCGCCTTCATTACCATCGGCATACTGGGAGCAAGTCTGCCGCACGCAGCTCTTGCCATCGGTGTATCACTGCTGCCGAGATTCATTCATGAGAGCTACTGTGCCGCAAAGAAGGAGCTGGAAAAAGAATACGTCAGAGCGGAAATATCAGACGGTTCATCACGTCTGCATCTCACCTTCACAACCATTCTGCCGAACATTCTCAGCACCATAATCTCAAACATGTCACAGGGCATATCCATTGCCATCATAGACATTGCGGCAGTGGGATATCTGGGATTCGGGGCGCAGCCCCCTACTCCGGAACTAGGCAACATGCTGGCTTCAGGTATCGACATCATTTACGTCAGTACGTCAAAAGCCATCATTCCCGGAGTGGCCATGATAGTGCTGATTGCCTCAATTCAGCTGGTAGGACACGGAATCTGCCGCGTACTCAATACGGGGGTGGCCGATGCTGCTTGATATCAGAAATCTGTCCATACAGCTCAGAAGTGAAACCTCGTACATACAGGTCTGCAAAAACTTTGACCTGATGATTAACGACGGGGAAATATGCAGTCTTGTCGGAAGCTCAGGTTCCGGCAAAAGTCTCATCATCAACGCCATCATGGGTATGTACGGTCACGACATGAAGGTGACCATGGACTACTTCAAGTTCAGAGACATGGATCTCACAAATCTCAGTGTTGCCGAACGCCGCAAAATCCTCAGCAGTGAAGTGGCAATCATTTTCCAGGAAGCTCGCGCAAGTCTGGATCCGGAACTTCCGATAGGCGTACAGATGAGAGCCTCACTCGGAAGTCACTGCTTTGACGACAAATGGTATCGCTGGCCGTTTTGGAGGTTCAGGGCAGTAAACAACATTCTGCACAAGGTAGGCATAAAAAATACCAAGCAGATCTTAAGAGCCCTGCCGTACCAGCTGTCAGAGGTTCTGTGCCAGAAGATTATCATAGCCATGGCACTCTCAAGAAAACCGAAGCTTCTCATTGCCGACTCCCCGATAAGCGGCATGACAAGCACCTCTCAGGTTCAGATACTTAAGCTGTTCCACAGCTACGTGGAAAACAGCAAGGGCACCATGCTGTACGTCACCAATGACCTTGGTCCGGCCTCCAACCTAATGGATACCATTAAGATGCTCTACTGCGGTCAGATTGTTGAAAGCGGGCCGAAGGAACAGGTAATCAACTGCCCGCACCACCCGTTTACCCAATCAATGATCAATGCCATACCGGAATTCAACAGGCAGGTTAAGCTAAAAATGAAGCTGGACGTTCTCAAAGGCGATCCTCCGGAATTCACGCAGACACCTATAGGCTGTCCGCTGGGGCCTAGATGTCCGCATGCCGATCGCGAATGCAATACCATGCCGCCGATTGTCAAAACGAAAAACGGGTTCTTCAGGTGTTACTATCCGCTTAACATGGAGAAGGATAATGAATCAAAATAAACATATTCCCCTGCTTCAGGTTAAGAATCTCGGACTCACCATAAAAAACCGTAAATATCTATTTTTCCGTAAAAAAGTGGAGATTCTCAAGGATATCAACTTTACTCTGGAAAAGGGACAAACGCTGGTACTGACCGGAGATGCTGGTTCAGGCAAGTCCAGCCTGCTGCACATTCTGAACAATCCGGACATTCCACACACCGGTGAGGTGCTGGTATACGGCAAACCGCTGAAGGACTACGAACGCAGAGACAGAGTCGGCTTCATCCGTCTGCTCTCTTCAGACTACAACAACGCCATTAACCCGCACAAAAGGGTAAACTTCATTCTGGAGCAGCCACTGAAAATCAATACGGACTACTCCACCGTACAGCGCGATTACCGCATAGACAGGATTCTTGAGTACGTTGGTCTGTCATCAAGCATAAAATACAGTCACCCGGGATTTCTGACATCGAATCAGATGCTCAGACTGGCATTTGCCAGAGCCCTGGTTATGGAACCGGAAATTCTGCTTGTCGACTCCAACATTGAAAAACTAGATGCGCAGCTGCGCTCTCACTGTCTGAACATGTTGCTGGACTGTCAGGAGGAAAAGGAAACTGCCCTTGTCATCTGCCTCAACGACATTGGGCTCATCAAACACATAGCCGATAACATTCTTGTTCTCAGTCAGGGCAGACAGGAAGACTACGGTAATGCCAAGTTCATCATCAGCAAACCGGAAAAGGAAATCACCAAAAGACTTATCCAGGACTACAACAACGAATACCGCATACGGCCGGAGAGATAAAGGACAGTCTCCGGCTAAAATCGCATAATCACGACATATAAACGAAAAATACAGGATGTACAGGATGAAAATGAACACAACAGCAAGACTTGCACTTATTCCGGCTGCGGCGCTTATGATATCAGCCTGCGGCGACAACCTCCCGGCTGAATCCTCAGCAAAGGCCACACCTGCAAAACCGGCAACAGCCGCGGCGGTAAAAACCGAACAGGCCGCAACAGCCCCGACAGAAAACGTGATTCAGGCAAAGACAGCAGAAACAGAGTCTTCCGGGAACTATTCACTGGAATTTCTTCACGTAAATGACATGCACTCCTACATTGATCCTGTTTCCATGTCATTGAGGGTACCGGAAGGTCTGGTTAGGGTTAAAGCCGGAGGTCCGGAGGCCTTAAAAAGCATCATTGAGGAGACCCGCAGACGTAATCCGGACGTACTGCTGATTTCCGCAGGTGACCAGATAACCGGCAATGCCTCAAACTATGACAATTTCCACGGTGAAGCTGACGCCGTTGTTCACGGCGTATTCGGAACCGACTACTACATGCTCGGCAATCATGAATTCGACCACGGCGGCAAAGGTATCACCGAATACATGGATTACATGAAAAAACTCAGTCCGCAGAGCGTTATGATAAATTCGGATCTTACAGTAGGAAAGGACAGTCCCGTCAAAGACACCGGGATCCCGCAGGTCATCAGAAAGATCAACGGACGCAACGTGGCTTTCTATGCCGTTACCACTGCCAACAAAATTCTAAAGAGTTCATCTCCTGATCCGGACATGTCATTTAAGGATACAGTTCCTCTCATCAATGCCATGACCGCGGAAAATGCCTCAAAGGCAGACATTCATGTGCTTATATCACATCAGGGCATACTGGATGACCGAATCAACTCTGCCAAATTCAATGACATAGACATCATTATAGGCGGTGACTCTCACAGCCTGTGCGGAGATTTCAGGGCCGGAGGCATCAAGGGTGAATGCGTATATCCAATGACCAGAAAGAATGCATCTGGCAATAAGATATGCGTGGTTCAGGCATTCGAATACGGCAAGCTTATCGGTGACCTGAAGGTTACATTTGACGAAAAAGGCAACGTAACCGAATGTTCCGGTTCACCGATACTGCCGCTGTGGTCGGCAACCGCCACCCTTAAGGGTGACAATGTCACCGCCGAAGCGCAGAAGGCTGCCGCTGCCAGAATAAAGGAAATTATCAGTGCCGAAGACAATCCTTTTGTGGAAGCTTCACCTAACGCTGAAATGACCAAAGCCCTGGAACCGTACAGAAACAAAATCAGGGAGAATTTCAAATATCTGGGCAGAGCCACACAGGATTTGTGCACCACCCGCTACCCTACCGATAACTGTCTCATCAAGGACACACCTAATCCATACGGTTCAGAAACCTGCAAGGCCTTCGGAAGAATGTATCTTGACGGAACAGGAGCGTCAGTTTATCTGGGCAATTCAGGAATGTACAGAGTCGATCTGGAACAGGGGGACTTTACCGATCTTGAGCTTATGGCCATAACTCCGTTTAACAATGAGATTGTGGAAATTGAACTCACCGGTACCGAGCTCATCGAGGTGCTGAATCAGGTCGTATCCTACGTCAACGATGACATCACGTCCAGAGACGGAGGTATTCCCTGCGGCTACGGCTTCAGCTATGCCATCAACAACACCGCAACACCGGTTGTATCAGACGTTATGATCGTCGGCGATGACGGCAAGGCCGCTCCTGTCGTAGAAGACGGGAAGTACCGAATTCTCACCACAGACTACGTGCTTAAGGGCAAGGACGGCTTCAAAAAACTAAAGGGAAAAGAGGTTCTCAGAAAGTACGGGAGCGATGCCAATCTGGTAAGACAGTATCTTAAGAAACACGAAATAATTCCGGTTATTCCTCATGATCTGAAAACGATCACTTCATTTAAGGATACGGATACCAATAAAAAGAAACAGTAACCTTTTCCCCCCGGAAAACAGCCGGATATTATTTTCCGGCATTTTCCGGTTCATCGAGAAGGAAAACTTATATGCCCCGTAAACCGCGGATTTACGGCACTTCTGCAAAAGAATGGTGTTTGCTTGGTGTTTAAATATATGTAACGATACCATGCGAAACACCACAATATATAGTGTGTCAGTTTGTTCTGCTCGGTTCGAAAATTTTCCCTTCGTGATTGTAGGTCAGATTAAACACCATGTTTGAGAGCCAGCTCTTAAAGGAAGGATTATCCTGGAACTGTTTGAACAGTTCCATATTATCTTTCATTATAGAAAGAATGACATTCTGTAAAGCTCGTTCGCTCTCCATCCTTGCATTTTGCTCATCAGAATTCTTCATGGCGTTCCTATACTTTTCATCTTTAGACACCATTCCCGGAATCTCCTGAATTTGCCGGAGAACATTATCAGCGTCGTTCCATTCAATATTTCCGAAAATATCATTAAACTGAGCGATGATAGAGGAAAGCGAATCCAGTTCAGGATTAACGATGCGACCACCACCTCCGGTTGGTACGGGATCAACCTCTGTATTCTTATCTTCAAGAATTATGGACATTGTGGCTTTAGCTTCATTACGGTAGCTTTCCAAATCTATTGTTTCTAAAATTCCCTTGGTGAAATCATCACTGGAAGGAGATGGCAGTTTAGGTACAAGGAAGTTCAGAAAAATTGAAAGACGTTCCCAGTCAGCATTGCCATAAGGAAGAATTGCACCTAAAAAGCCATATGTTCTGCAAAAGGATTTAGCAGCCCCCTTGAATTCAACCTGAGATTCTGTATCCAATTGATTGTACCTTGCCACGCACGAATCAAGGATAAAATCAAAATGTTCACGCTTTTCACCATTCAGGTATTTGTTTACCAAAATCTTTACTTCGCTGTCGGCATATACCTCATGTTTTACCATGAGCGCTATAAGGTCGTATAACTTATTTGGATCCGTTTCACTTGATAAGATTGTGGTTCTGTAATAACGTGAAAACGACTGTTTTATCAGTTCCGGATCATTTGCAAAATCAAGTACAAAGACAATATGAAACGACCTCCACGAATGAATGCAAAACGTGGATTTACCGTGTAAACTGTAGATGTTGAAAAAACAGAAACGGATTTACCGCATACA
>CACWVT010000051.1 GCA_902764345.1 uncultured Ruminobacter sp.
GAGGACGGTATTGAAGAGATCGCAACCATCTCTTATCTGATGAATGAACAGACGGAGAATATCGGAGCAAGAAGACTCCACACTGTAATGGAAAGACTCCTTGAAGACGTTTCATTCAACGTTCCCGATCCGGAGACCACACACATCCTGATCGATGAGGAGTATGTAAAGAACAGATTCCAGGATACGATCTCAAGAGAGGATCTGGACAGGTTTATTCTTTGATAATATCATTTGATCACAGGCGGAGGTGCGTCTATGGATGATTTTTTACTGAAGATAAAAAGACTGAACTGGGTGCTTGCAGAAAGCACTACGGGAAACCTTTCATATGAGGATCTGAGCAAAATACTTTCGGAACTCACGGAAGCTAACTTCTACATTCTGGATAACAAGGGTAAAGTGCTGGGCGTCTCATACGACAAAGCCAATGACACTTCGACCATTCCCGACGAGTCCGGAGAGGAGAACGGCACCCGCAGGGCCAAAAAGGCCAAAATCATCGGCGAAAAGGCGGCCGTTAAAATCCTTGCCAGCATCGATGACAGCCGCACCAGACCGTTTAACAGGTTTATATATGCTCTCGGTATCAGGGAAGTGGGTGAGAATACCGCAATGATTCTCGCCAGGGAGTTTGAGAATATCTATGAGCTTATGAGTGCCGATACTGACAGACTTCTTTCGATTAAGGACATCGGAGAGGTAAGTGCCAGACACATTGTCAACTTCTTCAGGGAAAAGCATAATCAGATTATCATTGACGATCTGCTGAAATCCCAGCTTCTTGGCGGTTCCGGAGTTATTCCGCAGAAGGTTAAGCCTGATGAGGCCGACCTGGAAAGGATAAAGGACAATCCGTTCAATCATAAGACCATAGTTCTTACGGGGACTCTGGCAAGCATGAAGCGTGATGAACTGAAGGCCATCCTTCAGGGATACGGTGCCACCGTATCAGGTTCGGTTTCAGCCAAAACCCATCTCGTGATAGCCGGAGAGGCGGCAGGCTCAAAGCTTGATAAGGCCGTTAAGCTCGGCGTTCAGGTTATGGGAGAGGACGAACTGCTTAAGATACTTGGAGAGCTTGAATCTCTTTAGAAACGACGATTCCCGGCATCTGCCGGGAATCCTGTCTATTAAGTGTCGGAAACGTAACCGCGGAATTAAATCCCGGAATCTTCCGGCATTCCTTACGAAGTACTTCTGCCGTTATTTTTTGCCTGCGGTATTTTTCTTCTGTTTTCCGGATTTTTTGGTCTGAGCAGCTTTGCCTGAGCTTCCGGTCTTTTTGCCGGTTGAGGCTTTTGCCGCAGCTGGTTTACGTGCGGTGCTCTTCGCCCTGCCGGATGATTTGGCGGCTTTTTTGGCTGAAGCCGTTTTTGCATTTGATGATTTTCCGGAGGTTTTTACCTTTGCGGAGGTGTTTGCCGAGGCAAGCATTTGACTGCCGTTTCCGTCAGCAGGGATTTTGTCTCCCGGTACGGATATCTCAGCTTCCTTACGTGTTATTTCGGAACCGTTACCGCACCCTAAATTTTCAGCCTGAGCCAGCAGCTGTTCATAGGCCTGTTTCTCAGCTTTGATGTTGGCAGCTATGGCATGAGTCCGGTAACTCTCCTTTGGCGGATTCTTGACCTTTTCAAGTGTGTAATTTTCCCTTAAATCCATGTCGTTAACCGGAATGAGAGCATAATTTACGAGAGTGGTCGGCTTGTTGTCGCTGGTAAATCCCGGATTGAGCTTTCTCAGTCTTTCCACGGAAATTCCGGTTCTTTCGGAGAGCATTTTGAGGGTGGTTCCCGGTGTTATGTGGGTTTTCTTGAATACCGGTCTGTACGGCATATCCGGGAATTTCAGCTTGTTCTGCTTCGCATTTCGCAGAAGATCGGTATATGCGTGGAGTTTCTCCACGTAATTAACTCCCGAACGCGGTAAAGGCAGACTCCATAAATCCGTAGGTTTGTTCAGGCTTTTGTTTACCCTGATGGCCTTGATGACGGTACCTTCGCCGAGATTGTATGCGGCGATGGCCAGGTTCCAGTCGTTGAAGATTCTGTACAGATAGTTGAAATAGGTGAGAGCCGCATCGGTGGAGGCAATAACATCCCTGCGCATGTCGTACGTTGAATCCTTTTTCAGCTTGAAGTTACGGGCCGTAATCGGTACAAACTGCCAGATGCCCCTGGCACCTGAAGGAGATACGGCATGAGGGTTGAAATTACTCTCAATGATTGGAATGACGGCAAGCTCAAGCGGCATGTCCCTGCTTTTGAGTTCATTTACTATGTGATAGAGATAAAGATGGCCGTTTGCCAGCTGCTTTTCAAAAAACTTCTGCTTCTTTTTTACTTCGTTTATCTGCTGGGTTATGTACTTGTGCTTGGGGTTGACAAGATCCATGTCAAAAACGGCATATTCCCACAGGCTGCTGGTGTTGCCGGCATCCTTCAGGGCGTCGTTTTCATTCTTATAATGAACGTTGTAGCTGTGAATGAGTTCTTCCGCATAGCCGTTAATGGTATTCATTTCCACGTCGGTAGGCGTCTGACAGAGGTCAGACTGCGCAGCGTTTGCGTCAGGAGAAATCAGATACTGTTCCTGCTGATGATTCGTTACGGTACAGCCGGCGATGGCAAGAGATACGGCAGCGACTCTGATGAGGTTAGACCACGTTCCGGTACCCCTCGTCCTCAAGGAGATTTTCTCCCTGTGCTGCCTGTCTGGCAAATTCATCACATTCGTTATTGTAGATGTCATTGTCGTGTCCCTTTACCCAATTCCATGTAATGGTATGTTTAGATGCGATGGCGGCTAATTTCTTCCACAAATCCACATTCTGAACATTTTTCCAGTTTCTCTTCGTCCATGAAGATATCCACTTTGTGATACCGTCTATAACATATTTGCTGTCAGAATACAGCGTGACCCTGCACGGCATCTTCAGTGCGCTGAGTGCTGTTATGACTGCCAGCAGTTCCATTCTGTTGTTGGTTGTCAGTCTGTATCCGGCGGTAAGAACCTTTTTGTGTTCCTTGTAAAAAAGGATGGCGCAGTAGCCTCCGTTTCCCGGATTGCCCAGACATGAGCCGTCGGTATAGATGGTAACTTCTTTGAGAATATCAGTTGCAGAATCCCTGCTGTTATTGACGTTTTCCATGTCTTTTTTATAAAAATATTTACGATGTATCCTTTAATTATAACACAAAATGATTAAAACTCAAAATTCCTTATAAGTGGTAAATTGGAGATATATAAAAAATATAATTTTAAGAACGGCTTTAAAAATAAATCAGGGTGCGGGCAAAAAACTAAATTACGGGCGTAAACGTTTTCTCAAATGCCGGAAAACGGACATGTATGTTCATTCCTGTTTACGATGGTATTTCAATAAAGTATATATATGTTTGATTATTTGCGGGCGTGTCTATAAAAATATGCTTTTCATTCTTAAATTTTGTACAAAATAGAAAATAATTATAAATTCTTTCAGCTATATATTAGTCTCTGTTCCTTAACGGAGCAGGGATATGGAAAATCTGATAATTTAAACTTTGAATAAAGATTAAAGTTGGATAGAATAGGTAATTCAATGATGAAATTTATTGATGTTTATATACAGTAGAAAATTACATAAAAGATTAAAAACAGTTTGTTTTTTTAATTATTTCCGGTACCTGAACCGGATTTGAACGGCTAACTCACGGATGTGGTAAATGGCGGAAATTTATACAGAGAAGAATCAGAGAAAGGTGGTTCTGGATACCGAAACTACCGGTAAGTGCGAAGACGGTACTCCGGGGGATCACCGTATCATCGAAATAGGCTGTGTCGAAATGCTCGGCAGAAAATTAACCGGCAGAAAGCTTCAGCTTTACATTAATCCTGACAGACCCGTGGATGAAGAGGCTTATAAGGTTCATAAGATCTCCGATGAGTTCCTGGCCACGCAGCCTAGATTCCATGAGGTTTTTCAGGAATTCTACGATTTTATAGCCGGAGCTGAGCTGATAATTCACAACGCCAGGTTCGACGTGGGCTTTATTGATAACGAGTTCAGACTTAACAACAATAACATAAAGGTTGATAACATCTGTTCCGTTACCGATACCCTCGACATAGCCAGAAAAAAATATCCGGGGCAGAGAATAAGTCTGGACGCCCTGTGTTCAAAGCTTAATGTTGACGCCTCCGCCCGTACCTCACACGGCGCGCTTCTCGACGCCGAAATTCTTGCGGAAGTGTTTCTGGCAATGACCGGCGGTCAGGGTGAGTTTGAGTTCAATTCCGCTTCCTCATTACGGACATCCGGTTCCGGACACGTGGACAGAGGGTTCATTCTCGGCGACAGAAAGATACCCGTAATTCTCCCTTCAGTGGAGGAAGAGGGGGATGACATCATATATCAGATGAAGTTAAAGCGCATAGAGATCCCGACCTTTGATAAAGACATGTTGGATGCTGACTGTATCATTGCACTTCGCTCGAATTTTTTCGGGGACGAGAAGTACATGAAGTATCAGGAAGCCAAGGAGGAGAGCCTTATCAATGAGCTTGATAAGCGCAGCAGTCTCTATGATGTCTACAAGCGCGTGCAGCAGGCAAAGGTAAATCGCGCCAAGAAATAATTGATTGTTAACGCATGTCATGGTTTGATGTATCTGACATTTTTTTGTTTTGCCATATAACACAATAAAGTACATAATCACCTTACGGTATTTCATGATTCGTTTTGAGGATTAGAATGAACGGTTACGATATTAAAGCTTCACTGACGGAAGCTGCAGAGGTTCTGAACAGATTCCTTTCAGATGACAATAACATTAAGTCCATAGAGGATGCGGCCGTTATTATGGCTGAATCACTGAAGAATGACGGAAAGATTTTATCCGCAGGTAACGGCGGCAGTCATTGTGATGCCATGCATTTTGCTGAGGAACTTACCGGCAGATACAGGGAAAACCGTCCTTCATACGGAGCCATAGCAATTTCGGATCCGAGCCATCTTTCATGTGTGTCCAATGATTTTGGGTATGAATACGTATTTTCCCGTTACCTTGAGGGTGTCGGCAGACGCGGGGATGTTTTTCTCGGTATCTCAACAAGCGGTAATTCAAAGAACATAATCAGAGCAGTGGAAACGGCAAAGGCCAAGGGCATTAAAACCGTGGTTCTTACCGGTAAGGACGGCGGCAGGCTGGCCGGAATGGCTGACGTTGAAATCAGAGTGCCTCATTTCGGTTATGCCGACAGAATTCAGGAAATTCACATCAAGGTTATTCACATTCTGATTCAGGCCATAGAATGCAAGATGAAGGAAGCAGGTCTGTAATCCTGACTTCTATTCATTGCCGATAATGTAAAACATAATAAAAAACGGAGCCGAGGCTCCGTTTTTAATGTCTGCATTATCTTATTAGATATTAGATAATTTCAACCTGTTCTTCGTTGTCGGCTGCGTTTTCGATAGTACCGATAACCCATGCCTTTTCGCCGCTGGCGTTCAGAACTTCAACTGCCTTTTCAGCATCAGCCTTGTCCAGAGCCACGATCATGCCCACGCCGCAGTTGAATGTGCGGTACATTTCGTGAGTATCAATGTTACCGTTCTTCTGTAACCACTTGAATACTTCCGGCCATTCCCAGCTGTCTTCACGGCATACTGCCTTGGTGTTTGCAGGGAGTACTCTAGGAATGTTTTCCCAGAATCCGCCGCCGGTGATGTGAGCCAGAGCGTGAATCTTGCAGCTCTTCATCAGGTTGAGGATTGGCTTAACGTAAATGCGGGTTGGGGTCAGGAGGGTGTCAATAAGGGTACGGCCGTCTGACATCTTCTGATTAGGATCAGCCTTTGATACCTCAAGAACCTTTCTTACGAGAGAGTAACCGTTTGAGTGAGGACCTGAAGAAGCAATGGCAACGATTGCGTCACCAGGCTTAACCTTTGAACCGTCAATGATTTCGTCTTCTTCAACCACGCCAACAGCAAAACCTGCGAGGTCGTAATCAGGTACATGATACATGCCAGGCATTTCAGCGGTTTCACCGCCGATTAATGAACAGCCAGCGAGTTCACAACCCTTACCGATACCGGTTACAACCTTGGTTGCGTCTTCAACGTTTAATTTGCCGGTTGCATAGTAGTCAAGGAAGAACAGCGGTTCTGCACCCTGAACAACCAGGTCGTTTACACTCATTGCAACCAGGTCAATACCTACGGTGTCATGCTTCTTGAAATCGATGGCCAGACGTAACTTGGTACCAACGCCGTCGGTACCTGATACAAGAATCGGCTTCTTGTAATTGGCAGGAATACGGCAGAGAGCGCCGAAACCGCCTAATCCGCCCATAACTTCTGGTCTGGTGGTCTTTTTAACTACACTCTTAATGTTGTCAACAAGAGCATTGCCTGCATCAATATCTACGCCGGCATCTTTGTAGCTTAATTTCTGATTGTCCATTGTTGGATAAGCCTCATGTATTAAACAAAATAAATTGTGAACATTCTAACAAATTTTTATGCGATTTTCATATTTTTCGGAAGATATGAGGGAAATAATTTTAAGTTGTTTACGGTTGCCTGTTTCTGAATATTTACTTCTGTCTGTTCATAAAGTGCCGGGAACCGCCGTGTGGACTAATCTGCCGTGCTTCGGTAATAATGCCCGTGCATGATTTTGATGAATTCGGTTGAGCGTCCCGGGCCGGATTGTTGTACAATTACCCGTAGTCATTTTGCTGAAGTTTAAACGGTCAGCCGTATATTTTGGAAGAATTACAGATATGATTTTTAATAAGAGATTATGCCTGGGTGCATTAAAGGTTGCCGCGTCACTGGCCTGCACTTCGGTTTTCAGCTGTGTCGCTGCCGCTGATGGCGGATACACGTACAGGGTCGCTTTTGACGGTGATTTTGATTCGGCTCATGACGAGGCATTCTATCAGCTGATTTCAGGTCTCAGTAACGGAAGCACCGATCCGGGAACCATTAAGATTGATGTTGACGGCATTATTGCCAATGAAAAGATAACCGATGACGGTTTTCTGGAAGTATCCTTTTCGGACGCTGCGGTTAAGAACCTCATAGGCAGCGGAAAGGTTACCGTATGGAACGGTCTCAGGGAACCTCTTCTCATCTGGATGACCAGGGGAACCATGGTTGATTACGTGGATAATGAGGGAACCGTTGACAGCAGGGCTGAAGCCAGAATCGTCGTATCAGGGGAAAGGGACGGTTTCATTGACGCACTGATTGCCAGGGGAAATCTGGAAAAGGTAAGAACCATTCTTCCTTTAAACGATCTTGATGACATGGCTGCCGTGTCCATATCCGACGTAATGTCCGGAAATCAGGAAAAGATTGCGGCGGCATCATCAAAGTATACCGGTGGTATTGCGGTGGCATCACTGCTTACCGCAAACGACGGTAAGCTGCAGTTTACCTATTACTTCATCGACGTGGCCACGGGCAAGAGGATTTATTCACAGACTGCCGAAGGTACGGCAAGTGAAGTGGTTGATGAATTTTACAGAGATCTTAAGACCTGCCTCGGTTCCAAAAGAACCTCATCTTCTGAAATCAGGTCTGAACGCGGAACCGAAAGAGAGGTTTCGACATATCTGGACGGATATTCGGATGTTTCCGGTCTGAATCTGGGAATGAGACCGAACGGCACCTATGTGGTTCTGGTTAAGAATACTCCGAATTTTGATACCATGGTGGACATCAAGAATAACTTTCTCAAGGCAGGATTTGCCGAAGCCGAGGTAGTTGACGTCAAGGGCGGGGACGTGGTCTATTCCCTTACTTCCCGGAGAACCGTCAGCCCGGACAGCGTAATGGACGTATTCCAGGCACTTGAAAGAGACGCCTATACTCACGGCGTGTTCTACTTCAACAGTGCGGTAGACAACATCATTGTCATTCCTGATGAAAGCAAAAAGAGTACGGGCGCCTCTGCATCATCAGCAACAACAGCTGCTGCAGCTGCTTCCTCATCCGGAAAAGAGGCGGCAGGTGAAACCTCTGCTTCACAGGAGTCTGCTGCCGATGCTCAGAAGGAACCTTCAGCTGCTCCGGTTCAGATAAACAGACCTCAGCGTGCGGACCGCGGCCGCAGAAAGAGCAATGGTCTGCAGCTCGATCCTAATAAGAGATACAAGACCGGCGGCGGAGTGCAGTAGACCTCAGGTACTTTGGCTTATTCCTGAATTCCGCAGTGAGCATGGGTACGGCAGAAAAGATTTTGTCCGTACCCGTCACTGCGGGATTTTTTTTACTTTGATGCTCTGACGGCTGAGAATGGTAGTTAATTTTTAATCAAAAAAGTTAACATTGATTTTACAAAAAGCCTAAAAGTGCAGATTAATCAACAAATTTTGCAAAATTTATCGGTTAAGAATAAAAAAACTATAGAAGTTAACCACATTAATAATACAATATATAAAGCTGAATGTTTGTTAACATGTGCGTAACGGCAGATTCCGTATACGGCACAACGATAATTGAATATTTTTATTTTTAACGGGTTTGTAGCAGATTGAGTTACGATAGTGAATATAAGCAAATTCCATTAAGAATGGGATACGGTGAGTACGAAGGGACTCTTGAGTCCTTTTACGTAACCGATTCTAACCGGGTTTCTTATAATTACCTGAAAGAGGCACTTTCGGGTGATCTCAAGTCCAGTCAGCATTTTATATACCTCTACGGGCCCAAAAACGGCGGCAAGACTCATCTGCTGACCGCTTCCATTAAGGCCGCCCAGGATCGCGGCTTCTCAACAATTGCCATGGATCTTTCTGATTACATGGATTCTGCTCCGGTTTCCATTCTTCAGGGAGCCGAGGACTGCGATGTCATCTGTCTTGACAACATCGATGCGGTTGCCGGAATTCATGACTGGGAGGCAGAGATTTTCAATCTTTACAACAGATGGCATGAAAACAAGAAGGGTATCTTTATTGTTGCCGCCACTTCTTCCCCAATCATGGCAAAGTTCAGAAAGAACGACCTTATTACCAGACTCGGCAGCGGCGTGACTATGAGCATTCATCCCGTATCCATTGCCGAGCTTCCGAAGCTCCTTATTCTGCGTGAGAGCAACAGGGGAACAGACCTGTCCAGGGAACTTGCCGATATCGTGGTAAGCAGACTTGGAAACGTCGGTGAATGCATTGAGGCAGTGGATCTGATTGATTCCCTGGCGGCATCACTCAAAAAGCCGGTCATAACCAAGACCTTTGTTGAACAGGTTGTTAAGTCCGTTAAGCAGAAATCCACGGGGGATTATCTGAAAATGATGTAACACGGAATGATTAAAGACATTCCGTCCGTACCACGCTTCCTTATACGCAGTCGCACCATATTCTCCCTTATCCGCAGAGCCTTTGATTCGTATGGTGATTTGAGTATTGCCATCTATTTTCTTTTTCTGAGATTAATTTCCCTTATTTAAGAATCATTTAAGCATCAGCTGACGTATCGGTTGACGTGTCCGGTATTTACCTTTCATAAAAACGGCAACCGGGCTTTTCAGTAGGTGATTTTCTGAAAAGCCCGGTTGCGTATTCTGCGGCATCTGTGCCTTATGTAAATAAGGAGGATGTCTTATAAAGGTTACGTCTTATTCTTTATGCTCTCCAGATATTCATGGTTTACCGGCCACTTTGTGAATATGGTTTTTACAAAGGTGGCCAGAGGGATGGCAAGAACCACGCCCCAGAATCCGAGCAGTCCGCCGAATACGACAATTGCAACCAGTATGGAGAACGGATCCAGGTTGAGCTTTTCCGAAAACAGCATAGGTGTGAGGACATAGCCGTCCAGAATCTGGATTACCGTGTATACGGCAACCAGCCATACCATGTCACTGCTGAGTCCGAACTGAATCAGGCCGATAATGGCAATCGGTATGGTAATGATGATCATACCCACGTACGGAATTATTACGCTGAGACCAACGCCGAGGGCAAGCAGCAGACCGTAATTCAGGTTAAGAATGCTGAAGGCTATCCAGTTGACAATGAATATTATGATTACGTGTATGCATTTGCCGTTCAGGTACTTTGATATGAGTACGTTCATTTCAGCCCAGAATGACGTTACCTCTTCATGCGAACAGAGGTATTTTTTGGAGACGGAAAGGAGTTTTTCCTTATCCTTAAGCATATAGAAGGCAAAAATCGGAACGATAAGGAAGTAGACCACAAATGACAGCATGTCCATGACCAGCGGGGCTATGTTATTCGTAATGAACGGGGCAACCCAGCCCTTGACGATTTTGAACAGGCTTATTGTGTATTCCTTCATCTGCTTTTCGGAAATAAGTTCCTTATAGGCATTAGGGAGCTTGCTGCTGATGCTTTGAACCTTTGCGGAAATCCAGGCGATAGCGGCATTACTTTCTTCCCTGTCCTCCTGATTTATCTGCTGAGGTTCATAGCCTTTATGTTCTTCGGCTGATGCGTCTGCCTTATCATCGGCGGCTGGTTCGGCACGTGCGGTGACGGTTAACTGCTTGCCGTTTTCTGATTCGGCTCCAGATGTGCTGTCGGCAGCGTCTGCGGCAGCCTGCTGCTGTGCATCACTGCTGCCGGCCCCTTCGTCGGCGGCAGGAGTGTCGGAATTTTCAGCGGTTAGATCGGTATCCGCCGTGTCTTCAGCACCAGTCTCTTCACCGGAGGATGCCTCGTTCTCAGGGGCAGCTTCGGTTTGGCTGTCTGCCTGAGGGGACAGAACTATCTTTTCCTTGAGAATTTCCTTAATGTTGGCATTTTCGCCGTGCTTTGATATTTCAGTCAGTGTTTCACTGATGTTTGTGGATATCTTTGTCAGCTGTTCGGCTGCCGGCGGAATTACCGTAACAAAAAGACATACGAAGAATACTACATAGCAGAGCATTACCAGAGTTGTGGCTCCCAGTCTGGAGGCACCGTGCTTAATAAGGAAATTCACCGGTCTTTCAAGCATGAATGCGAGTACAAGGGCCGCTATTAATGTTCCGAATATGCTGGAGAAGAAATAGAGAATTACAAAAATGGTAATAAACTGAAGAATGAGTATGATTGCTGCCGGATTGGACAGGTTTTTCATATACCAATCTTTGAAAAACGATAGCATGACAAAAATCCTGAAAATACTAAATTTTATTGACTGCGTAATAATCTGTGTATGACGGATTGAGCAGGTATCTGTTAAAAAATAATCAGAGTCAGTCCTGAACAATTATATATGTGAAAATATTGATATTACAAAGTATTTTTGAATTTAATTGAAATTATCACAGGATGACTCATAATATAGAAAAACGGGATTTTTTCACTGAAAATCCGGTTTGTGAACGTTATGTAAGTAATATTATTTCCGGTATTCCGGAAACATCTACTGAATTATACCGGTTTTCCGCAGTCTAATTTTCCTGAGAATATTTGGTTGGATAATCTGAAATGAATTTTAAGATCTGTGCCGTGGCGGCTGTCCTTATCAGCTGTATCACGTGTCCCTGCGCACACGCCGACAACGTTGCCGGAGTGACGGATTTCGGTACGGCCGGTGTCAGGGCGATAACCGTTGAAAAAGAAAAGGAAATGGGGGAGCTTTTTGTTACCGTAGCCAAGTCACAGCTTCCGGTAATATACGATCCCGTGCTTGAACAGTATGTTACTTCCCTGCTGTCAAGAATGTCCTCCAAGGCAGTAGGCGTAAGATATCCTTTCGAGCCGATAATCGTTGAGGATCACACCATTAATGCCGCAGCATTCTTCGGCGGAAAGATAATGCTGAATTCCGGACTTATCGTGGCCACTGATAATGAAAGTCAGCTGGCATCCGTGCTTGCTCATGAAATGACCCATGTTACCCAGCGTCACCTTGCAAGAAGTATGGAGGCACGTCAGGATTCCATGATTACGGGCATGGCCGGTATTCTCGGCAGTCTCATCCTCGGTATCATCAATCCTGCCGTCGGTATGGCCGGTGTGAGCGCTTCAATCGGCGGAATGGAGCAGAGCAACATAAATTATACGAGAGCCAATGAGTATGAAGCTGACCGTCTGGGGATTGATCTGCTTTATAATTCAGGGTTTAATCCGCATGCCATGGCGGACATGATGAGAAAGCTTCAGAACAGGGGAGAGGATTTCAATCCCGCCTTTGAAATGCTGCTTACCCATCCGTTATCATCCAAGCGTGTGGCCGAGGCTGAAAACAGGGCAAGATTTTACAAGACCAAATCCTACTATGAGAGCGTGGACTTTAAGTTTGCCAAGAGCCGTATTGAGGTAAGATTCAGCAACATCAGCGCCAAATTCAATCAGGAAGCCGCCAAACGGGTTCTGGAGCATTCACCGAATGACTGCGGAGCACTGTATAAACTGGCCCTGGCATCCCTGGATCTGGGAGACTATGATACTGCCCAGAAGGCTCTGGACAGGTTAAAGAAGGATTACGGCAGAAATCTTTTTATTGTCGATACCCTGACGGATCTTTACGTTGCAAGACATGAATATGACAAAGCCGTTTCAATGCTTAAGGACATGATAAATAGCAAGGGGGAACAGGAGGTCTTTGTTGTTAATCTCGCAAATGTATATATCGAATCCAAGCAGTATCAGAAGGCGGAGCAGCTGCTGAAGAAATTCAGGAGAAACAACAGGTCTCTGACCGCGGATTCCCTGCTGAAGACGGCATATATGAGACAGAACAAGACCTGTGAGCTGTACCAGATAAATACGGATATTCTGGAATCAAAGGGGCAGTGGAATCAGGCCCTGAACAGTGTTAACGAGTCTCTCAGATACTGTCACGAAAAGAATACCGTTCTGAGACTGAAGGCTCTGGCCGCAAGAATTGTTGAAGAACGTGATTTTTACGAGAATCTAATTTCTCACTAAAAAGGTATTTTGAGCTGCCGAGGGACCGCTCGACAGGGCTTCAGCATAAGGAAGGCCGTTTCACGAAACCGTGAAACGGCCTTTTAAATGTCATTACATGCCGTAGCCGTACATGCTAGTACATGATCGTGTACAGCTTACTGCGGTATCTTGACTGCTTTGGATCTCCGTTCATCGTGGAGATGATGTCGAGATAAACCTGCTTCAGATTTCCGGCATTCAGATCCTTTCTCAGATATCCGAGAAGCAGATCCAGTGCTTCGGTGGCCTTGCCTGACTGGCTGAGAGCCGTACATAATTTTTCCACGTTATCCAGATCATCAGGATTCTGTTTAAGTTTGTTCTGGAGAATGTCGATTTCCGGATTCTGCTGGTTCTTTTCGGCAAGCGTAAGGGCAGCCTCCAGATCTCCGTATATCTTGTCGAGCCTGTTGTTGGCGTCTACACCTTCAAGCGCGGTTCTTGCCTCGGTCAGCTTTTTGGCTCTGATGGCAATTTCAACGTATGCAAATCTGATGTTGATGTCATTCGGGGCGAGGCCGAAGGCTTCGCTTATCTTGGCAAATGCTCCGTTGACATTCTCTTCAGCGAGAAGAGCAGTGGCTTCATGAAGAAGAATCTGTTCCTTTGCCGGCATGAGACCTGCTACGACCGCAGAAGCGCTGTCCGGCGTGCTGAGGGCTGAACTGCCGATGATGTCGACAGGACGGCCGTTCTT
The DNA here is from genome assembly GCA_902764345.1 of uncultured Ruminobacter sp. Taxonomy (GTDB): domain Bacteria; phylum Pseudomonadota; class Gammaproteobacteria; order Enterobacterales; family Succinivibrionaceae; genus Ruminobacter. The sequence goes on from CACWVT010000051.1 coordinate 13,607, forward strand.
GAATACGCATATTGAAGGCAGTGATGAAATCTGTAACTGCATGCAGATTGACTGGATGACCGGATCCGCAGCGTTACCTTTTGCCAGTGTCAGAAATTCGTTATTCTGGCCGACGGTGTTTTCAAGTGCTGACGTAACTGCCTGGGTCTGAGGATTACCTGGATCGTATACGTAGAACAGAATGGTTTTTTCTGCAGATTTTGTTACGAGTTCTTCCTGTATGTTGCTTTGATTAACATCTATAATCATGGTGCTGTTATCCTTACTCTTCTTCTACACCTTTATACATGGTGCCGATGAGGGCATATTCAAGTGTATCAGTTTGAAAATTTGTTCAGCATCTTTCTGGCATTAATCAGGGTGGTCATGTTAAGAGGCTTTGCTTCTGAACCGTCATCAGAGTAGGTTACGGCATGTTCATGCTTATCGAATACCGTGGTCTGATTGTGACCGATGATGTACAGCTCATCATGGTTTCCGCTGATTAACCATGGCCTGTTCTGTATTTCCCTGAGATTTGCTCCGGTTGAATAGTCGGCTTCAGAATTCTGAATTCCGAGGATTTCATGAGCAATTGTCGGTGCTATGTCCTGTGATGACGTTATCGCTGATATCCTTGCAGGGATGACGGCATCAGGCCAGCTGATTACAAGCGGTACGTGATGTGCGTCGCGACTGTATCTGTTACCGTGTTTTGCATAATATCTGTTCAGGTTGAAACCCTGTCCGGAGGTTATGATAATGACGGTTTTTCTGGACTTTCCGGATTCGGAAACGGCCTGCAGGATGTTTCCGAGCATCTTGTCAGTGTTCTTAAGACAGTTAAGGTATCTGTTTTTAAGTGCCGTTCCGTCCTTTTCACTGTTGAGTGATCCCGGTTTTATGATTCCGTTTATCTGCGGAACGTAGCTGAGCTGCGCTTCCTGGTTCTGGTTAAGTGTTGCCGGATCGGTCAGTTTTATGACGGTAAACTGTGGACGGTAGTTCCATTCGTCACTGTAGATCCAGTTGGCGGCATTCCTGACTGTTTCAGCGTCACTGCCGAATGATTTGATGTTCTTTGTTCTC
>CACWVT010000052.1 GCA_902764345.1 uncultured Ruminobacter sp.
AACATCGCTGGGGATTACTATTTCAAGATGGTCTATTACCTGAGGGGCTCGTTTACTTGCTGGCTGGCTGGCATGCTGCCTAGGTCTTGAGGCATGGGTGGCACGGTGCCTTGATAGGGCTCTTGTTGCTGTGGCATGGGAGGCACGGTCACTTGTTGTTGAGCCTGTTGTGTCCATTGCTGCTGTTGCCAGTACTGCTTCATGCTCTGCTGAGTTTGATAGGTGGTGAAAAGCTTCCACATGCCAATGAACACTATTATCAGCATCAGCGCTGCCATTGCTTCGGCATTATTAATCAAGAAAAAGAGCATCAGGCACAAGCCCACTGCGGTGGTGATGAAACCAGATATCTTGTAGTCCTGCATGAGCATTTCGGAAATTATGACCGGAGGAGTCTTTTCGTTCATGGCAGTTTTCATGTACTCTGCAGGGATGCCGTACATCATTTCAAAGTTTGAGGTGGCGTCACTGTTATCGCCAAGGTAGTTTTTAATGTACGAATCGTGAGTTTTGGCAAAAACATCAAGGTTTGGAGTGTAGTCTTCCGTCATATGTCCGTAATCAAGCCCGTCAATCGTTATGAGGATGACGTTATACGGATTTTCAGAAGGGATTACCTTCATGGCATTAAGCGGATATTTAAGCTTCCGTGAGGTTTTTGACGCCGGGCGTTCGATCTGAGTGCCTTCGTTGTCACCGGAATATGCAAGAAGACCGTGTTCCTTCAGGAAGGTGTTTGCGGTCATCGGATAATATGCCGGGAATATGGACTTCTGCTGTGTTATCGGAACATAGCGGTAGGCGTTTGCCCAAATGTGCATGATGTGGGTGGCCAGGAAGGACAGAATGAATACCGTCGAGAAGAATACCGTGATCCTCTGATATTTGTGAAGATAGTGGTTTCGCCACGCAAACTTGGAGAACAGATATTCAATAAAGGCGATTATCGGAGTGGCGATATAAAGGAAATTGTAGTTAAGTCCGGTGGAAAAGCCTTCCTGGGTGAAAAATATTCCCAGCATCGGAACACTGAGATGAATTTTGATGGCCTGATAAAGCTTAACGTCAATCAGAAGAATTACCATGAATATGGTGGCCAGCACAATGGACACTATCTTGTAGGTTCTTGTGGAACGGCAGAGAAAGGTCAGCGGGAAGAATATCAGGATGTAGATTACGAAAACAAGGAAGCTGAAGTGTCCCAGCCAGCTTATGAAAAGATAAGCGGTACCTAACTGTGTTGAAGGACTTGGGGCATTGTAAAGATAGGTACAGCCGATAAGCAGGGCAAGAAAGATATTGAGAAGAACAAACCAGTGCCCCCAACTGATGGATCTGGATACTTCATCCTTATAAGTGAAGAAGCTGCTGTAATTAATGTTGTTCATACCTGATATACCAATATTCTCTGACGCTATTTATCCGTGACGGTATGTCCATAAGTGCGACTGCCGATTCGGGATCGTAACGTTGTTCCGGTTATGCAAACCTTACCGTTTCGGCCAGTCAGGATTGTCTGTCCTTTATTTTACTACATAACCTGCTTTGTTAGCTATTTAATAGTTCACAAATGAGGATATGAGCCGGGGTGGGGGGGGTTGATCCGGAAAAAGTACAGCCATGTCCGGCAATCGTTCCAAATATATAAATAAAATAGAAATATAGGAGAGATATATATTCAAAATTCTTGAAAAATTGTCGTAATTTGGCAGTAAATGAATTTTTACTGAGAAGAATTGCGTGGTACTTTCTCTTATGTCGCTGATAAATGGCGGTTTTTTTTGCTGATGTAATCCAACGTCTTAATATTACTGTTATTGTATATAATAAGTATTTCAGTGTAATAAATGTCCGTTGTTATAAGTGAACAAAAATCAATTATTTTACTAATTATGAGCAATGGTTTCAGTTATCGGAAATAAATAATATTTATGTCTAAAGTGATTTGATGAAAAAACAATCAATTAAAATCAAATAAAATTATTTTAATTGTATGAAAACAATTTCACTGATAGAGTATTACGCCTGTAAGCGGACTGATAAATGTTTTTAACAGTTATGACGACTGGTAGTCAAATTTGAAATGATGAAGCATCTAAAAAGAGATTACGCTCAAAATTTGACTTAATTGTTTATTTTTTGGCTCGTTTTGTGGTTTACCATGATAGAAAGCGCTCTAGCGTTATTCATTTGACTTGAAAACCGTAAATCATAATAAAAGAATAAAAAAGCCAAATGGATAATTCTATAAGAATGTGAATGGTTTAAAGCCAGTAGGACAGTGAATATGAAAAAAGCATTATTATCCGTTATGGTTGCGGCTGTTGCCCTGGGAGGAAGCAGTGCGGCTGTTGCCCTGGGAGGAAGCAGTGCTGCTTTTGCCTCAGGTATTGAAGGTGCGCACCTTACTGTGTGGGTTAACGGCGATAAGTCGTACAAAGGAATTGAAAAGGTCGGTGAAAAGTTTGAAAAGGACACCGGCATAAAGGTTACCGTGGAGCATCCGGAACAGCCTGTCGTGAAGTTTTTACAGCATGCGGCTTCAGGAAACGGGCCTGATTTGTTTATGTGGGCTCATGACCGTTTCGGTGAATGGGTTGAATTCGGACTGCTGACTCCGATTGAACCTACTCCCGAGGAACTGGAAAAGTTCCAGCCTGTGGCCTGGGATGCAATGAGGGTTAAGGATAAGTATTACGGTTTCCCTGTATCCATAGAGGCAATTGCGCTTATCTGTAATAAGGATCTTGTGCCTGAGGCTCCGAAAACGTTTGAAGAATTCTTCGAGCTGGACAATGAGCTTCAGAAGAGCGGAAAGCATGCTCTTGTATGGGATTATAATGACGGGTACTTTACCTATCCGATACTGTCCGCAAACGGCGGGTACTCATTCAAAAAGAATGAAAAGGGTGAGTACGACGTAACCACCACCGGTATAAATGATCCCGGTGCGGTTAAGGGACTGGAGTACATAGTTAAATTAATTAGGGAAGATCATCTGCAGAAGTGGCAGGAATTCCCTAAGATGGAAAAGAAGTTTATTGACGGTGATGTGGGCTGCGTAATAAACGGTGCATGGGGATGGGAAAGATACAGTAAGCTGAATTACTCGGTTAATCCGTTCCCTACATTAGACGGTAAGCCTGGAAAGCCTTTTGTCGGTGTACTGGGTATGACCATCAACAGCGCTTCGCCTAACAAGGAAATGGCCAGAAAGTTCCTTGTTGATTATCTGCTGACGGATGAAGGTCTGGAACAGATGGATAACGACCGTCCGCTGGGTGCGGTTGCGCTTAAGTCATATCAGGCAAAGCTTGAGAAGGATCCGAGAATTGCCGTGACTATGTACAACGCCGAGCATGGTGATATCATGCCTAACATTCCGGAAATGAACAGATTCTGGAGTTCTCTGCAGACAGCCCTGAAAAATGCTACAACCGGGCGCCAGTCTGCAAAGAAGGCATTAAAGATAGCTGAAGAACGTGTGCTGAAGAAGTAATATGCAATGAGTTGAAGTCCGCACCCGAATTGAGGCGGGTGCGGTTTTTTCGTGTACTTGCACGCCATGATTGGCGAGGCTGAAAATGCGAATATTTGCCCTGTATTTCGTTCATAATGAGATACATGTTAAAAAATGCAAACTTTTTGATATTTAATTGCATGCATATGTTCTATTATACACATTGTTTAAATCGGTTTGAGGCCGATATTTTTAAGTAATAAGTAAGGAAATAGACTAATGAAAAAAACTATTTTAGCTACTGTTGTAGGCTTAGCTGCATTTGGTTTTGCACAGGTTGCTTCTGCATCAGGTATTGAAGAAGGTCAGTTAACCATTTGGGTTAACGGCGATAAGTCATATGACGGTATTGCTAAGGTTGGTAAGAAGTTCGAAGAAGCTACCGGCGTTAAGGTAACCGTTGCTCACCCAGATCAGGTAGAAGTTAAGTTCCAGCAGAACGCTGCTTCAGGTAATGGTCCAGATATTTTCATGTGGGCACACGACCGTTACGGTGAATGGGTTAAGTCAGGTCTTTTAACCCCAATCGAACCAACCAAGGAAGAATTAAACAAGTTCCAGGACGTTGCTTGGAAGGCCATGACTGTAGACGGTAAGATCTACGGTTACCCAGTATCTATCGAAGCAATTGCCTTAATTTGTAACAAGGATATCGTTCCAGAAGCTCCAAAGACCTTCGAAGAATTCGTTACCCTTGACGACAAGCTGAAGAAGGAAGGCAAGCGTGCAATTATGTGGGACTACAACAACGCATTCTTCAGTTACCCATTACTTTCTGCTAACGGCGGTTATGCATTCAAGAGAAACGCTGACGGCAGCTACGACGTTAAGGACTCAGGTGTTAACAACGAAGGCGCTAAGGCCGGTGTTCAGTTCCTTGTTGACTTAATCAAGGGCGACCACATGCAGAAGGGTGCTGACTACGGTATCATGGAATCAAGCTTCGTTAACGGTAAGGTTGCATGTATCATCAACGGACCATGGTCATGGGGTCAGTACAGCAAGGTTAACTACAGCGTTAACCCAATCCCAACCCTTAAGGGTAACCCAGGTAAGCCATTCGTAGGTGTCCAGGGTATGACCATCAACCAGGCTTCTCCTAACAAGGACCTCGCTAAGGAATTCTTACTCAACTACCTCCTCACCGATGAAGGTCTTGATAAGATGAACCAGGACAAGCCTTTAGGTGCCGCTGCTCTCAAGTCTTTCGAAGCTAAGCTCGAAAAGGACCCAAGAATCAAGGTAACCATGAATAACGCTAAGATTGGTGACCCAATGCCAAGCGTACCAGAAATGAACCGTTTCTGGAGTTCTTTACAGACTGCTCTTAAGAACGCTACCACCGGTCGTCAGACCTTAGACGAAGCACTTAAGACTGCTGAAGATCGTATCGAAAAGTAAGATAATCTTTCATAAAAAAGAAGCTCAGACATGAGCTTCTTTTATGAAAGGCTAGAATTAAAAGCTTTAATATGAAAATATTAAAGTTTTTATTTGTAGTAAAAATATTTTTATTACAGTTTTACAAGCTAAATTTAGAATAAGTTATTAGGGTATTAGCATGGATTCTTTCGCTTTTGAAAAAAGAGGTAAAACCTCTGGAGGTGGAGCGCCTGGCTTAATGATACTCAAAGTTTTAATATCTTTAATAGTATTACTCTTTGGTGTATTCATGATAAGCTCTATGTTTACTCATGGTCAGTACGCTTTCGCAATCTTGTTTACAATAGTCATTGCAGGTGGTCTGCTTGTGACATGGCTGAAGGGAATGTATCCTCACAGATATATTTTCCCAAGTATCGCGGGTATGGTGGTATTCATTATATTCCCTCTCGTATACACCGTGTACATCGCATTTACCAACTACTCTGCAAAGAACCTCTTCACTCTTGAAAGAGCTGAGAGTTATTTCCTTTCTCAGACTTACAGAATTGAAGGCGGTGACTACCAGTTTAAGCTTTACGCAAAGGAAGGTAACAAGTACATCATCGTACTTCAGAATCAGCCTACTATGTTAGCTGACGGTAATCCTTCTGAAGTTCGTACTTACGCATCTCCTGAAACCGTGTTCTTCGATAAGGACCAGATGGAGAAGCCAAGCAACAAGACTACCGCTTCAAAGACCGTAATCCATGTTACCAAGGTTGATAACAGCTATACCCAGGACATGGAAGACTGTGGTATCAAGTGTAAGGCTGCATTCAGAGACTACCTGAAGTCAATCAAGATCAAGATCGACGCTCAGGAACTTACCTATACCGGTCTTAACACTTTCAGTGCCGTTAAGAACAGATTCGTTCGTCAGAATGAAGTAGTTCTCGGTAACCAGGAAAGATTACAGAATTCTCACATGCTCAAGGACGTATCAAATGATTCTTTAATCATCCCTGATATGAAGGACGGTTACTACAAGACCATTGACACCCAGACCGGTGAACCTGTCGGTGAAAGAATGGCTCCTGGTTTCCGTGTTTACATCGGTTTCGAGCACTTCAAGAGAATTTTCAACGACCCAAGTATTTCTACTCCGTTCGTTAAGATTTTCATCTGGACTGTATGTTTCGCTGCTTTAACCGTATTCATTACTTTAGCAATCGGTATGGTTCTCGCATGTCTCGTACAGTGGGAATTCTTAAAGGGTAGAGGTATTTACCGTTTAATCCTCATTCTCCCATATGCAGTACCGTCATTCATTTCAATCCTTGTATTTAAGGGTTTGTTTAATGAAAACTTCGGTGAAATTAACCGTATTCTGGACTTCTTCCTCGGTTGGAGACCTGAATGGTACAATGAAGCAGGTTATGCTCGTGCAATGATTCTGCTCGTTAATGCATGGTTAGGTTATCCGTACATGATGATTCTCTGTATGGGTCTGTTAAAGTCTATTCCTGATGACCTCTATGAAGCATCTGCAATGGACGGTTCAGGTCCTGTTCAGAACTTCTTGAACATTACTCTTCCATTGTTAATGAAGCCATTAACTCCATTACTTATCGCTTCATTCGCATTTAACTTCAACAACTTCGTGTTGATTATGCTGTTAACTAACGGTGGCCCTGACTTCTTACCAGAAGACGGTGTTGTAACCACTGCAGGTTCTACTGACTTGCTCGTGTCTTATACCTATCGTCTCGCATTCGAAGGCGGCGCAGGTGGTAATGACTACGGTCTGGCTTCCGCAATTGCAACCACTATCTTCATCTTAGTTGGTGCATTATCTATAGTTAACTTAAAGATTTCCAAGATGGGAGCTAAGGACTAATCATGGCAATTGTACAACCTAAGTCGATTAAATATCGCATTTTGGCTACACACATTGTAATGTGCCTGTTTTTACTTGCTGTTCTGTTTCCGTTATACATGGTTGTGATGATTTCATTCCGTGAAGGTAACTTCGCAACCAACGTATCAGACAGTTTCTATGACCTCTTCTTACCAAGAATGGATTCATTGACTCTGGATCACTGGAAACTTGCTTTAGGCATATCATATGTTGATGAAGCCGGTGTTGAACACCTTCCTCCATTCCCAGTATTGAAATGGCTTTGGAACTCAATCATCATTTCATTCTTCACCTCTGCGTTCATCGTACTGCTGTCAACCACCAGTGCGTATGCGTTTGCACGTCTGAACTTCAAGGGTAAGAATGCACTCTTAAACTGCATGCTGATTTTCCAGATGTTCCCTTCAGTGCTTGCACTCGTTGCTATCTATGCATTGTTCGATAACATCGGTGAATACCTGCCGTTTATCGGTCTTGATACCAGAGCCGGTCTGATTCTTTCATATATGGGTGGTATTGCCCTCCATATTTGGACTATCAAGGGTTACTTTGAAACCATTGATGCTTCACTGGAAGAAGCTGCCGCCATTGACGGTGCTACCCCATGGCAGGCATTCAGACTCGTACTGTTACCTCTGTCAGTACCAATTCTTGCAGTAGTATTCATCCTTGCATTTATCGGTACCATTACTGAAGTTCCAGTAGCAAGTATCCTCTTAAATGACGTAGATAATTACACCCTCGCCGTAGGTTCTCAGCAGTACCTTGCTTCTCAGAACAAGCTTTGGGGTGACTTCGCAGCAGCGGCTGTTATGTCAGGTCTTCCTATTACCGTCGTATTTATGTTAGCTCAGCGTTGGTTAGTAGGTGGTTTGACTGCCGGTGGTGTAAAGGGTTAATCGATATTTTACAATGCGGTGTTTTGCGCACCGCATGTTAGAAAAGAATTTTTATGGAGCTATAAATGGCTGAAGTTACTTTAACAAACGTTCGTAAGAACTATAATCCAAGTTTATTGAAAGATACCTTACGTAATATCAATCTCGATATTAAAGATGGTGAATTCATCGTGTTCGTTGGTCCGTCAGGATGTGGTAAGTCTACCCTTCTGCGTATGATCGCCGGTCTTGAAGACATCACCGACGGTGAATTAAAGATCGGTTCAAAGGTAATGAACGATGTTCCTCCTGTAGACCGTGGTGTAGGTATGGTGTTCCAGTCATACGCACTTTATCCTCACATGGATGTTCGTCAGAACATGGAATTCGGTCTTAAGTTAAAGAAGTTCGACAAGGATACCATTGAAAAGCGTGTTAACAACGCTGCTCAGATCCTCGGTCTCGAAGCTTTAATGGATCGTAAGCCAAAGGCTCTGTCAGGTGGTCAGCGTCAGCGTGTTGCTATCGGTCGTTCTATCGTTCAGCAGCCTGACGTATTCCTCTTCGACGAACCTTTATCAAACCTCGATGCTGCTCTCCGTGTTAAGATGCGTATCGAAATTGCTAAGTTACATAAGGAATTAAATTCTACAATCATCTACGTAACTCACGACCAGGTTGAAGCTATGACCCTGGCTGATAAGATTGTAGTATTAAGTCCGTTAAAGGAATCTGCTGAAACCAACCTTGAACAGTTCGGTACTCCGCTTGAACTTTACCACAACCCAACCAACAAGTTCGTAGCAGGCTTCATCGGTTCACCTAAGATGAACTTCCTCAAGGGCCAGCTCATCGAAATCGGTGAAGAAACCTGTAAGGTTAAGTTAAATACCGGTGACGTTATCACTGCATGTGTTGATGCCCGTCGCGCAAGTGTTGGTGATAAGGTTGAATTAGGTATTCGTCCAGAACACCTCGTTCCTGTAGAACACCCTGATTCAAAGAGCCGCCTGTCAGGTATGGTTCAGGTTGCTGAACATTTAGGTGCTGAAAGCTTTGTTTACCTTGATGTCGACGGTGAAGACTTTACCGTTAAAGCAGCTTCTGAAATCCCAGTTGATACCGGTGATTCTCTCGAAGTTGGTATCCCTGCTGAAGCTTGTTACCTTTTCGACTCACAGGAAAAGGCATTCAAGAGAACTGCAAGATATAACAGAACTTAATTTTAGCTTGTAATTTTTTTAAAGCGACACTCCGGTGTCGCTTTTTTCTTATATGGAGAATGCGTTACGGCTTTATGTTCGCTTCAGTGAATAATATCAGTACGGTGTGCCGTGACAGCCTCTGTGACTTTACCCTGAACGTTTTTACGCAGTTGAATAAGGCAATAAAAAACCGGAACAGTATATGCTGTTCCGGTTTGTGTCTGTGGAGGTTTCAGTGCAGATTCCTCAGTTATTTTGCGTGAATCTGATTCAGAAATTCCCTTAGTCTCTGATCCTTAGGATGGTTGAATATCTCGTCAGGTGTTCCCTGTTCCTGAATGTTTCTGTTGTCAAAGAACAGAACCCTGTTTGAAACCTTCTGTGCAAACTTCATTTCATGCGTAACCACAACCATGGTCATGCCTTCGTCAGCAAGCTCCTTCATCATGCTGAGAACCTCATTTACCATTTCCGGATCCAGTGCGCTTGTCGGTTCATCGAACAGGACGATCGACGGCTTCATGGCAATTGTACGGATGATGGAAACGCGCTGCTGCTGTCCGCCTGAAAGCTGTGACGGATACTTGTCCGCATGTTCCGCAAGACCAACTCTTTCAAGCATCTGCAGAGCCCATTCATCAGCTTCCTTCTGGGTATATATTCTGTGAAGTACCGGTGACAGGGTGATGTTCTGTTTCACCGTGAGGTTCTGGAACAGGTTAAACTGCTGGAATACCATGCCTATTTTAGGCGTTATGTCTATTAATGTATTCTGAGGCAGGCTTGTCAGTTCCATGCCGTCAAAGTAGATTTTTCCGGAAGTCGGGCGTTCAAGCAGGTTGAGCATGCGTATGAACGTGGATTTGCCGCACCCTGACGGACCGATTACGGCGATGACGTCTCCCTTGTTTATGGTCAGGGAGATGTCTTTTAAAACCTCGTGAGAACCGTATGTTTTGCAGAGACCTTCAATCTGCATGACAACATTATTATCGTTCATTCTTTTTCATTCTCCTTTCAAGGTGGGCAACTCCTGCTGACAGTGTGCCGATAATGAGAAGGTATATAAGAGCCACTGCCAGAAGCGGAAGGAATGCTTCAAATGTGGTGTTTCTGATGATAACGCCGCCTCTGGTAAGATCCATGAGGCCTATATAGCCGCATATTGAGGTTTCCTTTATCAGTGAAATACCTTCGTTTGCAAGGGCAGGCAGCACGTTCTTAAATGCCTGAGGAATGATTATGTGCTTCATTACCGTGAATGGTCTGAGCCCCAGAGAGTAACCTGCCTCAAACTGACCTGCAGGTATTGCGAGCATGCCTGATCGTATGATTTCGGTGGTGTAGGCCATTGAATTGAGGCCGAAGGCGATTATGGCCACCAGTATCTTGTTGATATCCACAGATGCGAATATCACATAGTATATTATCAGAAGCTGTACCATTACAGGCGTGCCTCTGATGATGTTTACGTAAAGCTTTATAAGAAGATTAAGAATTCTGAAACGGCCCGTCTTCGCATGGAGTACGCGTATTATGGCCATGACGGTTCCGCCGCAGAGACCCAGCAGAGCTGCGAATACGGATATCACAATGGTTATGCAGAGACCGTTTACGAGCAGCTTCCATCTGTCTTCCTTGATGAAATTGTTATAAAGTCTGTTTGTAAGCGACTGATTTTCCATGCTGTTTAAGGCTTCTTCAGTCGGTATTACCACAAGTATTCTGGAGGTGCATATGTCATGGGTAAAGTTTATTACCTTGGCTCTTTCTTCAGTTTTTGAGAAGCCTGAAAAACCTGCATGTACCTTTCCGGTGCTTACGGCATTGATGATGCTGTCGAATTCCATGCTTTCAATTTTCAGCTTCATGTGGAGTCTGTCCGCAATCATTGCGGCTATTTCCATTTCAATACCGGTTATTTCATTGTTCTGATAGAACTCATAAGGAGGAAAATCAGGGCTGGTAGCGATAATCAGCTCCTGGCCTTCGGTTGTTTTCGGAGTGTAGTGGTAATTGCCGGTTTTGGAAACATAGGTGTCGTAGAGTTTGTCGTAGATGCCTTCCTTTACGATTTCATCTATTGCACTGTTGAATTCATTCAGAAGATTCTCCTGTCCCTTTGGCAGGATTGCGGCATATGATTCAGTGTTGAACGGGGTACTGAGAATCCGCAGATTAGCGTTGTCACTGACGAATTTTTTGGCCGGAAGTTCGTCAAGAACAACTGCGTCAAGCTTTCCCTGATTAAGAGCCGCTATGGCATCCGGAGAATTGTTGTAGCGTTCGGCCACCGGACACTTGTGCTGGGTCAGATATTCATTGATGGCGATTTCAGTGGTCGTTCCTATCTGAACACCGACTCTGGCATGACAGAGATCCTCTATTGATTCCACTCTGTTAATATTACTTTCTGCGTTACATGCCGTGAGAGAGAATAATGACGTGACGAAAAGGGCAACAAAGCCTGTTGCATGTAAAAGAGAACGCCATTTTTCCATATTGAAGGTGTTCATAAAAAAGATCTGACTCCTGAAGAAAAAAAACAATTCGCTTATTATACGCCTGATTGTCTTCCTCTTAAATGATCAAAAAGTATATCGGATATCCTGCAGGCTCCACCGTAGCCGGCGGAAACAGGAAAAACACCGTGTGATGATCCGAAAAAAGAAGTGATAATGCGCCTGTCAGGTATCGGCTTTGAAAAAGGATGGATACAGATGAAAATAGGAGCCCCAAAAAAAAAGAAACCAGTCTCGTGCACTTAGGCACTGAGGACTGGCGTTATCAATGATTAATAACCATAGGACTAATGAACGTGGCTATTATATTAAAAATGTGAAATAAGTCAATATTTTTTAATAAAAATATCAAATTGACATGTTTCATTAAGTAAGTAGAATAGTACAGGTTTATCGGATGTTATTTTTTTTATGTTTAATTAATTCCGGAAACACGGTGTTTTCAGGCTTTTTCGGTAGATTCACCTGCCTGTTACAAAATCGTCGGAGTGTTTTTCCGTCATGTTCACGCGGCCGTGTTTCATTATTTATGTACGCTTTACGTTAGTGTAAGCTGGGCGGTTGTTTATTATGATGTTAAGATCGGATTTCTTCTATAATCTTCCTGAAGAGCTTATTGCAAAATTTCCTGCCGACAAAAGAACCCACAGCAGACTGCTGTCTCTGAACGGTTCCACCGGTGAACTGGGTGACTATCATTTCTATGATGTGCTCAGATTCCTGAAAAAGGGTGATTTGCTTATATTCAACAACACAAAGGTAATTCCTGCAAGATTATACGGACACAAGGAAACCGGCGGTGCCATAGAGATCCTTGTGGAGAGGGTTCTTGATGAACATCGTGTTCTTGTTCACATGAGATCGTCCAAGTCTCCGAAGGAAGGAGCCAGACTGCTTTTTGACAACGGCTACGAAGCCGTTATGCTCGGCAGGGAAGGGGCGCTTTTCATTCTGGAGTTTACCGGAGAGAAGACGATTTTTAGCATCATGGATGAAATAGGGCACATTCCTCTTCCTCCTTATATAGATCGTCCTGATGAAAAGGAAGACCGTGAACGTTATCAGACGGTTTATTCAAAGGTTCCCGGTGCCGTGGCCGCACCGACCGCAGGTCTTCATTTTGATAATGATCTGCTGGATAAAATCCGTGAGATGGGCGTTGATACCGGATTTGTTACCCTTCATGTAGGTGCCGGTACCTTCCAGCCGGTTAAGGAAGATGACATTTCAAAGCATCACATGCATTCCGAATTTGCTGTGGTTCCTGAAGAGCTGGTTCAGAGAATCCTTAAAACCAAGGCCGAAGGCGGTCGCGTTATTGCCGTCGGCACCACTTCCGTGCGTTCCCTTGAAAGTGCCGCAATGCAGGCCGAGAAGCACGGCAGTCTTATAGAGCCTTTCGCGGCGGATACCAGTATTTTTATTTATCCTGGGTACAGATTCAGGGTTGTTGATGCGCTGATTACCAATTTCCATCTGCCTGAGTCAACCCTCATCATGCTTGTGAGCGCCTTCGCCGGATACAGGCATACCATGAATGCGTACGGGCATGCGGTTAATGACGGTTACCGTTTCTTCAGTTACGGTGATGCCATGTTCATTACACGTAATGACAATGCGGAAACAGCTGAAGATATTGAAAAAGAATTAAGAGGTAAGTGATTTTGGAATTTACGTTAAAGAGTACATGCGGTAAAGCCAGACTCGGTGAAATGAAATTTGCCAGAGGCACTGTCAGAACTCCCGCTTTCATGCCGGTAGGAACATACGGTACCGTAAAGGGACTGAGTCCCGAGGAAGTGGAGGCAATAGGTGCCGACATTATTCTGGGAAATACCTTCCATCTGTGGCTCAGACCTGGCTGTGACATCATGCGTCTTCACGGCGATCTTCACGGCTTTATGCAGTGGAACAAACCTATCCTTACCGATTCCGGCGGTTTCCAGGTGTTCAGTCTCGGAGCACTGCGCAAACTTAAGGAGGAAGGGTGCTATTTCCAGAATCCGATTAATGGTGACAAGGTATTTCTGTCCCCTGAGGTTTCAATGCAGATTCAGGACGCTCTCGGTTCCGATATCGTGATGATTCTTGATGAATGCACTCCGTATCCCGCAACTCATGACGAGGCTGCCAAGTCAATGAGACTCAGTCTCAGATGGGCTAAGCGCTCAAGAGATGAATTTGACCGTCTGCAGAACAGGAACGCTCTCTTCGGTATCATACAGGGCAGCGTATATGAGGACCTGCGTGAAGAGTCTCTCAACGGACTTGTTAACATCGGCTTTGACGGTTATGCCATCGGCGGTCTTGCCGTAGGTGAGAAGAAAGAGGATATGCACAGGGTTCTGGATTTCATTACCGACAGAATGCCTGTGGATAAGCCAAGATATCTCATGGGTGTGGGCAAGCCTCAGGACATTCTTTCCGGCGTGCTTCGCGGTGTGGACATGTTCGACTGTGTAATGCCTACAAGAAATGCCAGAAATGCGCATCTCTTTACCTCTGAGGGCGTTATAAAGCTGCGTAATTCCAAGTACAAGCAGGATACCCGTCCTCTTGATGAGAAGTGCGACTGTTATACCTGCAGACATTATTCAAGGGCATACCTGCATCATTTGGACAAGTGCGGTGAAATGCTGGGGGCAAGACTCAATACCATTCACAATCTGAGATTCTACCAGCGCCTGATGGAGCAGATAAGGGAACACATTGCCGCCGGAACACTGAACGAATTCGCCGAGGAATTCTTCAGACTTTATCCTGCCGACAAGTAATGTCCGCCGTACGGCTTCAGATAACGTAAAGGCAGCCTTCGGGCTGCCTTTACCCGTTTCCGTACGGAACGGAAACGGCAGGGGTTAACAACCGCTTGACTAAATCTATAAATAGTTTATAATACATTTAAAATAGTTATAGGTTTATTTGTAATGAATAAGATTATTTCAATTGGACAGGCTGCTAAATTG
>CACWVT010000053.1 GCA_902764345.1 uncultured Ruminobacter sp.
GCAGTAGAGTCTGAAGAATAAATAGAAATCCCCAACTCTAACTTAAGTTGGGGATTTTGACTTAACCCATAGTTACAGAAATTTGTTCAAAATATGGGTCATTAGCGAATACAAGGTCATGTCAGGCTCAAACGGGCAAAGCAAAAAAAGGGCAACACATCGTGTTGCCCTTTCGCTAAATTTTACCTACTGAACTTAATTCAGATTACTTAACCAGACAGGTTTCGAGACTCCAAACCTGATCTACGTAATCCTGAATTGAACGGTCAGAGTTGAACTTACCCATGGTGATTGAGTTAAGAATTGCAGACTTAGCCCAACCCTTCTTATTAGCGTACATCTTTTCAAGACGTGCATGAGCGTCTGAGTATGATCTGAAGTCAGCTAATGCGAGGTAAGTGTCACCGCCTTCAAGTAAAGCACGCTTGATGCCTGATAATTCACCAGGGAAGCCAGGAGTGAAGTAATCACTGTCTAACCAGTCAAGAGCCTTCTTGATTTCGTGGTCACGGTTGTAGTAATCCCATGGATTGTAACCGTTAGCCTTAACAGACTTAACTTCATCTACGGATAAACCGAAGATTGCGTTGTTTTCCTTACCGGCTTCTTCAACGATTTCGATGTTAGCGCCGTCCATGGTACCGAGGGTGATTGCACCGTTCATGGCAAGCTTCATGTTACCGGTACCTGATGCTTCGTAACCGGCAGTAGAAATCTGCTGAGATACATCAGCTGCAGGAATTAACTTTTCAGCTAAAGATACACGGTAGTTAGGCATGAATACAACCTTGATCTTACCCTTGATGCGGGTATCGTTGTTAATGCGTTCGCCAACCTTGTTGATAGCATAGATAATGTCCTTAGCCATCTTGTAGCCAGGAGCAGCCTTAGAACCGAAAATGAATACATGAGGAGTCATTTCGAGATCTGGGTTTTCGAGAACACGACGGTATAAGGCAAGGATGTACAGTAAGTTGAGCTGCTGACGCTTGTACTCGTGTAAACGCTTAATCTGAATGTCGAATAATGCGTTAGGATCAACTTCAATACCGGTTTCAGCCTTGATTACGGCAGCAAGCTTAACCTTGTTAGCGTGCTTGATTGCCATAAACTTCTTCTGGAAATCAGCGTTATCAGCAAACTTCTTGAGATCCTTTAACTTGTCGAGCTTGGTTACCCATTCATCTGAACCTAAGGTTTCAGTGTAGAGCTTAGCAAGTTCAGGGTTACATGAAAGCATCCAGCGACGTGGGGTAACACCGTTGGTTACGTTGCAGAACTTGTCGTTCCAAATCTGAGCGTATTCAGGGAAGAGGTCTTCCTTAACAAGCTTAGAGTGGATTGCAGCAACACCGTTAACCTTGTGTGAACCAACTACGCAGAGGTTGCCCATGCGAACCATGCGGGTAGCGCCTTCTTCGATAAGAGAAAGCTTAGCCTTGATGAAATCATTGCCTGGGAATACGCGTTCGCATTCACCTTCGAGGAAGCGACGGTTGATTTCATAGATGATTTCGAGGTGACGTGGTAATACTCTTTCGAAGATGTATACAGGCCACTTTTCAAGTGCTTCTGGTAACAGGGTGTGGTTGGTGTAAGAGAATACGTTGTAGCAGATATTCCAAGCTTCTTCCCAACCTAAACCTTCTTCATCCACAAAAATTCTCATTAATTCTGGGATTGCAATGGTTGGGTGAGTATCGTTCAGCTGTACTGCAATCTTCTTAGCGAATTCAGAGAAGTCAACAACACCGCTCTTAAGAGTATGAGCACGCTTGTAACGTCTTAAGATATCCTTTAATGAACATGCAGAGAAGAAGTACTGCTGTACAAGACGGAGGATCTTACCGGCTTCGGTAGAATCGTTAGGATATAAAACCTTAGAAATGGTTTCGGCTCTTGCCTTTTCAGCCTGAGCGTCAACATAACCGCCTGCATTGAATACGTCCCAGTCAAATGATTCTGGAGCTCTTGATTCCCACAGACGTAAAATATTTACGGTAGTACCGTTGTAACCTACTACAGGGATATCCCAAGGCACACCTTTAATCTTTTCTGCTGGATGCCATACCTTCTTGAGTGAGCCATCCTTTTCAGAGTAGATAGTTTCTACATAACCGCCAAGGGCAACTTCCTGAATTGATTCAGGACGGCAGATTTCCCATGGATTGCCGTATTCACGCCATGAATCAGGACGTTCGATCTGACGGCCGTTATGGATTTCCTGACGGAAAAGACCGTTTTCGTAGTGAATACCGTAACCTAATGCAGGAAGATTTAATGTAGCGAGAGAGTCGATAAAGCAAGCTGCAAGACGACCTAAACCACCGTTACCGAGTGCCATGTCTGGTTCTTCTTCACATAAATCGGTAAGATTGATGTTGAGATCCTTTAATGCATCGGCACATACATCGAATAAGTGCAGATTGTGAAGGTTGTTAGCAGTTAAACGGCCCATCAGGAATTCAGCTGAAAGATAGTGTACAGCTCTGGTATCTTTGTTTGCGTGGGTCTGCTGAGTCTGAGTAAGACGTTCGTAAACCAATTCATTAACAGCTGCACAGGTAGCCTTCCACCATGACTGTGAAGTAGCCTTGTTTTCGCTGGTACCAAGGGTAGAGTGAAGATGATGAAGAATCTTAGCCTTAAAATCTTCCTTGGTATAATTTAATGATGCTGAATCAAATGATGAAGCAGTTGCAGCAGATGCTGCCTTTTTATTTGCCATAAATTACTATTCCTATTCTACTCGAAATTAACCGAGCTCCAATTTACATCCATAAGATATAAGAGATACGTCCATATCGTATAAATATAACCACGATACGTATGTTAGCCAATGAACGTCTAATATTTTTTGATCTAAATCAATTTTAGTACAAATATGTGGGATATGTATCAAAATTTTTTAAAAGAAAATGTTTTCACACTCATTTTAAAAATACGCAATTTTTAAACTTTATTAACAATTTAATTTTATGTGATTTGTATCACATTTTGTGGTTAATCGGGCAATTCACCTCTTTCCGGATGATATTTTGACTATTTTTTATTACTCAGGTTACGGCGGCATGACAGGAATCACCATCCTTCAGACACTGATTTCCTATATTAATAGAAAAGACATCTTACGGTTAATGCCATGTCGTTTTTACCTATATAATAAAAACTGTAACCAATCCCTGTATTATGGATACGGTTAAGTCTCCATCACCCGGAACCGACATGTTCTTTATTTACCGTTCTCTGTAACATCGATCCGTAAATCAGCGCACGATATCCATTAAAAAAGGCGTAACTCTCTGATGAGTCACGCCTTTTTCTCTAATCACTAACCATCCGCATCAAAAGACACGGACGTAACAGAATTACACGCCGGCCTTAGCCAAAGCTGCGGATACGATTTCCTGAGCTTCCTTCTGGATCTGCTTTAAGTGTTCTTCACTCTTGAAGCTTTCCATATAGATCTTGTAGATGGATTCAGTACCGCTAGGTCTTGCGGCAAACCAGCCGTTCTCGGTTACAACCTTGAGACCGCCGATTGCAGCACCGTTACCAGGGGCCGCGGTAAGCTTGGCGATAATTGGTTCGCCTGCGAGGGTTGAAGCTTCAACAAGAGCCGGATCCAGCTTTGACAGAACAGCCTTCTGCTGGGTATTTGCAGGAGCATCAACACGGTTGTAAATAGGATCGCCGTACTTTTCCTTGATTTCATTGTAAAGGGTCTGAGGATCCTTACCGGTAACAGCAAGAATTTCAGCAGCAAGAAGACACATGATGATACCATCCTTGTCGGTGGTCCATACCTTGCCGTTCTTACGAAGGAATGAAGCACCTGCTGATTCTTCACCGCCGAAACCGTAAGTACCGGTGTAGAGTCCGTCAACAAACCACTTGAATCCTACAGGAACTTCCTTAAGGTCACGACCGATGCCCTTAACAACCCTGTCGATAATTGAAGATGAAACAAGGGTCTTACCTACAGCGGCATCTTTGCTCCAGCCTTCACGATGAGTAAAGAGATACTGAATTGCAACTGCAAGGTAATGATTAGGATTCATCAGACCGCTCTTGCACACAATACCGTGTCTGTCATAATCTGGGTCATTGGCAACGGCAATGTCAAAACGATCCTTGTGACTGATGAGACTTGCCATAGCATAAGGACTTGAACAGTCCATACGAATCTTGCCGTCACGGTCAAGAGTCATAAAACTGAAAGTAGGGTCAACCTTATAGTTAACAACCTCGATGTTAAGACCGTAAGTCTTAGCGATAACGTCCCAGTAGTAAACGCCTGAACCGCCTAAAGGATCAACGCCAATCTTGATGCCTGCCTTCTTAATGGCATCAATGTCAATAATATTGATGAGATCATCAACATAAGGCTGTCTCATATCCACCTGCTGTACATTGGCAAGTGTCAGAGCCTTCTGAAAATCTACTCTCTTAACATCCTTGAGGCCGTTTTCGAGAATTTCATTTGCACGGTTTTCCACCCACTTGGTAATGGTGGTGTCTGCAGGACCGCCGTTGGTAGGATTGTACTTAAAACCGCCGTCTGTTGGAGGATTGTGTGACGGAGTGATTACGATACCGTCGGCAAGGTCGGAAGTTCTGCCTTCATTGTAGGTAAGAATGCTGTGAGAAACAACAGGGGTAGGAGTATATCCGAAATCCTTCTCAAGTCTTACCTGACAGCCGTTAGCAGCAAGTACTTCAACCGCGGTAATCAGAGCAGCCTCGGACAGTGCGTGGGTATCCATACCTACGAAAATAGGACCGGTTACGCCTTCCTTGTTGCGGTATTCAACGATAGCCTGGCTGATGGCAAGGATGTGTGATTCAGTGAAAGCGGAAGTTAAAGAGCTGCCGCGATGACCTGAAGTACCGAATGCCACTCTCTGTTCAGGCTTGCTCATATCAGGCTTGTTTGCATAATATGAAGCCATTAAACGAGGGATGTTAGTAAGATCTTCCAGTCTGGCTGGTTTACCGGCATGTGGATGCAGAGCCATATCAAATCCTTAAATCAAATTTTCAGAACTTATGTTAAAAATATATCAGCAGTCATTTGACAAACCGGGCCGTAAGCCCGTTTTCTCGTTTCCCCGAAATCACAGAACATGATTAAAAAACATCAATGTAATTTCAGGTATGCTGCCTGTGACGCTTTCATCTTCCGAAAAGTCACTTTCCGTGATTTTAAACGCCGTTATGATTGTGCAATATATCACATTTCAAGCGTAATATAAAAATTTTCTTTCCCGACAGCATAAAAAAAATTAATTCATTAACGAGGGATTTACAGTTTATTTACCGTTTAATCCTCACCTTTAGACCTGCTGGCCCAGTAGTTCTCTTCACGGGCGTGAGCTTCCTCGCGTTCAGCTGATAATTTCACCGGACTGCCCTCATCCTCGATTATGAAATCTCCGCCGGCCTTAGGATACAGTTTTGCCGCACATTCCTCGAAACAGATCTGAGCCCCTACTCCCAGATGATCTGACAGCACCAGCAGATCCTCTTCCACGGCATCATCTGATTCACCTGCAACCGGAGCAGCGACATCCATTCTGCTGATGTCCACGAGATCATGAATAAACTCATTGAGATCCCTGCTGAGATGATTGAACTGCTTCTGGGTAACGGATACGCCTGGCATGAACGAACATGCAAGTTCCCTTATATATGCCATTCTGTTTTCTATCTTCTCGTCGTCATCCGGCATAACTATTGTTATCCCTTCACCGGCCAGCAGTTCGTTAAGAATTTCATCAGACAGAATGTTGAGTCTCTTAAACAGTTCGTCACTAATGGAAGTATCGCAGAAAACGAACTGTTCCAGAATCTTTTTGAAATTTCCGGTCTTAGTGGTGTTCTTCAGATTACCGCCGCCACAGATAAATCCCAGGATAAAACCGTAAACTTCTGCAGGTTCAGCGGAACTGCCGTATCTGTCCAGATCGTTCTTTAATGCAACATAATCATATTTAGCCGTCATTTTCAGCGTTTCTCCTCTATATAGAAGTACATTCCGTTACAGGCCGCGATGAGAGGGATCGCAACGAAAGAAATAAACTCGACGTATCTTATCACATATCGCAGTAAACATTTCCATTTTCATTAATAGTAAGAATACGCCTGCATCACTTATCCTGACAAAAAAACGGACAGAATACTCACAGCTTACTCCTTATTATTCGCCGTTCATAAAAATGAAACAGCTTAATTATTGCGAAACACCTCACAAAAAAGTATAATGACAGTCGTCGCGTAAACCGCAGGATCTTTAACCAAACAATAGAGTCAAAACAAATTATGCATCCAATGTTAAACATTGCAGTTCGTGCTGCACGTGCCGCTGGTAACGTTATATCATTAAATTTCGAGGATCATCAGAACGTATCTGCCGAAGAAAAAGCCAAGAATGATCTGGTAACCAACGTAGATCGTGAATGTGAAAAGGTTATTAAGGATATCTTACTGAAGAGTTACCCTAAGCACTGCGTTAAGGGCGAAGAATTCGGCGTAGCCGGTGACCCTGAATCTGATCATGTATGGATTATTGACCCTATTGACGGTACAACAAATTTTGTTAAAGGCATTCCTCACGTAGCCGTATCCATCGGCCTTCGCGTAAAGGATGTTACCACTGTTGCCGTGGTTTTTGATCCAATCAGAAATGAACTCTTCACCGCATCCAAGGGGGAGGGTGCCCAGTTAAACGGCCGCCGTATCCGCGCATCACAGGCAAAGACTCTTGATGGTACCATCATTGCAACCTCTTTCCCTCACCGTAATCGTGAATTCCTTGTTTCATACAAGCAGATGCTCTCAAACGTATTCGGTAAATGTGCCGACATCAGAAGAGCAGGCACAGCAAGCCTTGATCTCGCTTACGTTGCAGCCGGTCGTCTCGACGGCTATTTTGAACTCTGCCTCAAGCCTTGGGATTTCTGCGCCGGTGAACTCATCTGCCGTGAAGCCGGAGCCATTGTTACCGATTTCAGCGGCGGCGAAAACATCTATAATTCAGGCAATATAATCTGCGGTAACCCTCGCATTGTTCAGTCACTTCTGAGAGAAATAAAGCCGGTTGCCGAAAAGCAGAATATTAAATAATTATATAAATATTTTTACTGAAACCGGAAAAAATTCCATTTTCAGCACTTTTTTAAATAAATTATTTAATCAATAATCTTCCATAAAAAGTCCGTTTTTAGAAAAAAACGGACTTTTTTGTCTATTTTTCACACAATTTTTACTTTGAGTTAAAATTTTCTCAAAATTTTTTAAATTTTTTCGAATTTTATTTTTGCCTTTGTCGCTTTTTTCAACACCGCTGAAAACGTTATCCTGCAACATTTTTCGTGATTCAACTGTTAATTTTTATATTTGCTTTTGTAAAACCTCTGTAAAAACAAAATTTTAAAATGTGATCACCCTAAAATTTCTGAAAACGTTTTATGTTATCATTCTCAATACAATAATTATAAAAAAACATTAAATGTTTTTAACATAAAAACTGATTAAATCAGATTTGTTAACAAATGTTAACAGGGACTAACATCCCAAATGCATGTGAAATCACTTATTCATAAAGGAAAATAGGATAATGAACTTTAAAAATTCCAATAAGCTCAAGATGCTGACCCTGGCAATTTCGTCTCTCATGACCGCAGCCATTTCCAACTCTGCAAATGCAGCCAACTATGAACAGGAAATGGTAATCGTTCACCCATTCCAGTGGACCTACGATAACATTGCCAGGGAATGTACCGAATACCTCGGACCAGCAGGTTTTGACGGTGTGCAGATTTCCTCACCGTCAGAACACGTTAACCGCAGAGACGTATGGTGGGCAATATATCAGCCAATTAACTTCAAGAGTTTCACCACCATGTCCGGTAACGAAAAGCAGCTTAAGAACATGATTAAGGCTTGTAACAATGCCGGGGTTAAGGTTTTTGTCGATGCTGTTCTTAACCAGAGAGGCAGCGGTTCAGGCACCGGTATCGGCGGCAGCTACTATTCCGATTCAAACTACCCTGACGGATTTACTTATGAAGATTTCCATACCGGTTGTGCGATCAACACATATACCGATGCAAATCAGGTAAGATACTGCGCCTTAAGCGGCATGCCTGATACCGCCACTGAAAGAGATTCAACTCAGAACAAGATCGCAGATTATCTCGCAAGCCTCATGAACATGGGTGTTTACGGCTTCCGTATCGATGCTGCAAAGCATATGGGATATGGTGACATTGACAGAATTCTCTCAAAGACATCAGACCGCACAGGCAGAAGACCTCCTGCATATCTTGAAGTTATCGGCGCATACGGTGAAGCTGCCGACATTCAGCCTGATAAGTATGCCTACATCAACAATGCGGCAGTTACAGATTTCGGTTACGTAAATCAGATCAAGGATGCCTTTAACGGTCAGTACTGGAAGGCCTTTGACCTTGGAACCTACTTTGACCATAACAACGCCGAAGTGTTCGTAAACAATCATGATAACGAATGGGGTCGCTGCTCAGCAGGCACCTGTTCAATGCTTACTCAGAACAATGCAAACTACAATCTGGCACAGTCATGGCTGGCTGTATGGCCTGTAGGTAAGGTTCGTCAGATCTACTCAGGTTATTCATTCCCTATCAAGTATTACGAACCAACCCGTGTAAGTGACGCAACCCATGACCAGGGCGGTCCTCTTGACGCAAACCGTTGTGAAGGCGGCTGGCTGTGTCAGCATCGTGTACCGTTCGTGCTGAACTCTCCAAGATTTGCAAGAGCAACCAGAGGTCAGAAGGTAACCTCCAAGGGATATGATGACGGCATCCTGTGGTTCAACAGAGGAGCCAAGGGCTTCTATGCCATGAACACCACTGACAGATCCGTAACCCATACCTTTAAGGTTGAAGTACCTGACAATACCTACTGTGATATTCTCGGTACATCAGATCCTCTCAAAAAGCCTTGCGGTGAAGACGTAATGGTATCCGGAAGCATGGTAACAATCACAATTCCTGCAAAGAGTGCCAAGGCAATCTGTACCGATGACGAATGGTGTGGCCACCATGAGGACATCTGTGTAACCAACCCAACAAGTGCCGAATGTCTCTGCAAGGATGAAGGAAAGAACTCAGCCGGCGTATGTCAGAACTACTGTTCAACAAATCCTGGTGACGACAGATGCTTCTGCATCCAGAATCCTGATGATGACTCATGCCAGGCTCCTGCAACAAGACAGAATCTCTGCTACGCAGGCACCTCAAGCTCATGGAACTTTGTCCCTATGACCTACAGCGGCAAGACCGGTACCTGGACTGTTGACATAACCCTCGACGGTTCTGCAAACCAGAGATTTAAGGTTGCCGAAAAGTGCTCATGGAACGGTACCGTATACGGTTCATCAGGAATTGAAGGCAAGCTTGCAGTCAACAACTCAACTTCAGGTGACGTATATACTTCTTTAAGCGGCAGCTATGTACTGAGCGTCAAGGACTCAGACATGACATACACCCTCACCAAGAAGTCTGTTGAAAACCGTGCTCCGGTTGCAGCATTCAGCTACTCAACCGACGGTCTTTCCGTAAATATGAGCAACGCTTCAACTGATGCCGACAATGATGCCATGACCTATGAATGGAAATTTGGTAACGGTCAGACTTCAACTGCAAAGAATCCTGTTGTAACCTATTCAAAGGCAGGTACCTACACCGTTGCCCTCACCACAACCGATGCAAAGGGTAAGAAGAGTGCAACCGTAAGCAAGAGTGTAACAGTAAAGAATCCTGAAAACTCTTATACTCAGACCAAGGGTAACCTCTGCTATGCCGGTACCAGCAATGAATGGACATTCAGCAAGATGTCCTTCAACAAGTCAACCGGTTACTGGACTATCAATGTAACCCTCGACGGCAGTTCTTCACAGAGATTCAAGATTGTTGACGGCTGTTCATGGAACACCGGCAAAATCTACGGTTCATCAGGCACCAATGGTAAGCTGAAGATCAACACTTCAACCTCAGGTGATGAATACACCAGTCTCAGAGGCAGCTATGTCCTGATGGTTAAGGATTCAGACATGACCTACAGCTTCACCAAGGCTAACTGATAGGTAACTGAAACGGATAACAGGGATTCCCAATCTCTCCAAAATCGTGAGAATCCCTTATAAATCCCTCTGAAAACAGTGGCCGTACCATTTCATAAATGGTACGGCCCTGATTTATTATTTATCATCAGATTCTATGATTCCGGCACCGAAATCATGAGAACCTCACTGTCCTTTTACTTCCTGTGTAAATTAACAGTTCTTTAGAAAAAACTAATTACACTTGCTTACCTGCAGTTACTGACAGTCTAACAATACGAGCTCTCTACTCTGGCTGTTAAACTGCATCACAGACTCTAATTTGCACCATTCCAATGCAAACATGAATTTTTTACACAACCTTATCGTGTTATAATTTTTATACCATTATGTTGTTATTTTGTTGATTTAAACTTTTGGGAGTTCTTAGAACATGTATTTTGAAGAAACGGAAATCTTACAGAAAACACTCAACAAAGCTAAAGCAATGGATAAAGAATTCAGCCCGCTCCCGAGGAAAATGCATTTTACAGACATTATGATAAAGCTTCTGGCATTAACTGCCCCGCTGATTGTAACCATTCCTCTTTTAGGCTCCGTCATCCTTATATCTCTGTTCGGTTTGTCAGATAGCATTTCAAAGCTTTTCACCGAAATAAACGCTAATATATACGTGAAAAATGCAAAGAGTATGCGCAGAAATGTAATTATCGTTTTCTTTTTTATGACTCTCGCCACGGTTCTGTTCATAATAATGGTCGTAAAAAACACCAAAAATTTTGAAACCATGTTTGCATCTCCTTTCGGAGGTCTTGTTATTCTGATTTCCGGTATTTTTACAATATGCGGAATATTTACGGTCGGACAGTTTTACAGGCTTAAATCTGATGCTGAACCGCTTATAGACTCTCTGTCTGAAAACATTGATGAAATCCTGGCGATTGAGCAGTTTGAAAAAGACAATGAATCCATAATTTCAAAATACGAACAGGCACAGGAAAAATTAAAGGAATATACTGACGCCCATAAAGACGTTTTTAAGGATTACTTTAAAATCAGTGCCCGCCTGTTATCACGTATGGATGATATCGGCAGCAGTGAATGGACGGCTGAAAAACAAAGATGCGAGGAAAAGGAAAAGCTGTACAGAGCCAAATATCCGCAGGAGTTCGCCGAATATGATGAAATACAGAAAAAATTTGATGAATTCTCCCAAAAAGAAAAACATATCATAAGCGAGCATCACATGAAAATTGGGACATTACGTTCCCTAAGTAATCTGAAGGAACGCTATGATTTTCTCAACGAGCCTCTTATAGGAGACTATAGTTTTGGATTCACTCTGGGCTTTGCGGCACTGATTGTAGTGATATATGACGTTCCTGCAATGATTTTTGTTCTTAACAAAATTTTCGGCTGATTCTTTTACGCTAAGAGACTCTGATAGTACAGACTGAAAGTATACAGAGATACGGAGCAGGTTAACAGTAGCAGAACGAAACTGAATCCGGCTCTGACCAGTTTAGGAACACAAATCCGATTTCTGAGAGTCAGGGCTGGATCGTACCGTACCGGTTAATTTCGGTTAGAGATGCAGCTCATTATTTCTTCTGAGCAAAATCCTCAGGATAACGCTGATTATCAGACGCAATGTCTCTATCCTTCAGATACTTTATCTTTTTCTGAATAAACTGCTCATAACCGCGATCATTCGGAACATACCATTCCATATGTCTTATCTCCGGCGGCAGGAAACATTCACCGGCGGCATAAGCCCCCGGCTCATCATGAGCATAACGATAACCCTCGTGATACCCGAGTGATTTCATAAGTGCCGTAGGGGCATTGCGCAGATATATCGGCACATCGTAATCAGGATTTTCCTTAACAAAGCTGAGTACGCTGTTCCATGCGGTATACAAAGCATTGCTCTTAGGTGCAACGGCACAGTAAACAGCCGCCTCGGCTATAGCTCTCTCCCCCTCGGCCCTGCCGACTCTTTCATAGCAGTCCCAGGCGGCAAGTACTATTCCCATGGCATTCGGATCGGCGCTGCCGATGTCTTCGGAAGCGATTGCCACGAGTCTTCTTGCAACATAAAGAGGATCTCCGCCACCGGCAACAATTCTTGCATACCAGTAGAGGGCAGCCTGAGGACTTGAGCCTCTGACCGATTTATGAAAGGCACTTATAAGATCAAAATAATCATCACCCTTCTTGTCGTAGCGTGCTATCTTCTCACTGCCGATTGAACCCAGAAGTCTTAAGGTTATGACCTTCTTCCCCTCAGCATCGGGAACGGCCGAACCTGCGGCTATCTCAAGAATGTTAAGGGCTCTTCTGGCATCACCTCCTGACAGGTCAGCCATGGCACTGAGAGCCCCTTTCTCAAAAACAACATTTTCACTTTTAAGTCCGGAAGGACTTAAAACAGCTCTCATGATGATTTTTTCAATATCTGCACGATTCAGCGACCTGAGAACATAAACTCTGGCTCTGGAAAGGATCGCACTGTTCAGTTCAAATGATGGATTCTCAGTGGTAGCGCCGATAAATATTATTGTTCCGTTCTCTATGTAGGGAAGAAATGCGTCCTGCTGAGACTTATTGAACCTGTGCACCTCATCCACAAACAGAATGGTTCTGTATCCTGATGCAAGATTACGTTCAGCCCTGTCAATGGCTGTTCTTATTTCCTTTACCCCGGAGGTTACAGCACTCAGACGTTCGACTCTGGCATTAACTGCCCCGGCAAAAATCTCAGCCAGAGTGGTTTTACCGACTCCGGGAGGCCCCCAAAGGATCATTGATGAACAGCGGCCATTCTCCAGATCCCGGCGCAGAATGCTGTCCGGTCCCAGAATCTCTTCCTGACCGATGAAATCTTCAATGGTCTTGGGACGCATTCTGGCCGCCAGAGGTTCATGCTCCTCCCTGAACTGCTGCCCTTTTCTGGCGGCAGCCTCTTCAAAAAGATCACTTTGTCCGCTGATCATCTACAGTAACCCCTTCGGGAATGACATATTTGAAATCTGAAGGAGTAAGCGATGAATCCTTCATTGGCGTAAAGCTGTAAACGCTGTACTTGCCGTCCTTCTCCTCAAAGCGAAGTTCCCTGAGTCGGTTATCTTCACTGAACTTCACGGTCATTGACTGAACATTGCCGTTCTGAGTTTTCGGCATGACCGAGAAAGTATCATGTGCACTGCGGGTAACGGTATACCCGTTCCACAGTTTGCTGTCATCTGAAATGATTAGCATGAGAGGAGAATTAACCACCTGCTGCTCAAAACCGTAAATGGTTACCTGTTCGAGCATTTCATCATAGCTGTAGACATCATGACCGTCAGCAACGATTGTGGCACTGTCAGGTTCAACGGTATCCATTCTGAAGTAGTTCGGTCTTAACAGAAACAGCTGACCGCTCTGTTCCTGCAGAACCCTGTTATCTGATGAATATACGGTCTGGGCGTAATCAGCGCTGAATGATTTCTGTTCGAAAATCATTTTGTGAAGGAGAGTATCATCCCCTGCAGCCGCATCAGATGCAGCCCCGATAAGCAGAACCGTTCCCAATAAAATATTCAAGTGTCTATTCATTTCCGTCAATCCCGACTGTATGATGTAATCATCGTATAAATTTTACCGTCAGCAGCGGTTATTTTAACACAGAGTCCGTAAAACTCCTTAAGTCTGACGGTTTCAATGAAAATAATGCCTTACGCATTATCATTACGCCGTATTGTGTCTACAGTACATTAGTGATTAAGTTTCTGGTCATTATAAGTCCATAATGCATATTTTAGAAATATCTTATCTCGAGATTCCCACTTGTTTTAAAGTGAAAATAACAACATAACCCATATCCTAGGCGGTTTGGGTGTTTTTTAAAAACATGTATTGATTTTTGGATGAA
>CACWVT010000054.1 GCA_902764345.1 uncultured Ruminobacter sp.
GAAGAGCGATTGCAGCTAAGATACCGATGATGGCGATAACGATCATTAATTCGATGAGGGTAAAACCTTTAGTCTTTTTCATGATAATTTCCTTTTATCTTAATTTTGAATCCATTTAAAATGTTGATTGGGAGTAGGAAGTTTCGGGTTTCTCGTAGCTCCCTCCCAACGCTTTTAATTGTAGCTTGAAATATTTTATGTTTTTATGAAATTATAACTTTTTGTGATTTAGATCAATTTTCGAGCTGTTTTGGAATAAAAAAGCCATATTGTCTCACGAGCAATATGGCTAATGTCTCACAAGGAGTTAATGATTACTTGTTATAAACAGGGAATCTGTGGCATAAGTCAACGATCTTAGCCTTTACAGATGCTTCAACTTCTGCGTTTCCGATATTATCGAGTACGTCGCACATTAAGCTAGCAAGTAAAGTAACATCTTCTTCCTTCAGACCGCGGCGGGTTACGGCAGGAGTACCGATTCTTAAACCGGAAGTAACGAATGGAGAGCGAGGATCGTTAGGAACAGAGTTCTTGTTTACAGTGATGTTTGCTCTGCCCAGTGCTTCATCAGCATCCTTACCTGAAAATTCACGACCGATTAAGTCAACAAGGAATAAGTGGTCATGAGTACCGCCTGAAACAATCTTGTAACCGCGATCAAGGAACACCTTAACCATTGCCTTGGCATTCTTAAGAATCTGAGCCTGATATTCTTTGTATTCAGGTTCCATAGCTTCCTTAAATGCAATAGCCTTTGCAGCGATGACGTGCATTAAAGGACCGCCCTGACTGCCTGGGAAAATGGCTGAGTTCAGCTTCTTGTAGATTGCTTCATCACCGCAGTTAGACAGGATAATACCGCCTCTTGGACCGCCTAAGGTCTTATGAGTGGTTGAAGTCACAACGTGAGCGTGAGGTAATGGATTTGGATAGAGACCTGCTGCAACGAGACCGGCAATGTGAGCCATATCAACGAAGAGGTATGCACCTACGGCGTCTGCAATTTCTCTCATCTTTGCCCAGTCAACAATTCCGCTGTATGCAGAGAAACCGGCAACAATCATCTTTGGCTGGCATTCTTTTGCCTTTGCAAGAACGTCGTCATAATCAATGTTACCGTTATCGTCAACACCGTACTGAACTGAATTGTAAATCTTACCTGAGAAGCTTACGCTGGCACCATGGGTCAGGTGACCACCGTGAGCAAGACTCATACCCATAATGGTATCGCCAGGCTTAACCAGTGCCATGTATACTGCTGCATTAGCCTGTGAACCTGAGTGAGGCTGAACGTTGGCATAATCGGCACCAAAAAGCTGCTTAACGCGAGCAATAGCCAGAGCTTCAACCTGGTCAACGTATTCACAGCCGCCATAGTAACGCTTTCCTGGATAACCTTCCGCATACTTGTTGGTAAGCTGAGAACCCTGAGCTTCCATAACACACTTGCTTACATAGTTTTCTGAAGCGATAAGCTCGATATGGTCTTCCTGACGATGGTTTTCCCCATCGATGGCAGCCCATAATTCAGGATCATACGCTGCAATGTTTTTTGCCTGATTAAGCATGAAAAACTCCATTATTAATGATTAATAAATAACAAAATCGGTAAATTCCGAAAAATAATGGCGATATTTTACTGTTTTTATGAAGAAAATAACAGATAAATATACTGATTAATGCCTGTAAAAATGCAAACTTGTTTATTTTTATTTGTTTATAAAGTAAACAGAATCAAAAAATGTAAAAATAGTCCCGAATATTTATAACCGGCTATAAAACATACAAATTACGATTCTCTACTTCATTATTTTTCCTGATTAGTTCGTTCAAATTTTCATAAAGTATTTCCCTTCCTTCCGAATTCCCAATATTGAGGATATTTGACAATTTGCAATTATTTTCTGTTTGAGATTTTTACGAATATTTGTAGAGAATGAATGCCATTTTGAACGTTGGTTATATTTGAAACAAAAATGAAAAAAATCACAAAAAACTGCATTAATTTCATGGAAAAACACTAATTTTAAGTAAAAATACACTATTTTTGACAATAATAGGGTAAAATGACAGCTTTAGAATATTAGAAAAAAGTCAAATATCGTTTTATCCCGCACCTTAAGACTTGGCAACTTTTCTGATTCGGATAACTGGCAACATTAATGACGGATGCGATGGAGTATATGCAGTAGTACATATATTCATTGCGGTACCGTGTTACTTATTATGTAATGTTTGTTTAGTTGAATAGCAGGCAGGTGCGGATTAAAGTGATGGTGTAATATTGACTTAAACCAAGTAGGGTTATTATGTCTAAAATATTAGTTCTTAACGGACCAAACCTGAATCTGCTAGGAGTCAGGGAGCCGGGAATTTACGGATCAACCGGGTTAAAGGAAATTAATGAAAGATTGTCTGTCATTGCTTCCGAAAACCATGTTGAATTTGAATCATTCCAGTCTAATGCAGAATACGAAATCATCAATAAGATTCATGAAGCTATGGGAAAAGTCGATTATATCGTAATAAATCCTGCAGCTTTCACACATACGAGCGTAGCCATTCGTGATGCCCTTCTGGGGGTAAAAATACCATTTTTTGAAGTACACATTTCAAATGTTCATGCAAGAGAAAGCTTCAGACATCATTCATATTTGTCTGACATAGCGACCGGCGTGATATGTGGTTTCGGTACCGACGGATATGATTACGCTCTCCGTGCAGCAATTAAAAAAATTTCAAAGAGTTAAACTATAACCATAGAGAAGTAATTAATATGCAAATAGATATCAATAAAATTTCAAGATTGATTAAGATTGTTTCTGAATCTGATATTGCTGAACTTGAATTAAAGGAAGGTGAAGAACAGATTAAGATCACCCGTACCACCAATACAGTATCTGTTCCTGTAACTGTTCCTGTTGCACAGCCTGCTTCATTTGCTGCTCCAGCCGTAGCAGCTCCTGCTCCTGTTGCAGCGGTTTCCGAATCTGATGATTCTGCGGAAGCTATCTCTGGTCACGTAATGAAATCCCCTATGGTTGGTACCTTCTACCGCAGACCAAGTCCTGATGCTTCTAACTTCGTTGAAGAAGGCGCATCAATCAAAGAAGGTGCAACAGTTTGTATTATTGAAGCCATGAAGATGATGAATCAGATTGCCGCCGATAAGTCAGGCGTAATCAAGAAGATTCTTGTAGCCGACGGTGAAACCGTGGAATTTGATCAGCCATTATTCATCATCGAATAACAGCAGAGGCGGATTATGGCAAAAATAGAAAAGGTTCTTATTGCTAATCGCGGTGAAATTGCCTTACGAATTCTGCGCGCATGCAAGGAATTAGGCATTAAGACCGTTGCGGTTTATTCAACTGCTGACCGCGATTTAAAGCATGTTAAATTAGCAGATGAAGCCATCTGTATTGGCCCTGCTCCGGCAAAGGAATCGTATCTTAACATTCCTTCTCTCATTGCAGCTGCGGAAGTGACCGGTGCCAATGCAATTCATCCTGGTTATGGTTTTCTGTCTGAAAATGCTGAATTTGCCGAAATAGTGGAACGTTCTGGGTTCATTTTTATCGGACCGAAGTCAGAAACCATCAGACTCATGGGTGACAAAGTTTCAGCAATTGAAGCCATGGAAGCCTCAGGAGTTCCTTGTGTTCCCGGAACCGGTGTTCTTACCGATGATATGGAAGAAAACAAGGCTCTAGCCAGAAAGATCGGTTATCCGGTAATCATCAAGGCGGCTGGTGGCGGTGGTGGTCGCGGTATGCGCGTTGTGTATAATGAAGAAGAACTTGCTGACACCATTTCACTTACTTCAAGAGAAGCTGATTCATTCTTCAATAATCCTAACGTGTTTATGGAAAAATTCCTTGAAAATCCAAGACATGTTGAATTCCAGCTTTTGTCTGACGGTCAGGGTAATTCTGTATACTTAGGTGAACGAGACTGTTCTGTACAGAGAAGAAACCAGAAGGTTATCGAAGAAGCTCCGGCTCCTGAAATCACCCAGAAACAAAGAGATGATATCGGCTCAAGATGTGCCAAGGCTTGTAACGAAATAGGATACCGCGGTGCGGGAACCTTTGAATTCCTTTATGAAAACGGTCAGTTCTTCTTTATGGAAATGAACACCCGTGTTCAGGTGGAACACCCTATTTCTGAACTGGTTACCGGTGTGGATATTGTTAAGGAACAGATCAAGATTGCGGCAGGTGAAAAACTTTCATTCTCCCAGAAGGATGTCAACCTTAAGGGCCATGCCATTGAATGTCGTATCAATGCGGAAGATCCGGCAACATTCATCCCTTCACCAGGCAAGATCATAAGACTGCACACTCCTGGTGGGCCGGGAATTCGCTGGGATTCACATATTTATGAAAATTATGTGGTTCCGCCGTATTACGACTCAATGATCGGCAAGCTCATTGCGTACAATGATGACCGCTCATCAGCAATTGCACGCATGAAGCAGGCTCTGCATGAACTGGTTATAGACGGCATAAAAACCAATGTTCCGCTTCTTCTTGATTTGATGGATGACGCAACATACAACAGAGGTTGTTTCGACATTCATTACCTCGAAAGGAAGCTTGAAGGCAAGGAATAGTGCTCAATCCCGAAAGTTAATATATTTTTAACTTTCGGGAATTGTTTTTTGTGATACAAAACACTATATATTTTGAAATAAAAATATAGAATTATACAAAACCTCAACATTATCAAAGGAATTGACATGTACAAGAAATTATTATTAGCAGCTATTGCAGCTGGCTCTTTTGCTTTAACAGGTTGTGCTAGTGACGGCGCTTCAGCAGGAGCTGAAGGTGGTGCTGATGTATTCGGTGCCCCTATTTATCTTCGTGGCGAAATGAACGATTGGAATGCACAGCCTCAGTACCTCATCAAGAAGGTTTCTGACGGTGTTTATGTTGCTACCGCTGAATTAAAGGTTGACTGGGCTCCATACAAGTTTAAGTTTGCTGATGCAGGCTGGAGTGCTGGTACCAACTTCGGTTACAGAGATCAGCCTGGTGTATACGAAATGGGCGGTGAACCTGTAGCTCTTAATCCAAAGTCTGTTTTCGAAGAAGTTAAGGTAACTCCTGATGCAGACGGCGAATATGACTTCTACATCGATGTAACCGGCGAAGTTCCAGTTACTTATGTTAAGAAGCACTAATAGCTGAGCAATAACCCAAATAAAGGTTATTTAATAAATAATTAAGTCCTAAAGATTTTTCTTTAGGACTTTTTTTATATAATAATATAAGTTTCATTCTATTGGATTTTGAATTTATGCGTTGTCCGTTTTGTGATGCTGAGGATACAAAGGTTATTGATACCCGCGTGTCTTCAGAAGGATTTCAGGTAAGAAGACGCAGACAGTGTCTTTCCTGTAATGAACGTTTTACTACATTTGAGCATCCGGAAATAACCATGCCGACAATAATTAAGAGCAATGGTATTAAGCAGCCCTTTAATGAGGAGAAAATAAGGGCGGGAATGCTTCGGGCACTGGAAAAAAGATCAATAGGAACTGAACAGGTAGACAATGCAATTAACAGAATCAAGGCAAAGTTGAGAGCAACAAAGGAAAAGGAAATCCCGTCAAACCTTATCGGTAAAATGGTAATGGAGGAACTTGAAAATCTTGATCCCGTTGCCTATATCCGTTTCGCATCAGTTTACTTGAGCTTTAAGAATCTTAAGGACTTCAGCAAGGAAATTTCAAAGCTTGAAAAGCAGATGTAGTTTTCCGTCTGAAGCATGGTTCTTTTTATTGTCTGCTCCGTTTTAAGCATGGCGATTACATTCTCAGTATTTTAAATTTCATCTAGTCACGGTTATTAACATCATGGTTTCACAGCAAGAATCAGACATGCAGTATATGCTGCTGGCATTAAATCTCGCCGAGAAAGGCAGGTATTCAACGCTACCAAATCCCTGTGTGGGATGTGTACTCACAAAAGACGGTGTAGTTATAGGTTCCGGATATCATAAGAAAGCAGGAACCGGCCACGCCGAGGTTAATGCACTTGCTGATGCACGCAACAGAAATCAGGATACGGCGGGAGCCACTGCCTACGTGACACTTGAACCATGTTCTCATTTCGGACTGACGCCTCCATGTGCCGTTGCTCTGGTAAAAGCAGGGATAAAGAGAGTTGTATGTGCAATGACGGATCCAAATCCTCTTGTCAGCGGCAAAGGA
The DNA here is from genome assembly GCA_902764345.1 of uncultured Ruminobacter sp. Taxonomy (GTDB): domain Bacteria; phylum Pseudomonadota; class Gammaproteobacteria; order Enterobacterales; family Succinivibrionaceae; genus Ruminobacter. The sequence goes on from CACWVT010000054.1 coordinate 6,224, forward strand.
TTCGAAATATTAAGAAATGCCGGAATCGAGGTGTTTGTCGGAATCTGTGAAAGCCAGGCCCGAGAGATTAACGTTCCTTTTCTGTATGCAATGGAGAATGAAATACCGTATGTGACACAGAAAATGGGGATAAGCCTTGATGGTAAAATAGCTTTGGCCAATGGTGAGAGCAAATGGATAACTTCTCCGGAATCAAGGTCTGACGTACAGGCACTCAGAGCAGAGAATCAGGCAATAATGACAACTGCCGATACCGTAAAGGCAGACAATCCGTCAATGAACGTCCGCTATACCGAATTACCTGATTCGGTCAAAGAAACAGTCACGGAGGAGCTTGTAAACACTCCGGTGAAGATAATTATCGACAAACATGAGATTCTGACCCGTGACGAGAAAATTTTCTCATCTTCAGGTCAGGTTATGCTGGTTTATCCTTCCACAGACGGAAAAATTGAAGAAAAAGTAATTTCTGAAAAATTAACCATTCTGAGAATACCTTTGGTCAGTGACACAGAACATCAGAATGACAACATTGACATTGAATGTCTTCTAAAATACCTACATACCCGTAAGATACGCAATATTCTTGTAGAATCAGGTCCGAAATTCAGCAGATATATGATGGACAGAAATCTTATCAATAAACTGGTTCTTTACGTAGCTCCAAAGCTTATGGGCGATGATGCCATATCATTCTGCAAATGCACGGGATTCAGGTCCATGGATGAAATCCGAGCCTTCAGACTTGCAAAATGTACGCAAATTGGAGATGATATTAAATTAGAATACATTATTAAGGAGTAGCCTGACATGTTTACCGGAATAGTACAGGCATTGGGTACAATCCTTTCCATTTCCTCCAGCGGGAAGGGAGCCGAAATCTCAATAGAATCCAGTGATTTGGATTTTTCAGACGTGGCAGTCGGTGATTCGATTGCCTGTAACGGCGTATGTCTGACCGTAACAGGAATTTCCGGCAACAGCTTTGTTGCTGATATATCTCATGAAACAATGGAGCGCACGATTTTTAAATATCTTAGCAGCGGTTCCAAAATTAATCTTGAAAAAGCCCTTACCCCCAATACTCATCTGGGAGGACACATTGTTCAGGGACATGTAGACGGAGTTGGCAAAATCACCAAAATTTCCAAAACCGATAATGCCGTGGACATATGGGTAGACTCTCCTCTGGATATTTCCAGATATATCGCCATAAAAGGCTCCATAACCATAAACGGCATCAGCCTTACAGTAAACGAACTCAAAGGTGATGCTTTCAGGCTTACTCTGATACCTCATACTCATGACATAACAAATGCCATGATGTGGAAGGAGGGGGACTTGGTCAACATAGAGGTAGATGTTCTCGCAAGATATATAGAACGCCTGTTAAATCATAAAGAACAGAATAATAAAAAAAGCAGCATGACTGCTTCATTTCTTATGGAAAACGGCTTTATGTAAAACAATCAGCTGCACTCTGTGCAGATAAGGACATAATGAACATGTATAAAAAATTAAGTACAAGAACTGCTAACCGTCTTTTATGCGGCGGGCAGATTATTAATATCTCTTCAGTTTCTGCTGACGGAGTGAGCGATGTGATGACAGCGGCCTGGAACTGCCCTTATGATGCTGATCAGGTACTCATAGTGCTTGATCGCGGACATACCACAACCGCCAACATTCTTGATAATGGTAAGTTTGTTATTTCAATTCCTTCGGAAGATGACATAAGTGTTATTAACAAGGTAGGGGCAGCCCACGGGCGTGACGTCGGAGACAAGTTTGCATGGGCCGGTATTGAATCTGACAAATCACAGGTCTTAGGATTAAAGGTTATTCCTAATGCCCTGGCTTATATTGAATGCGAACTGATTAACGGTGATGTATTGGACAAAACCGGTGTATGTCTTGGTAAGGCAGTTAACATTTATGTTAAGGATGGTTTGTGGAATGACGAAGGCAGCCATTTTGCAGAAGGAATGAAACTGACGCTCAGTTATGTTCATGAAGGCTTATACAGAGTTAACGGTAAGGAAGTTAAAGTTTAGTCATAATTTTAAGCCTAACCGTAGTGACTTTGGAGCATATATCTAAGTCATATGTTTTTGTCTTTGAAGTTGAGGCTTAATGACCGAACATTGTTAACAAGGTCATAAATTTATTTCATTTATGATAAAATAGCTTTATATTTTTCGGAGTTTTCTGAAAAACGTAATTTGTGTTTTTATGAGGTTATAGAACATGCAGGAAATCCAAGGAAACTTAGTTGCAGCAGATGCCAAAGTTGCAATAGTTGTATCACGCTTTAACAGCTTTATTAACGAGCATTTAGTATCCGGTGCTCTTGATGTTTTAAGCCGTGTAGGTCAGGTTAAGGATGATAATGTAACCATTATCCGTGTACCTGGTGCAGTAGAAATTCCTTTAGCCGTTAAAAAGGCCGCAAAGACCAAGAAATTTGATGCCATTCTGGCTTTAGGCTGTGTAATCAGAGGTGATACCTATCATTTTGAAGTTGTTGCAAACGAAAGTTCAAAGGGACTTACACAGGTTATGTTGGAGCAGGAAATTCCGGTAGCGTTTGGCATACTGACTACCGAAAATATTGAACAGGCAGTACAGCGTGCAGGTTCAAAAGCCGGTAACAAAGGCGCTGAAGCTGCTTCAGCCGCTCTTGAAATGATTAATGTATTAAAGCAGATTTAATTTTAGCGGAGATTTAAACGTGAATCCAGGTCAGAGACACAGAGCCAGACATTTTGCCATGCAGGCTCTTTACCAGTGGGAAATCACCAAGGAATTGGCTTCTGTTATTGAAGAGCAGTTCCTGGAGGATCAGCCCGTTGATGACAAGACTGATAAGGAATACCTCCATCAGCTTATTGTAGGCACCATCACTCATATCGATGAAATCGACAAAACTTATAAGCCTTACTTAAATTCCAGAAGCATTGAAGATCTGGATATGGTTGATAAATCAATTCTTCGTTTGGCAACCTATGAGCTTCTGTTCCAAAGTGCAGATGTACCTTATCGCGTTATTATTAACGAAGCCATCCTTCTGGCCAAGGATTTTGCCGCACAGGACAGCCACAAGTTTGTTAACGGTGTTCTCGATAAGGTTGTCAAGAATATGCAGCTAAAGGAAGTCGAGAGCGATAAGCAGTAATTCTGCCGAATTCCCGGTTACGATAAAGAATCTATAAGCTGATTATAGATTCTTTATTTTTATATATACTGTAGGTAGGCGTCAGCGTAGAAATCAGACAGGCTTCATCATTATTCTGTTATTTATGTTTTTAATGTCAGGCATGAGTTAAGTATGGGTGAATTTCAGTTAATCGAAAAATATTTTAACCGTAATGTCTCCGTTCACAATTGTAGCAATATTGAACTAGGAATCGGCGATGACTGTGCATTGCTGAATGTTGCACCTGACTGTTCACTTGCCGTCTCTACCGATACTTTTCTTGAAGGGACTCATTTTTTTAAAGGTACCTCACCCTATGCCATTGGATACAAGTCATTGGCCGTAAACATATCGGATCTGGCCGCCATGGGGGCCGATCCCCTTGGTTTCACCCTTGCCCTTACCCTCCCTGATGACAATGAATCATTTGTGGCTGAATTTGCCGATGGTTTGTTTGACATTGCTGACAGATTTAAAATACCCCTTATAGGCGGCGATACTACAAAAGGTCCTTTGTCAGTGACAATAACCGTGTTCGGCAATGTGCGCAAAGGTCATGCCATAAAACGTGCTTCCGCAAGAATAGGCGATGCTGTCTGTGTAAGTGGTCTTCTCGGTGGTGCGGCCTATGGCGTGGCTCTCCGCTATGGAAAAGAAAGTTCCGATAGCCATGATGCTAAGGAAAAGGCCTTTAAGCTACTTGACTATCCGAACCCGAGGATGGATCTTGTACCTTTTTTTCACAGATATAATGTTCATTCAGCACTTGATATTTCAGATGGATTTATGGGAGACCTTGGACATATTCTTGACTGTTCAGGCGTGAGCTGTAAAATCGAACTGTGTGATTTTCCTGTTTCAGATGTCCTTATGCATCTGTCTCGGCAGAAACAGCTTGACTACGCCCTTAACGGAGGCGATGACTATGAACTCTGCTTCACTCTTGCTGAGGATGATTATAACGAGTGGATCGAGGCCTCTGAAAAAGGTTTGGCTCCGATAATTTACAGAGTCGGCAGTATAAATTCGAACTCGTCATGTGAGTCGGAACAAGCAAAGGCCCGGGGGATCATATTTGCTGAGCATGGAAATCAAATTAATCCACAGACCTTAAGACATTCATTCAGCCATTTTTAATAATGAGGTGGTGGTGTTTCCTCGCTTCTTGAAGCCACATTTGAAACTTCAACTGATTTCAGCTTGCTGGCTAAAAAGTTAATCTGAACTTTCTGTTTTTCAATAATCTGTCTTAACTCATAAACTTCGCTGCTCAGGTTTTCCAAATTGTATTCGAGATAAGCTATTTTAGATTCAAGACTTTCCAGTAAATCAGGCTTAATTAACATATTTTGATTATATTTAATTAAAAATTTGAAGATAACATAAAATGAAGTACAATACATTCTAGCAAATTTTATTATATAAAAAAATTTGTCATTGGTTAAATGCACCTCAAGGTTTATGTAGTGTTATATATTTGCATTGTATTTAGCCCAATGAGATAAATATTACCATACAGGACTATCATAACTATGAAAAAATTATCATTATCAGTTTTAGCGTCAATTATCGCATTATCAGTAAGTGCATGTGGTGCTGAAGAATCAACTGCTCCTGCTGCGACCAAGACCGCAGATGCTGCCGCAACCGCGACCGCAACTGCTCCAGCAAAGAAGGACGTTTCAGATTTAACCTTCAATGACAAAGTTGCCGTTTCTATGGGTTACATGTACGGTCAGAATATTGCGAATGGTATCAATGAACTTAAGTCTGAGTTTGACATTGCTATCGACAACCAGCTTCTTATCAAGTCTTTCAACGAAGCTGTGCAGGGTAAGACCGCTGCCTTGTCTGAAGATGATATGAGAGCAACCATGCAGGAATTTGATAATATCATCAGAAAGAAGGTTGAAGAAAAGCGTGCTGCTGAAGAAGAAAAGCATGCTGCTGAGGCTGCAAAGAATCTTAAGGCTGGCCAGGAATTCCTTGAAAAGAACAAGACCAATGAAGGCGTTGTAGAAACCAAGACCGGCTTACAGTATAAGATCAACACCTTAGGTACCGGTAAGACCCCAGCTGTGTCAGACACCATCAAGGTTAATTACCGCGGAACCACTATTGACGGTAATGTGTTTGATGAATCAAAGGAACCTGTTGAGTTTCCACTCCGCTCCGTTATTCAGGGATGGATTGAAGCGTTCCAGCTTTTACCTGTAGGAACTAAGGCTACATTATACATTCCTGCAAATCTGGCTTATGGTGAAAACAGCCCTTCACCAGCTATTCCAAGCAATTCAGTTCTCATTTTTGATGTTGAGTTACTCGATATTGTAACCCCTGAACAGAAGTAACAGGCTTAAAAATAGTTTTAACCGGTATACCGGTATTTAATAGAAGGCACAGTCCGATGTTTGGATTGTGCCTTTTTGTTTTACTGTGGTTATCTTTCCTAACAGTATCCGCAATAGTTCGATTACCTTACCACAATAACAATTCAGATTATAATCTTTATACTGATATATCTTAGCTTAATAGGGCTTTAATATTATTCGTATCCATATATAATTGTATTTCCATTTGATAAAAATATTAGGTTTATCTACTTATAACAAAACAATTCAATATTATTGAATATCAACATTTATGTAGGAAAAATAATAAATATGGAAAAACAAGTTGCAATTATCAAAAATGTTGCCGTAATGGACAACGATTGTGAAAGTGGCAGGATTGCCGAATCTTATAATTACCTAAATAGTGAACCTCCATCACTTAAATCTTTATGTGAGGAATTTTTATACAGCCGCAGCAACAACAGTTCTGCAACGTTAAGAACTTACGGCGGGCTGATTAGTAATCACATAGCTCCTCATTATGAACAGTTTAAAAAGGTTGAAGATATTACCATGCATCGTTTGGGTTACATAATTATTATGCCTATATTGAAACGTGGGCATCAGTCAACCGCTTCTGCTGTTATTTCTCTGCTCATAATGATAATGAATTATGCAGGGATAGCCCACGAGGATATCTGTTTCCGAAATATCAAAAATCTTTCCAAAGTCGTCAATATGAAAAAGAAGGATGAATACGAAATTCCTCAGAAGGCAATGATTAACAAGAATATCGGAAAAAATATCAAATATATTTTTAGGGTATTTAGGGAACGTCATTCCAAAAACAAACAGGTAAATCAGTTACTGCTGCTGTCATTTTACCTTTGTCTGCGTCAAAGTGAAATACTGTCCATTCGTGTAAAAGACGTTAACTTTAGGCGTCATAACCTTCATATTGTCAAAACCAAAACCATTAAGAAAGGAGGTTTTGAAGTTCCAATGTGTCCTGTCCTTGAAGATCTTCTGGCAGAAATAATAGCAACATGTCCAGGAAAGCCGGACGATTATATATTTACTAACAGAAATAATAGAAGGCTTCACTCATCAACACTTGAAAGCTATCTGTATAAGACTGAACTGCGTGGTTTTCAGACGGCTCACGGCATAAGAGCTATTTTCAGTACATGGGCCTCAAGAAACAATAAGGATAATCTTACCAGTGAATGTGTCCTTACACATAAAACCTGGAACAGGGTACAGGAACTCTATAACAGAGATTTAAACGGTTATCTATATAACAAGAGAAAAAAACTGATGACTGAATGGATAGAATATGTTCATTCTCTCGTTACAGACACTCCAAAACAATCGGATAAACTGTAGTTAAATAATATTCTGAACTTTGATTTTTTTGTTTAAATGATGTTTTTAAATTCCTTTAGAAGCTTTAATTTTAAAGGAATTTTTACATTCAAATTTTCATGATAAAAGGAAATTATCATGAAAAAGACTAAAGGTTTTACCCTCATCGAATTAATGATCGTTATCGCCATCATCGGTATCTTAGCTGCAATCGCTCTTC
>CACWVT010000055.1 GCA_902764345.1 uncultured Ruminobacter sp.
ACCCAATCGCTATGGAACAGGGTTTACGCTTCGCTATTCGTGAAGGTGGCCGTACCGTAGGTGCTGGTGTTGTTGCTAAGGTTATCGAATAATCTGAACTTCACTGAAATTCATTTTTTATAAATGATAAAAGCTCCGGATCAATGATTCGGAGCTTTTTCAATTATGGCATAACGTAATGCAGTGGTAGGTCTCAGCTTAGCCAGTTACCTTTTACCATGAGCGGTGACTGCTGATTTGTAATCTGACCGTTTTTGTGTAATGTATTGCTATTTGCGTCAAGTTGATTATTTATTTTTTTTATCCGTCAAAGTATAATCATTACATAAGTTGTGTTCACCAAGGATTTTATATGAAAAAGATAACAGCCATTATTAAGCCTTTCAAACTGGATGATGTTAGAGAATCCCTAAGTTCAAAGGGGATTTCAGGCATGACCGTGACAGAGGTAAAAGGGTTTGGCCGTCAGAAGGGGCATACTGAGTTATATCGTGGTGCTGAATATGTTGTTGATTTCCTGCCTAAGTGCAAGCTTGAAATTGTTGTAAAGGATGAGGATGTAGACAGCTGCATTGAGGCCATAACCCAGGGGGCTCACACTGGTAAAATCGGTGATGGTAAAATTTTTGTGACCTCTGTGGATCGTGTAGTGAGAATTCGTACTGGGGAAGAAAACGATGAGGCTATCTAATTAATCTCGTCGATATCTCTTTTATTATTTTGGGCACCTTTCCGGTGCCCCGAATCTGCAGTGCTGTACTGCCTTTCTAAATCTATCAGCGTGGCTTATCGCTTCCTTGATTTTAGTCAATATTTCCAAGAATTACTTCTCGTTCCTCATTTTCGATAAATGATAGTTTTTTTATGTACTGATTAATACTACGATATGTTATCAGTTCATTTAATTACATTCGGGTTACGCATGATAAAGCATTTTTTCTTTTTCCTTGTTATTTCACTGACTTTATGTGCCTGCAGTACCACACCTCCGAAAAAGCCTAAGGATCTGTGCGAAATATTTAAGGAGAAGAGCAGCTGGTATGATGATGCTCAGGATGTTTATGCAAAACGTGGCGTCCCAATAAATATAGTAATGTCCTTCATGTATCATGAATCCGGGTATGTTGATGATGCACAGCCGCCAATGCGCTGGTTTCTGTTCATTCCTTACGGACGTGGCAGTTCTGCCTACGGGTATGCTCAGGCTCAGGATCCTGTTTGGGATGATTATGTAAGTGAAGCAGGAGGATTTTTCTCATCGAGGGATGATTTTGCCGATTCTCTTGATTTTATAAGCTGGTACATACTCAAAACCAATAAGGTAAATAAAGTTAAGATTACCGATGTTTATAATCAGTATCTTAATTATCATGAGGGGTGGGGCGGTTATCGCAAGAAGACCCATGCAAAAAATAAGAGCCTTCAGCAGTTGGCAAGAAAGGTTGAAACTACGGCAGGTAACTATGCAAAACAGCTTCGTAACTGTAATCTCTAGTTATATTTGTATGTGTGATGCCGGTTAGTGCAGTTAACTGCGTACATTATGAAATTCTTATTTATTTCGAACGGCTTGTAATATAATTACAGGCGGGAATCGGGGAAATTTTATCGGTTTGAGGTTAAGACTCCTTTACTGGGTTGTTTTCAATAGCAGGTGGTTTAATAAATTTCTGGCTACTTTACGTTGATTCTGCTACGCAGTCTTTTATGATCTCGAAACACTGACTTCCTCATGATGATTTTGATTTTTTACATAGCTGACAGGATTTTTTTATGTCTTTAGATTATGAAGATCGCGGTCCTTTATCCGCAATCAAAGATTACGCTGAATTTAATGATCTGGATGCTTTCTATTCAATGACCGATCATATTGTTGGAGAAATTCTTGCCGACGGAAATCCGGAGGATCAGGAATATGACATTATTCATTACTTCAGCTCCCTTAATTTTGCCAATCTGGAAAAGTTTGTAGTTGAAGTGAATAATGCATTTGGAAATGAGATTTACATTGAAGATCCCGATGAATGCTTTGATGAAGAAAATAATGAAACCTTCTTCAGTGTTTCCATTATTATTACCCATCCAAAGCTTGACGGTCAGGCAATTTTTGATGAAATCACCAAGCTTGTATCCCTCTGCAACGAATACAAAATTGCATATGACGGTTGGGGTACCCAGTTTGACGATGATGAGGAATAATCTTTAAAGAACTGTTTGTCGTTGCCCGGAATTATTGATGTGGGGCTTCCGAGAAAATCAAGGGAGTGTTCCCTTGATTTTAAGATTGAGTAAAACTGCTTAGTTATGATGAACGTAAGTTCTGTCTATTTCCAGTTTGCGTGAAAGATCCTTTCTGTCCTCTTCCGAAAGGTTTCTGTCCGAATCACTGTAGTTTTTGTTTTTAATTCTTATTCCATTAATGCTGTTGCTTATGATGATGTAATCCTTTTTGATTATTGCATCTTCAAGATAACTTGAACTGATAATCGGATCCCTGGCACCTTCATCAAAGAATGATTTACCGATGGTGTAATCACTCGTATCGTTGGTTACCCCCAGAACTTCCGGCAGCAGTGTGGCAGTAAGGTCATAGGAGGTTGTGATATGGTGGTACTCATGAGGAGCTTTACCCGGCCAATGTATGACCAGGGGAACATGAAGCTGGGCATCGGTAAAGTTTGAGTTATGCCCGTAGTATCCAAGCCCGTTGTCATTAAATTCATTACCGTGGTCTGCCGATACGATTATTATGCTGTTGTCCCACATGTTACTGTTTTGTATATATGCAAACAGATCCTGAAGCTGGGTGTCCATGACATGGGCTACATTCTTGTACAGATTAAAGAATATATCCCTGTCAAAATCTTCGTTTATGGCAAGATAGTTTGGATTGTTCCACGGAGTAGGGTACTTTTTATGTTCCCTTTCCTCACCGATTAGTTCATTGGAGTGGAGCTTATCCAGAAAAACAAAGGCAAATTGCGGCCTTTCTGATTTCTTATCAATAAAACTCTTGAAGTCCCTGATGGCATCCTGATCTTTTTCGCTTACGCTTCCGCCGTGTGATTCAATGCGCAGGTTTTTAACGTTTGCAAATACTGTACGGTCAAATTCCGGTTTGTACATCTGGGCTCCTGCAAAGGCGTTGATTTCGTATCCTCTGTCCTGAAGCGCCGTCATCATAATGGATTGAATGTTTGAATTGAGCATTCTGTTCCAGTAACTGCCTGGAAGGCCGTAAAACAGTGAAAAAATTCCGTTACGGGTGGCGTTTCCGCCGGACAGATGTTCGGTAAAATTAAGATTATTTCGTGCCATTTCATAAAGATAAGGCATGTTATCTGAATTTAGCGTATCTGCACGAAGTCCGTCCACGTAAATCATATAGATATTTGGGAGGTTGCCGCCTGGAATGGCCTCTGAGTAACGCAACGGATGTTTCGGATAGTCGATAATGCCTTTACCAGTGTCCACTGTGTTTTCGGCTAACCCATCCATTTGCTTTCTGAATAGTTTGCTTGCGGTTAGAGGATAGTAAAGTCCTATTACTTCGGAATTCCGGTAAACGGAAGCTATTCCGAGTCCCTTGCTTACCGCATGAGTTATGTTACAGAGCAGGAATGTGACTAGGATGAATATCGGTATTATGATTGTTCCTGCCGGTTTTATTTTTTGGCTTATGCGGGCTGAGGTCATAACTACTGTAAGTGTACCGATGAGCACCAGAGCACAGTACCCTATAATGGACATCCACATTGTTCCAGAAAAAGCGATTACGTCACCGCCACCGTTAAGAAACAGGTCCAGCATGGCCATGTTAAGGTGAAATCTGTATATTCCGTAAATCTTGAAATCTGTAACTGCAATAATTGAAAACAGCATGAACACAGCCCATGATATGACAAGTGCAGTTTTGTTGAGCCCTGCTCTGTGGAAAGGATATACGGTCAGAAGATTAATCAGAAAGCATATTAGTGCCGTATTTGAGAATCCGGCAAGAAACAGATAGACTGATGGCAGAATATCAGTGTGTGGTATGGGAAGAAGTGATATGCCCAGAAGTGTAAGACAGATGGATTCCAGTACTGCGGTGATTATAATTAAATGCATTTATGTTTTCTTAAATTTATTATCTTTATTCTGTTTCGTTAGAGTCTTTGCCTTTATCTTTTGCATATGAGGCAGGGATTAACTGTCTTACGGAGAAATAAATGTCGTAACATCAGTTTTTAAATCAGTATTCTGATGAAAGAAACATAACCATCGTTTTACGTTCTTGACAGTATGAAAAAACCCGTGTAGCGATTATAAGCATCGCTATAAGTCAAGGCAACCCTGATACGGAGGTCAATGATGAATTTGCGGGGTATTATTCATTTATCAGTACGGAGACTAATATTCACCGCATTGATTTGGGTTGCTTTACGGCTTAATTGGTAAATTACGCTGTAATTACAGAAGTACGTTTCGGTTAAATAAGTCCGAAACGTACTTCCCATATGTCAGATTTCAATTCAGTAGTATGAGAATCCCGTGTGCGTTTTTAAGATATGTACAGGCTGATATTATTTTCGTGATTGTTTGTTCTCAATTAAGAAAAATCCGTGTTCGTAACTCAACTCTCCAAGGTGTGCGTAGGCGAGTGCTTTTTTTTCCAGTGAATTGTTCTCTGTTGTTGGAGTAAGTGTTTGTGTGGAAAAATCATATTTTGCGGAGACAACTTTCTGATCCGGCAGGATCATTACTGCAGAGCCGTCATCCTTAAGATAACAGAAGTTTTGGTAGAACTGTAACAGAGCTCTGCCTTCAAAACCATCTGGAAGCTGCGTTAGGTCGTAGCCGACTGTAGGAACATCAGCCTCTATTCCGGCAAGTGACATTAGGGTCTTTGGTATATCTATCTGACTGACAACGTGTGATTCGGTTTTATGTTCAATGCCAGCCCCGAAAAGTACTGCCGGGATGTGGAAATGATTGACTGGGACAAGTTCACTTCCCCATGCTCTGGCGTCATGATCTGCAATGACCAGAAATATGGTGTCATTGAAATATGGCTTCGTTTTAATCTCATCATAGAATTTGCCAAGAGCGTAATCAGCATATTTTATTGCAGTTTCCCTGTTTCTGACATTATGTGAGAATGACTCTTTTATTTCGTAGGGATCATGGTTTGACGATGTGAAAACCAGAGAATAAAAAGGCTGTTGTTGCCGATGCATTTCATCAAAGGTTTCCAAAGCCTTATTAAAAAGATCCTCATCTGAAACTCCCCACGAACCGGTAAATATAGGATTGTCATAATTGTTTATGTCAATTATTTTGGTATACCCGTTACCCAGAAAGAATGAGCGCATGTTGTCGAAGTGCGATTCTCCGCCGTATATGAATGAGTTCTGATAGCCCTCATTTTTAAGTACGGAGGCCAGATTGAAAAAGTTTTTCTGTGTTTTTTCACGTTTTACCGTTGAAGTGTTCACCGTAGGCGTAAATCCTGAGGTAACCGCTTCTATGCCACGTACTGAACGGACACCTGTGGCAAACATGTTGGTAAATCCGTAACCTTCGCCGTAAATTCTGTCCAGATTAGGTGTCAGTCCGCTTCCTCCAAGGTAACCCACAAACTGAGCTCCCAGACTTTCTTCAAGAATAATGACGATATTTTTCCTTGCACCGGTATTTGTGGGAATAAGACGGTTAAGAGTCGGGTTCTCTGAAGTTGCAGGGGTATAGTCAAATCCGGTGTCGGTTTGAATTTCTTTTATTATTTCTTCTTGAGTAAGAGGTTTGTATGTGCAGGCTTTTTCAGACATCATGGATTTTACGGATGTTGCCAGCATGTATCCGGAATTGGCAGTCAGAGAGTTAACAATTTGATTTGATGAGAAAATAGCCTTTGCCAAATTAAAAGGACGGTGTTCAAATGAGGATCTGGCAGATATAAATGTAATAGTGCCAAGAACCACAAAAATCATAACTGATATAAGATTGAACGGTACGTGTTTCAGGGTAATTTTTTTAAGGGCTCTGAAGAAGAACAGGACAAAAATGCTCATTAGGCAAAAAACGGTAATGACAGCAGCTAAATGGCCATTAATCAGAAGTTTGGCGAGTTCAGCCGGATAAATCATGTATTCCAAAAAAAGTCTGTTAGGTCTGGTTGCATATTCCTCCATGAAGGGGATTGTACACATTTCGAGAAAGAAAATGAGAGCGCCGGTGATAAGCAGGTAGGTTTTTTCGGCAAAAAGGAAAATTTTACCGATTCCGTAAGGCAGGGATGACGCCAGAAAAGTCAGCAGAACCGGTAAGGCCAGAATATATCCGAGACCGGACAGATCCGTTCTTAACCCGTTAAAGAGAAGTTTAGGTACTTCGTCCATATTGATGTCTTCACGGTATATTACTATTCCGGCAACTCTGATTAAGGCATATACAGCTATAAAAAACAGAATGAAGTAAATAAGATGACGATAGGGAAATAAATATTTACTTATCGGATGATGTTTTTTGTTTGAGGGATCATGATCAGGGAGTGTTCTGTTCATATGTTTGCTCTCTTTGTTTAGTTATTTTATTAAGCGCATCTGCAGTTCTCAGTACGCATTATTTTTGTTACTGTTACGGAAAAGTTTTTTATTCCGAGGTAACGCAGACTGCGCCCGCAAAGCGGGGCGACAGTCGGAATGTTATTCTCTACAATGCCATGTTTTTGATATTTTTTTCTAAATTAAGTTTATTATCCATGGTTATGACATGTGTAGGAAATTACTGCTTCAAGACCGTGAGGTACTGCATTGCGCAATTTTATCTGTCCTCCCTGTTTCAGAACAATGTTTCTGACTATTGAGAGACCGAGACCCACATGTCCGCTTTGGGTGTTTCTCGCTTCATCAAGCCTCATGAACGGCGCAAAGACCTCTTCCAGCTTTTCTTCGGGTATTCCCGGACCATTGTCGGCAATGTAAATGCTTATTACATCATCCTTTTCTTCCAGCTTTACTTTTACTTCTGTTCCATACTGAAATGCGTTGTCTATTATGTTCTGCAGGATACGATGGATGTCGGTGGAACTGCAGAAGAAATTATTTGCATGCTTGAAAGCACCGGATTCTTCAAAACTTATGTTTTTTCCGGCATCCGTGTAGTTGTTGCAGATGCTTTCTATAAGACTTGGAAGATGAATTTCCCTGGATTCGTCAGCATTGTTTTCGCCACGTGCAAACAGCAGGGTTGCCTTGACCATTTCCGTCATGGTATCAATGGTTTCCCTAAGCTTTATCGTGTCCTCATTTTCTTCAAGAAACTCGGTTCGCAGTCTGAGACTGGTCAGAGGTGTTTTCAAATCATGAGATATTGAGGCGAGTATTCTGGTTCGATCGTCAATGAAGTTTGCAAGATTTTCCTGCATGCGGTTAAATGAATGCTGCAGATCCTGAATTTCTTTGGGACCGGTTGTTTCAAGCGGAGGAGTACGATAGTCCGAACTCAGCTTTTCTGCCTGAAGCATGAGTTTTTTTAACGGTCTTGTAAGTTCAGTAAAGAGCAGGAAAAACAGTAGGGTTCCGACGATGGTTGCCAATGATATGGAGAAAACTGTAAGTGATGAAAGATGCGGCAGAAGCATGTTGTTTTCATAGCAGACAAATGTGAGGTAGTATCCTGACTTTAGTTTGATGGATCCGAATATTGATACCTTACTGTCTGTCGGCGGCTCCTTAGGCAATACCCTGTCATCAAACGGATTGTTGTTTTCTATCGTTGCTATTCTGGATTTTACGTCATGCCTTCTTCCATGGTGAATAGCTTCCGGATTTACAAAGACGTCATAATAGTGTCTTTCATGAGGTGGTGGAGGCATAAATCCAGGGTGGCGTGGACCATGGTGATGATGCGAGTCTCCGTGATAAGGAGGTAGATGCTGTGACCTGCGGAACGGAGGTTTTTCCTGTGGAAAAGGCTCTCTTTCTGGTGAAACCGGTGCGTAGAACAGATTATCCGGTTTCTTGTTTGCCACGTAGTTGAATCCTTTAAGGCTTTCCTTTTCCTTAAAATCCAGGTTTTCAGTATTTACGTCAAATTTTGTATCTGTCTCAATAAAAATCTCTCTGCTGTCATCCTGAAGTTCCTCACGGATCTTGCTTTCGTAGTCGGAGTTTCTGTTATTGGGAATTATCGGATTTGAAGTGATATTGGCAAACAGTCCGCGTGTCAGTCTGGTTTTAATGAATTCATGATATATTTTCGGGTCGTTGTGATCGAGAACCCTGGCTGTACTCAGCACTCTGAGAAGAGTCATTCGGTGGGCATTTTCTGCATAGTTCTGTCGCATATCCAGTACAAAGACCACGATAATTATAAACTGGACAGCCATAAGCACACTGACGGAGGTAAGAATAAGTCTCCATGTCAGGGTTTTAGGAATTATTTTACTGATTCTGATCATCGGTTACCTCTGCAATAAAGCAGTAGCCGCCACCCCAGACGGTTTTGATTATTTCATTGCCGGTGTCATTTTCAGTTTTCAGTTTTTTGCGCAGACGACTTATCAGCGTATCGATTGATCTGTCAAAAACCTGTGCTTCCCGGCCTCTAGCCAGATCAAGGAGCTGGTCTCTGGAGAGTGTTTCCTGAGGATGCTGCAGAAATGTAATGAGAAGTTCATATTCGGCAGTGGATAGGGAAATTATTGTTTTATCAGAATCAATAAGTTCGCGCTTCAAGACATCTAGTGTCCATCCGTTAAAGAAGTAATGTTTTAATGGTTTTTTGTTGTCCTGCTCCTGTTTCTGATTTCCCTCACTGCGTCTTAAAACAGCTTTAATTCGTGCCAGAAGTTCCCGAGGGTTGAACGGTTTGGTAAGATAATCATCTGCTCCGAGTTCAAGACCTATTATCTTGTCGGTTTCTCCTATCATGGCCGTAAGCATGATAATCGGAACGTTGTTGCCGTTTTCACGCAGTTTGCGACAGATTGACAGACCGTCTTCTTTCGGAAGCATAAGATCAAGGACAATAAGGTCTATCTGATTATCCTTCAGAATGCTTCTCATTTCCTCGCCGTCACATGCGGTAAAGGTATTGTAGCAGTGCTGATCAAGAAAGCGTTTGATAAGTTCCCTGATGTCTGCATGATCGTCAACTACCAGAATATTAACCGTGTCTGTCATTATTTCTATCCCATTTTTCTTACAATGTTACGAAGCTGTTTAAGTGTTGATTTTGCCCCGTCTGTTTTAAGTAAATGCTGAAGTTCCTTTTTCTTTGTCATTCCGAAAGTGAGAAACAGGCGGAATGCATCTTTTTCTTCATCCGTCAGTTTATGGACATCAGGACTGCTGCTGAACATCAATTTTAATTCATATATACTGTGAACAAGACTGTGGTGACCGTTAATAATGCTGTTAATCGTGCCGACATACTGTTTTTTAAGAAATAAATCCCCTTTTGTAGGGAGCCTGTTGGCATCTGACGCAACGGATTCACTCAAATCGTCAGAAAGTTCCACTCCTGGTATTCTATCACACTCAGATAAGGGGCTGTTTTTGCACGGAGTGACATCATTTTTATAATTGAGAGCGACATCAGAATTAAAAAGTTCCGAGATGCCACGTACATTTATATCCACAAAAACGGCTGAATCATGTTCGAGACCGAAAGGTATTATGAGGTGCGGCAGCTTCTTTTTAAAGAGCTGAAAGGCTTGTCTGGCATTGAAGGCTTTATTTTCGTTACAGGGAGAATCACTCTCCCACAGCATAAGAAGGGATCTTCTGCCACTGGCATTATCAGGAGTCAGACCAACATTAACCGGAACAAAACCATTGGAAAGCCAGAATTTTGTCGTGCCCGTACTTAGTGCAAAAGATACTCCCAGAAAATCATAGTTAAATGCCGGTGCTGCGTTCTGCAGATGCCGTATCATGCCTGTGGCTACCGCAGTTCTGCGAAATTGAGGAATCACGGCTATCCTTTCTATTCTCAGATAACCGAAATTTCCGGCGTCTTCAATTCCACACTGTGTTATGAGAGTCTGCGGGCACAGGTTGTTTCTGGGTTGGCGGGTTCCCATCATGATGTCGTGTGCCAGAGTTTTTTCAATATGCCCCTCCTCGGTAGATATCGTAACTCCGGCTAGCGTCATATGTTCTCCGGTTCTGAATCGTGAGAGAGCCCTTGCGGACATTTCCTGACAGTTTAGCTGATTTCTGCATTCCGGCCATGAACCAGCTTTATCGGAAGATATTTTGGAAAAATACACGTTATCATCAGTTCCGAAATCCAGAAGGAAACAGTTTTCCGGCAGATTATCTTCAACGAATAAAGCAGTTTCCGTGACAGGTGCAGGAATATCCTTTCTATTAATATAGATGGTACTGCCGTCATTATTGTCTGAAAACACTGAATTAAGGCTTTTGTCATCGGTCGCAGCTTCATATCCAGTATAATTCCGGCCTGTGTCGCAGGTATCTTGATTGTTTTTGCCGATAAACATAAAGGTAAGGCTTGTTTCCTCCTGAATTAGCCATCGTATCAGATCCTGCGGAGTCTGTTCATAGTGGTTTGTCCTTAGCAGTCTGTTTATCAGGTATAGGATGTGTCTTCCTGCATTGGTGTTCAGTAGTTCAGCTCCTGATGCGGAGACGATTATTCTGTTATTATCAGGATCCAGACTTATTTTCCTGCAGTGGATTATTTCTTTGGAGGTGGTAATGTTATTCTTTGTTTGTGCAGGGAGAATATCACGTCCATTGTTCTTGATAACCCTGTGATTAACCGGTGAATTAAAAAATATTGCATCAAGTATTTCCGCAGCCGTATCGTGAAGATTTCTGTAATGTCCGTGAAGGTGTAAACTGATGATTCCAAAGCGATCATAGAGGTGATGTCTGAGCCCCATTGCCGAACCCTCGTAGCCTGAATCAGTGGTTACCAGAACAGTTCTTCCATATTTTTTCAGGAGAGATTCCAGAACTGCAACTGGAAGAGCAGCGGCCTCTTCAATGATAAGCAGATCGATGCTGTCCACATATTCACATGCATTATCATCAGTTATGACTGATAATCCCGGAATATCCGTGTATCTTGATGTCAGATCCCTTGAACCAGCATTGTACATTCCACATCTGAACATGTTGTGCACAAGAGTATCAACAAGTCTGAGGGTTGCCGTGGTTTTCCCTGAACCGCGCTCACCATCCAGGTGAACCGTAAATTCCCTTCCGCTTTTCATGAGTGAGACTACCATGCTTATGAATCGGTTCTGATCTGGATCAAGCTGAGGGGGCGCGGTTCCCGGATGAGAAAACGGTGCCGCATTAATGTCATTAAAAAAACGGGACAAGAGGGTTGGTGTATTAAGAGCGTCAGAGACTGTTAATATTTCAAAAATTTCAGACTGTGTATAAATCGCAAAATAATTTTTCAGTTGTATCGGTATCGGAGTTATGACGATGAGAATTCCGTCTGACGTCAGAGAACCGAAAATAGAGCAGATTCTGTCTGCGTTAAATGTCTGCTGTTCAAGGACTGCACATCTTCTTGCTACGCCCAGATGCAGAGAAAGGTTGTTGAGGTTTACGGTACGAAGGAGTTTGCATTTAAGGTTTGTAAATATCGCAATGGGCTTTCCTTCAGCTGGTCTCATGCTGCTTATCAGTTTTTCTAGGATTTCCGGGGATACCTGAATGTCGGTATCCAGAAAGAGTACTTTTCTGGTGGTCATGGCTGTCTGATTAAACCTGCTTAAGGTTGTACGAAAACCTACGGAACAATTTGCTATAATTAACACATCTATCTGAGACTAATTTTATCATACATGCAGAAATCTTGAGGAACAGCAATGGGGAAGGCAGCGGTATTTTTGGACAGGGACGGCGTAATTAACGTGGAAAAGGATTACGTATATACCATAGATGAATTTGAGTTTATTGAAGATTCCATTGAGGCACTGAAGATTATTCAGGATAAGGGGTACGCACTGGTTGTGGTTACAAATCAGTCAGGTATAGCCAGAGGCTATTATACCGAAGAAGATTTTTTGAAACTGACAGAATGGATGGACTGGTGTCTTATTGACAGAGGTGTAACACTGGATGGTATATATTACTGTCCGCATCATCCGGAGAAGGGAATAGGAAAGTACAAGGTCGATTGCAACTGCAGAAAACCGAAGGCAGGACTGATATTCGATGCGGTAAAGCAGCTGGACATTGATCTAGGCAGATCCGTTATGGTTGGAGACACGGTCTCTGACATTGAGTGCGGAAAGAATGCGGGAATTAAGCGGAACTATCTGGTTCGTTCCGGTCATGCCATTTCTGCGGAGGATGAAAAAAAGGCAACCGGAGTTTATAAGGATCTTATGGCTCTTGCAAAAGACTTGGCGGATATAAACGGTAACGGTGATATGGTAATCCGCAGAAAAAGAAAGCCCGCAGATCATTAAGTCGTTACGGTTCGCAGGTGTTCCGGGCCGAAACTAAACTTTCATACGATAAAGATGCCACCATGTCGGTTACGCTAACATGGTGGCATCTTTCTGTTAAATGATCCCGGGTTTCATTCTACAGTCCGTTTGTTGAGATTGGGGAAGTGATGATGAAGACGGTAAATAATGTGAATAAAACGGAGAAGAGTACGAAAAACGAAAGAAAATCTGAGTCAGAGGCACATGAATTTAAGAAAATGCGATGGAAATTTTAAAAAAATCCATATAAATGTACAGAGAGTGTGCGGAAAGTCAAAATTTGTACAAAAATAAAATTTTTTGAAAAAAATTCAAAAAAAGTGTTGACGAAAAAAATAAAAAACCTAAAATACACATCGTTCGCTGAACAGAGCGAAACGAAAAAAGTTCTTTAAAAACGAA
>CACWVT010000056.1 GCA_902764345.1 uncultured Ruminobacter sp.
GCAATTTGACATGAGCACAAAATCAACACCGTAAAACACAAGAATCGGTATAAAGAATTTATGCCCCATAAACTCCGTTACCACAGCACCGACATCTGCAGGCTCATCCCCGCTATTTTTGATTCGCTCCATATAATCCGGGTATATGACAACTCGGTATGTAACAAGCTGACCGAATGGCTTATCTCTCTCATCAACTGTTATTTCGCAGTCAAGAAGAGGTACGTTTCCCGAGAAAAACAGATCTGAAGGAATACCTCCCTTATCGAGCATTTCCCTGTAGCAGAACTGTTTCCAGAACCTGGATACAGCCTCATCATCTTTGGATTTAAGATGAATGCGGTCAGTCGGACGGCTCTGAGAGATATCCCGCCACACTTCATCACGAACGTCATCCCTCAGAGGAGTCATGGAAACGCAGTTAAGAGCAGAATTTTCAAAGGTAACATTTCGCTTCTTATTGAATTCAGCTCTCTTCTTCACAAGCTCCTTATAGGAAAAGCCTTCACGCTTAACAGACACTGCACACTCTGCAGCAATCTGATCAAATTCAGAGTCCGGCATAGTGGCAAAAATCTGAGACAGTTTTCTGTATTCATCGATAGTTAAAATGCTGGCGAGCCCATTAAGCATCGCCTCTTTCATTTCATCTCTGCTCTTAAATGGCGAATTTAAACAGGTCATTAGTCCACAACCTCCGCTGGAACTTCAATGCTCTGATGATGGTTTCAAGTTCGCAGTCACCGCCTAAAATAAATTCGACCTCACCGGTATTGCCGTTACGACCGCGTACCGTCTTAACAAACATGTCGGTATTACCGATGCCGGTGATGCGGATGTAGGTACGGCTGCCGTGTTCTGCGTTACCGCCCTTAAAGCCGTTAGTGCCTGCTTCAACCTCCAGCACATTGGCACTGGTTACTTCACGGGTGAAGGTGGTAAGCCTGGTTCCGTCGGGCAGAACTTTCTGTTTTTCTTTAATCTCGAACATAAAATCTCCAATAGAAATTGATTAAACCTCGGGGTTTTCCCGCCCCCTCAATATTCCAATGGACGTGAAAAGGTCGTTTTGACGAAACGAAATGAAAAAAAGTGATTTTTTGGTTAAAGAGTGAGCAATTTGAACCAGGAGCCATAACAGTTTGGTTAATTTAATCGTTTTGATCCCGTAAAATTAAGTAAGAAACACGAGTAAGAAAAGGGGAAGATAATGGCTAATAATATTGAACGTCTTGGAGTATCTTTCTGCGAGTATGTTGCAAACAAAAATGATTGGATTTTTAGAGAACAGCCAATAGGTGATATTGGTATCGATGCACATATGGAGTTTAACGATACAGATGGAGAAACTCAGAGACTTCTTGCCATACAGATAAAAAGTGGTGAAAGTTTTTTCAGAGAAAAAAAAGACGGAAACATTATTTTTAGAGGGATCGATGATAGGCAATATAACTATTGGACAACATATCCATTACCGTGCATTATTGTTCTTTATAATCCAAATGATAATACATGTATTTGGCAAAAACTAACAAATGAAACTATTGTGAAAACAAATAACGGATATCGCATTGCAGTCCCTGAAAAGCAAGTGTTTTTAGATGATTTTTCAAACGATATCTTAAAAAAGTACACAAATTTGCCAAATTACATTACTAATTACAATTTTTTGCTGTCGCAGAAGATTTTTATGGAGATTATTGAAAGTGGCGGTTTAGTAAAACTTCATGCAAAGGAATGGATTCATAAGACTTTAGGGATCAGAAATGTGGATCTTATTGTTGAACATCTAGGAAAGATAGAAACTTATTCTTACCCTTATTATTTTCCATACGATTCAGGTGAAGTTGTTTTTCAACGGTTATTTCCTTGGGCTGACTTTTCTATTGATGAGGAGTATTACGAGAATAGTGACTACGAACAATGGTTAGAAAGTGAGAACTATTATGATGATGAAGAAGGCAAATATTTTGTCATTGGTGACTCGTTTGAAGAATATCGAAGTTCCTTACCTCCAATTCGAGGAATAGATCATTGTGGTGAAGTTTCTGAGTTTATGCTTATCATGGGGTTAAATGATTTGGGTAAATCCTTTTTAACTGTTGACCGGTATACTTCAATGTCTCGACCTTACTCAAATGTAAAATCATACAAAACAACATGTTAACTTGATCGGTGCCGACCGACTAAGTCACCGACCAAGATACCGATCAAGTTAAGGCGCTAATCCTTTTTGTAGTAGGGCGATGTGTAACCGCTGGCGGTAAGGATTAAGCCTTCAGCCCATGGCGGCCCATGGCGGAGTTCTTCCCATCTGTTCACAAAGAGCATCCAGACTCACGCGGGGATCTGCCTCGATGACCACTTCATCATGGATGTGCATAACTATGTTGCAGTGCCGTAAAGTCTTCATGGCATAACACAGAATGTCCCGGGCGGTTGCCTGCACGATGTTTTCCACAAACTTGGGACCATAGGATTCGAGACGCTCCCATTTCTTGGTAGCTCCAATGCCTTCATACGTGATGCTTTCACCGCCGAACTGGTTCATGCCGATACGCGGTTTAACGTAAGCGAGCTTTCTGCCGGAAGGCAGGGTAATAAACAGCATGCCACTTTTGAAGGAAAACGCGAGACCGTGTGTTTTGGTGGAGGTTCGTTCGCTCACCGCTTCCATTACGGCATTGTCGACAGCCCACCAGAACTTCACAATATTCGGATTGGCATTTCTCCAGGCATTGACGAGGGGCTGTAACTCTTCCTCCTTGAGTCCCATCTCAAGGGCCCCCATGGCTGTTAATGCACCAGTCCCTCCGCCGTAACCAAGGGCGAGCTCCGCAATTTTTCCTTTCTGCCTCAGATGCCCGTTTACACCGTGTTTTTCCACAGGAACCTTAAACATCTGGCTGGCACTGGCGCAATAGATATCACCACCTTTACGGAATACCTCAGACCTCCATTTTTCTCCGGCAAACCATGCAATCACTCTGGCCTCAATGGCAGAAAAGTCAGCTACATAAAAGAGCTTTCCTTCCGGTGGCACAAAGGCTGTTCTGACGAGCTGAGACAATGTATCCGGCACATCGTCATAGAGCATGGATAGAGCGTCATAATCACCGGTTCTGACAAGTGCTCGTGCCTGATCTAAATCGCTCATGCTGTTTCTCGCAAGATTCTGGAGCTGTATGATTTTGCTGGAAAAACGCCCGGTGCGATTAGCTCCGTAGAAGCTAAAGAGTCCCCTGGCTCTGCCGTCAGCGCATACAGCATTCTGCATTGCCTGGTACTTCTTCACTGATGACTTGGCAAGTTGCTGCCGAAGCGTTAGAACCTTGATGAGTTCCGGCGGGGCGTTTTTCATAAGTTCTGCCACGGCTTTCTTGTCGAGGCTTTCCGTTTCAAGACCGTTACAGGCAAGCCAGTCTTTCATCTGCTGTACCGAGTTGGGGTTTTCGAGCTTGGTAAATTCCCTCATGGCACTTATGAGCTCATTTCGGGAGCGTTCATCAATGGCAATTGCCTGATGCACCAGTTCCAGATCAAGAAGTACACCACGGTCGTTAATTTCCTGATCGAGGTGGTATTCCTCCCAGACGAAGTCCGGTACTGGGAACTTGCTCAGTCTCTGCTGTATTCCCATCTCGGCTTCCACGTCACGGACGTTGTAGCGCTTGAACATTTCCCACTTGTCAGGAGCGTGATGTGGAAGATTTCGTGTCCTGCCGCCGTTTGCCTGAGTGGGGGAGCATGGCTTGCAGAAATAGCGGATTAGCTCTTTGCCTTCCGTGAGTTTCTGCTTATCAAGACCAAGTACCGCACCGGCACCTTCAAGCGAAAACGGCAGTCCCAGAGTTGCCGCCCACACCATGTCGCACCTCCAGCCTTCGGGGCTGAGGAACCCTGTGATAATGCCCATGTCTCTCAGATACCGGGATAAACAGATTCGTTCAAAATTTGCATGCCATGCCCATTTGATGACGGTATCGTCCGTCAGAGCATTGATGATCACTTCGGGAAGTTTTTCTCCGGAAGCGAGATCAACAAGCTGTACCTCACCGCCATCAACACTGTAGGCAAAGAGCAGAATTTCAAAATCGGGAGCCTCGCAGTAACGGTAGACTCCGCTTTTCCGCAAGTCCTCACTGCTGTACGTCTCCACGTCCATACTGATAGATTTCATAAAGTTCTCCTATCAAAAAAGGGCAGCAGACCAAACCGCCACCCTTGATTAATTGTTAAAAGTTACCTGTTCCGGTTACCACACACGACGCTTTCTTCGTTTCAGAAACTCGGTAAAGAGGAATCCGAGGAACTCAAACAGAATTGCCGCTACAACACCGGTAAACACCCCGGCAGCGAAGCCTGTAAGAAAGATTTCACTTGAATCCATAACGCCTCCTAACCTAAAAAGTCTTCATCATCTTCAGTGGCAAAATCGCTCTCGGCACTTGCCTTGCCACCCAACGGTTCACCGTCCCTAATCTTCTGCAGATTATTGAGACCGCAGGCGATCCCCTTGTTGCCGTTGGCATTGAAGGCATAGAAGCTGATTGACGCTCTGCCGTAGCAGCCGGAATACACCTCAGACTTATCGATGATCTGATTTTTTGCCGCATCAACAATTCCCGGAGCAGAGGTAGAGTTGGCATTGACGAAATACGCATTGGCGTAGGCTGGATCTTCCGGACGCTCCAGATCACCATCGCGGAGAGGGTTTCTGAGGGTGCTGAGTGCAGGCGCGGACTTGCCATTTCCCTTGAGCTTGGACTGACCGTCACGGAAGGCTTCCTCAATGGCAGCCTTGATCTTGCCAACAGTTACAGTATCTGACTTCGGGATAATGAGAGACACACTGAACTTAGGCTTACTGCCTTCCATTGCCTTAGGTTCCCATACATTTGCATAAGACCATCTGGTGTTAACACCTGTAATCACTTTTGTAGCCATAATTTATTCTTCCTTAAAATCTAAAGTTGCACTTGAAACTGCCGGTCTTTTATCGCTCACCGGCACGAGCGCTGGTTTGCCTTTCGGCTTGATGATAAGTCCTGACAGCAGTTCATCAAATCGGGCTTTTCCGAGGAGTTTCTGCATGGCGGTAATGCCTAGAAGCTTCTTCTCAAACGGATCGAAGCCAGCCTCGCATACAGCCCTGATGACCTTATCCTCGCTGGTGAACTTTCTGACTGATCGTCCTTCCACGAGCTTCCAGCCGTGCCATTCCTTACCGCTGACAGCCTGTTTCAGGGCGTATTCCTTTACGTCATTTGCCCAGGAGGCAAGTTCATCAGCCTTGGATAAGATCAGCTCGACCTCAACATCCTCAAGAAGCTCCGGCAGTTTGAAATCATGCTTTGCCAGCATGAGGTTTGCCTCGGCTCTGGCACGGCAGACGTGTTTTGCCTTACAGAAACCGCACCATTCACCGGAACAGAATTCACCTTTACCGGCAAATGCCTGTTCTGCTACAGGCTTCAGTGTGTTCTCAGCCCATTGAAGAAGTTCTTCCCTGGAAATTTCCCAGGTGCTGATGTTCTCACGGCGGGGCTGGTAGATGGTCATGCTGACTTTTTCGATGTCATAGAGCACATCAAAAATGTTCAATGCACCAAGGGCATAGCACTTCATCTGCGGATTGTTTTCAGCCTCAACGAGAACACCGAGACCGTGTTTGTAATCAACAATGCGCAGTGTTCCATCGGATACAATGATGCAGTCAGCCGTACCGAACCCTTCGGCTACCCATTGCGAGAAATCAACTCTCTGCTCAATGAGCACCTTCGGATCAGAACAGGACTTGGCAGCCTCGTTTACCAGCTCAAGAACAAAGGTGGCATAACCGGTGGCGCACTCATCCATCTCTTCGCTGAAACGGGAAAGCTCGGGAGTAGGATCAGCAGCATCCATTCCGAGTGCTGTTTTCAGCTTGAACTCGCAGAGCTCATGAGCTTCAGTGCCTTCGGCAGCAAACTCACTGCCGCCATCATCCGGAAACTGCTCACTAAGACGGACAGATGGTGGGCACATCAGCCAGCGGTGTGAGGCCGAGGCTGACAGGATTGCGTGAGAATCAGGCATTCTTGAGTCCCTCCGCATCTTTGAGAACGTCGGCATAGCACTTCGGATCAAGAGCAGAAAGCTTTGATGCACCGTACTTTTCCAGCAGAGCCTTAACGCCTTCACGGTTTCCTGCACGGGCGATGTCTGCCAGAATTCCGCGAACATCCTCAAAGGATAATTTCGGAGTTTCCGGTTCAGCCACAGTGGCGGGAGCCGGTGCAGCATTTTCGGTAGAAACCTGTTTGGTTTCAGCATTTTCAATAAAAGCAGAAAGCTCGTTCATTGCTTCACTGATGAGTTCAGCAGCATTCTTAAGCTTTGTAATCGTTGGTTCGATTGTCATAAAAAACTCCATTAGATTTAAGTTCAGCAAGGGTTCTTGCCATTCGTGCGGATACTCGTGAAATCGCGGTAAGCACCTCAATCAGATCACGTCCCCTCCGCTGGGGAATTCGATAAGCCTTTCTCATGTTTAACCTCCTTGATTAGTGGGGCCTACAATATCCAATGGACATCGAAAATGCGTTTTGACGAAAACCGACGAAAAAATTTTGAAAAAAAACTCCGATTGTGTGTTTTATAATCGGAGTCTGATAAATAAGGCATTCAGCTAGAACCTGTCAGGAAATTCCTGCGACAGGATTTCTTTAACTTTCTTCAGTCTTGAGTTGATGGTTGTTCTCTTGATGCCTACCTTATCTGCAATCACGGCATCAGCCATTCCGCTTTCCCGGAGTCTGCCAATCTGCAGAGCTTCCGGCATGAGTTCCTCAAGACGCTTGAGCAAATGCTGCAGTTCGTCCGCATCGCATAAAAGGTTCTCAACAAGCTCAGACTGATCTGCCGTGCATTCTTCAAGTGAGCACTCATTCCCGTACTCGTCTACAAAAGAAGCCGCCTCCAGTGACAGAGTTTCGTTGCCTTCACACTGGAATTCGCAGTTTTGGCAGTCTGTATCACACAGCCACCACATGCGTTTGGTGCAGTTACAGCATCCGTGAAGACGCTGACGTTTCCTGAAAGCACAGCAATATTTCATATATTCGGCATAAGCCTTAGGTTCAATTTCTCTCCATGTTCTTGTTCGTTTATCAAAGATTTTTGCCATTTAGGTTTCTCCAACTCGGAAAAACCGAAGCGGAGAAGCCCTTCACGGCTGATTGTCACAGTGTGCATATGTCACCTTCCGGGGAATCCCCGTTTCGGATGACAGTGCGTGCATAACACTGACGGTTTAAGTAAATTCACCTGTTTGGGCAATGCACCATCAATTTGCAACTTGATGTGCTTACGCAGGCGGGTTAAAAAAAATTGCGTCCAGATCACAATGACGCAGGCATAGAACATCTCACATGAGTGATACCTGTTCCGTAAATTAAGCCTTTGTCTTTTGGTAAAAAAATAAATCCCCCCAACAAGTAGCCAGGGGGATTAGTGAAATCTGACGTTTGGTCAAGATCCATACGAAAAAAAGCAGGCATCTTTTTGTGGTGTCTGCTTTAGTCAATATGAAGTAATTATGTGATCTGGATAACAAAAATTACAGAGCGTGGATTTTACAGAGGAAAAGGCTTTCTTTCCATTGATTTGTGATAAAGTAACGTTTAATCGGCGATTATTTGGTAAGGGATGGAGTGATTTTTGTGCATGTGGTTGACAAATGTACAAAGTATGTCGCAGATTTGGTTAAGAGGTGAGCAAGACAGGCTTAACGGTCGTGGAGTTATGTTTAATGTGATTAAATAGTATTCGTTAAGATTGGCTTTTTGCTGAAAATGTGGGTATTGCTACGAAAAAGACATCAGAATTGTGCTAACATCGCTCGAACTACGTTATACAATGTCAAATTCTGCTGTCGTTAAAGTTTGGAAAAGTTATGGCTGTGCTAGGAAAATTAGTTGAGATAGAAGACCTTCGAAAGGTTTGGCCTCACGAAGCGTGTGATTTTACTCCGTGGCTGTCACAAGAAGAAAATATTGCACTTTTAGCAGATGCTGTTGGTTTAGATGAAATAACAGTTGAGGAGACTGAGTCTTCCGTCGGTGATTTTAATGTTGACATTTTTGCTTCAGAAACTGGGACAGGTCGTAGGGTTATAATTGAGAATCAACTTGAAGATACAAATCACGACCATCTAGGTAAATTGATTACCTATGCTTCAGGAAAAGATGCAAATGTAATAATCTGGGTAGTTCGTCATGCTCGAGAAGAACATAAGTCTGCAATTGAATGGCTTAATAATCACACTGATGATAGTTTAGGCTTTTTTCTGTGTGAAATTAAACTTTATAAAATAGGCAATTCAGACCCCGCGGTTAAGTTTGATGTGGTTGAAAAACCTAATGATTGGGTAAAAGAGGTCAAAAAAAGCGAATACGCCACAGATACTCAAAAGCAACGCTATGAGTATTGGCAAGCTTTTCAAGAATATGCGTTTAAAAACCCCGATTTTGCTAAAGCATTTCATAGGAGAAAGCCTTCTACCGATCATTGGTTAACCTTCGCGGTAGGTGTATCTTCATGCAAAATTTCGGTGGCTCAGATTAAGAAAAGAAACGAAATTAATGCAGAGTTATTGATAGATGATGATAAGGAATTGTTCGATGCTCTATATAGCAATAAAGACAGAATAGAGCAAGATGCTGAATTAAAATTTGATTGGCGAAAAATGCCTGAAAAGAAAGCAAGTCGCATTGTTATTACCAGAAATGCAAACCTGGCAGAAAAGGAAGAATGGACTGGGCAATTTGATTGGTTGATTGATATGATGCTTCGTATTAAGAGAGCTTTTAAGAAATATCTTTAGAGGCTAATAAAAAGAGGGTTTTGTTATGTCAGAATTTAGCGAGGATAGCAGAGTTAAGTTTCCAACTATAAAGCACCTAATGGAAATGGGGTATAGTTATATCTCGTTCAAGGGAGTTAAAACAAAGGATGGGGAGTTGGAAAAAACTTATGTAGATCCTGCGACTAATATTTTGACTGGAATATTGAAGAAAGCTTATTTCAAGTTTAACCCCCAAAAGAGTGAAGATGATTTTAATCAGTTGCTTTCAAAAGTTAAAAATTCTTTAAGTAATGATGATTTAGGAAAACAATTCTACAATGAGTTTTTGTTGAATCCTGATGAACGAATGATCGACTTCTCGTCATCTGAAAACTTTAGGGCGAATAACACTTTTCAAATAGCTACTGAACTTACCTGCGGAGATAAGTCATCTGATAATTTTAGACCCGACATAACAATTTTTATCAATGGGTTACCGTTAGCGTTTATCGAAGTGAAAAAGGAAAACAACACTAATGGTATTCAAGCTGAAACAGAAAGGATGAAGGTTAGGTTCAAGAATCAGGCTTTTAGAAGATATTTGAATTTAACCCAGATTATGGTGTTCAGCAATGATATGGAGTATGCGTCTGAAAACCGACCTCCGGTGCAAGGAGCTTATTATGCAACCATAGGCAGGAGAGATACCAAGTATTCTACTTTCAGAGAGGAAGGTCAGGATAGTTTCCCTATAAAGATTCATGTTCATAATGTTTCAAGAGTTACAGAGGAATTGATGCTGAAGGATAATAATGTTCCTCAGTATCTTAATTTTTCAGAGTATAAAACAAACTGTAATTATTCAAATACACCAACCAAGAGAATATGCAATAGTTTATTCAGCTATGAAAGGTTTTATTTCTTTCTGAAATACGGAATAGCCTATGCCGATTACAGTTTCGGTAAACAAAAGCACATAATGCGGTATCCTCAATTATTTGCATTAAAAGCTATAGAACGCATGCTGGATAAGGGAATTCAGAAAGGTGTAATTTGGCATACTCAAGGTAGTGGAAAAACAGCTCTTGCCTATTACTCAGTTAAATATTTGACTGATTATTATTCTAAGCAAGGCGTAATACCACAGTTCTTCTTTATTGTTGATAGGCTTGATCTAATGATTCAAGCACAGATGGAATTTTCGTGCCGAGGTTTGAAAGTTAATCCAATACAAGATAAGGAAGATTTTAAAAATATTATTACTAGTCCTCTAACAACTCAAAATCAAGAAGGACGGTTGGAAATCACTGTTGTAAATATCCAAAAATTTACTGATGATTCAAAGGTAATCGGAAAGTCTGCCTATAACGTTAAGGTTAAGAGAATTTACTTCATTGACGAGGCACATCGAAACTACAATCCACAGGGATCTTTCTTGAAGAACCTTATGGGAAGTGATACTGAGGCGGTAAAAATTGCATTAACGGGTACTCCTATTATTACAAAGGATATAAATACAAAGGATATATTTGGCGATTATATACACACCTATTACTATAATGCGTCTATCTCAGATGGATATACTTTAAGGTTAATGCGTGAAAATATAAAATCAACATTTAAAGGAGTAATGCAGGAAACAATACGAAAAATTCAGGTAGATCCTAAGTATGTCAGAATGAAAGATGTATATTCTCACAAGAGCTACGTTACACCACTGCTTGATTATGTTGTTAATGATTTAAAAGAATATCGTATTGCTCAATCCGATAATTCATTAGCGGGAATGGTTGTTTGTAGCAGTCGTGAACAAGCTCAGAAAATGTACAGCATCTTCCTTCATAAATATGCTGACCCAGAAGAGTTGAATACATATGTTGATGAAGGAGAACAATTTACCGAAAGCCTACCACCGGATACAATAGCCGGGTCAAAGAATTTTACGGCTAAACCAGGATATTTTAGAGCGGCTTTAATTCTTTGTGATAGTGATGATAAAGAAACTAGAAAAGCATGGATTGATCTGTTTAAAGATGGCAGAGTTGATTTCTTGATTGTCTACCAGATGCTTCAAACAGGATTTGATGCTCCACGTTTGAAGAAACTGTACCTGAACAGAATGGTGCGAGACCACAATTTGCTTCAAACGTTGACTAGAGTTAACAGACCTTATAAAGCTTTAAAGTACGGTTGCGTTGTAGACTTTGCCGACATAGAGCAGGAATACAACAAAACCAATCAAAATTATAGAGAGGAACTGGAAAAAGAACATGGAAAAGATACTGTTTCTACGCTTGATAAATTATTTATAACTGAAGACGAAGCGAGAAATCAGATTACCAAGGCGATAGAAACTCTTAAACCGTTTGAACTTCAGAACGCTACTATTTTCGGAAAACAGCTCAATCAAGAGGATGATGTAAAACGCGTTAATGAAATTAAAAACTCTCTTGAATTATTGCAGGGGATTCACAATATGTTGTTGAGTCAGGGATCCGATGCTGAATTGATGCGAGAGGAATTTAATAACAACTGTAATTTTGCAGAAATGCATAATTTCATAAAAGCTGCAAAAAATAGAATTCTTAGTTTGAATTATTTACATCATAAAGATGAAGTTAATGATGTTAGGGCTTTATTGAATTCAGCTCTTGAAGATTTGACATTTAGCTTTGAAAGAGTTGGTGAGCCAGAAATTTTAGAATTGGCTGAACAATATAAGGAAGCTGTTTCATATGTTAGAAATCAGCTCTTGAATAATATAGATCCGGAAGATCCTGAGTATATAAGTTTGGAACAGGCGTTTCTCGAAGAGGTATCCAAGAAAGGAATAGTCGATGGTAATGATCCAAATGCTGTAAAATCGCTCAACATGCATGACAGAGTTGAGGCAATAAATGATATTTTAAAGAAAATTAGGAAAAAGAATGAAGAGGATAATATTCTTGCAATTAAGTATAAGGGAGACCCTAAATTTGTAAGAATTGAAAAAAGACTAAAAGAAAAAGCAGAGGAATATGAAAAGAACAAAGAAAAGTTGAATGAGCATGGATACCGTGATCCTTCAGCAGTAGATGAAAATAATGGGAACGTAGTTTACTCAATTCTCACAAGAAATCAAAATGCGATTAATAATGTTTTGTTGAGCATTAAAGATGATGTTGATGAGATTTGCCTTAATAACGAGGAGGTTATCAATGTTCCTGGATACTTTAACAAGCAAATTAAATCATCAGTTACTAGACAATTCAGATCTGCATTTGGCTCTACAGATGCTGATTTAAGGATTTTTGTGACTGGTTTAATTGATAAAGAATATAAAATTTCAGCAGTAGCAAGAGCTTAATATGGAAAAAACACTAGAAATTCAGCAGCAAACTAAAGACTTGATTGATCGGCTTAAGACGACAACAAGCGTTAATGGACTTGGTAATTCTGGCAGTGAATATATTGTAATTGTTCAGATGTTTTTGTATAAATTTTTGAACGACAAGTTTATTTATGCCGCCAAAAATGAAAGGCCGGATTTAGTTGCTGACGGTAAGGATATTTATGAGTCTTTAGCAGAAATGTCAGATGATGAATACGATGAACTCTGTGACTTAATGTCTGACACTGTTATATTGAAGAAAGAGCATCTCTTGAAAAAAATGGCTGAAAGACAGAATGATGCAAATTTTGCTAAGATCCTTGATTCTACTATGGAAGGCATAGCAGATTGCAATCGAGATGTCTTTTACATAGTGAATGAAGATGATACAAGAGTTCCGATAATTAAGCCTATTTCCGATTTTATCTCTGGAGGAGCACCCAAGAAAAATGCCTTTTGTAAGGCCCTCATAGGTAACATTTCATCTTTTTCTTTTGAATCTGTATTTGATGCAGGCTATGACTTTTTTTCCACAATATTCGAGCATTTGTTAAAAGACTATAATTCTAATGGTGGTGGTACTTATGCTGAGTATTACACTCCGCATTCTGTTGCAAATATAATGGCAAATCTGCTAGTAGATAAAAATGCTGATTTAAAGAGTGTAACATGCTATGACCCTGCGGCCGGAACTGGCACCCTCATAATAGCTCTTGCTCATGCTATCGGTGAGAACAGATGTTCTGTGTTTACTCAGGATATTAGTGAAAAATCCTCGACAATGTTAATGTTAAATTTAATATTGAATAGCATGATGCATTCACTGACTCATGTTATAAAGGGTAATACAATGACTCATCCATTCCATAAGGATGAAAATGAAAAGCTCAAAAAGTTTGATTTTGTTGTAAGTAATCCACCTTTTAAACTTGACTTTAGTGACTATCAAAATCAATTAAAAACAGCAGATCCATATAAGCGTTTCTTTGCAGGTGTCCCAAACATCAAAGATAAGAAAAAAGATGCGATGGAGATTTATCTTTGCTTTTTCCAGCATGTACTCGCCTCAATCAAGGATGCAGGAAAGGGAGCAATTGTTGTTCCAACTGGTTTTTTAACAGCAGGATCAATCGCTCAGAAAATCAGGAAATATTTGGTTGATAATAAATTTTTGAAAGGTGTTGTCAGTATGCCTAGCAACATATTTGCCAACACAGGAACAAACGTAAGTGTTGTATTCATAGATAAGGCGGGAATTGAAACTCCGGTTTTCATAGATGCCAGCAAACTTGGTGTTGAGTCAAAAGACGGAAAGAATAAGAAAACTGTTTTAGAAAGCAAAGATATAGAGCAAATCGTTTCTACATTTCATGAAGCAAAACTTGTTGACGACTTTTCAGTGACTCCAAGTTTTGATGAAATCAAGGAAAAGAATTATAGCTTTTCGGCTGGGCAATACTTCGATGTAAAAATTGAATACGTGGACATAACTCCAGAAGAGTTTGATAAAAAAATGCAAGACTATCAGGAAACTCTTCGGAAATACTTTGAGGAAGGAACACAGCTTCAGGAAGAGATAATGAGCCAGTTAAAGAAGGTTAAGTATGAATAAGGTTAAGTTATCGGAAGTTGCGAATGTCGAATTAAGTTCGATTGACAAAAAGATTGTTCAGGGTGAAAAGTCAGTGAAGTTGTGTAATTTTACTGATGTTTATTACAACTGGGCAATTACCAAAAGTATTGTCGATAAATGCATGAAAGGTTCGGTTAATGAGTCTGAATTCAGCAAATTTGCATTAAAAAAGGGGCAAGTAGCAATCACAAAAGATAGCGAAACCAGATCTGATATAGGCATGTCGACTTATATTTCTGAAGATTTTGATGATGTGGTTTTGGCCTATCATTGTGCATTGATTACACCGAAAGAGGGAAAGGTAAACGGGAAATACCTAAATGCTTTACTGAACGATTCTTATGGGCGCAAGTATTTTGCAAACCAAGCCAGTGGAAGTGGGCAGAGATACACGCTGTCAAAAGAAGCTATAGAGAGCATTAAAATACCTCTTCCATCAATGGAAAAACAGAATGCTATTGGTTCGTTCTTTTCCAATATTGATAGAAAAATTGAGTTGAATAACCGCATAAATGATAATTTA
>CACWVT010000057.1 GCA_902764345.1 uncultured Ruminobacter sp.
TCATAAAAATCAATACATGTTTTTAAAAAACACCTAAACCGCATGGATTAAGGTTGCGCTATGTTTTTCCACTCAAAATCATGTGGGAAAGTTGAGATATTAAATTCACAAAAAATAATGGATTGAAAATTTGTATTGTGTTTTAATCCGCAACCGTCTGCCATGACCGCTTTTTTATTAACCGTTCAATTAAATATAAATGCTTCCGAAACAGTAAACGGATTTATAAGGTCATACTCCAACAAAAACGTCACCGCTCCGTGAAGAAAAGCCGTCCTCGTGCACGGTGTCACCTCTTCTCCGGTAAACATAATTTTTTCTTACCAAAGGTTCCCGTCTTCAGTTACGGGATTTAACATCCATCCCAAGCATCAGGCTCCGCCATGGTGACCGCCTCCTGCTCATGCAGCCGTCCGGCTGCATGAGCGACGAGGTCTCCGTCGTGCCAGATGCACTCACGGAGAAAATTTAACCATGAACGGTAACAGAGTTAATGAAGCAACGACCGCCGGGTTCAGCAGCTTCGGTAATGATTGCGGAAATGATTATGAATTTCCGTCACCTGCCTCATACATACTGTCCCACGCAGGGGATAAAGATTCCGCACCAAGTTCCCAAACGAATAGCCTTACATCCCATGAATTTAAAAGAAGACTCAATGCAATAATACGGGACAAGATGGAAAGCCTTCTTGCCACGGCGGTTCCTGCCGAATCAGGATACGTGAACGGCGAATCACTTACGGCAGGTGCGGTCCGAAGCTCAGGCTTTTGTTCCGGTCTGAACGCCGACGTTCACGAGGCTGTTCACCGCTTCTCACCGGAATGGTTCTGTTCAGGGACCGGATGCTTCTCAGGTAACCGCCGTGTCACTCTCATGGAGGAGCTTCACGACTACATACGCATCCTTAAAAAGCGCAGCTTTATAAGTGAGTATCTGAAGGGACTGCAACTCGGTAACCCCCCTTCCGCTCCTGCCGCCTCTCTGTCTTTGGATACGGATACGAATCTGAAGAACACGGTATCCGGCATTTCCGGATGCCCTACCGGAACCTCCTTCCGTCTGGCGGAATTCCCATGCGACATTCCCGATGACATTACGGATGTTCCCCTACGCCGCGACGAAACATGCTCACGCATATTACGCTGTCTTGAAATACTCCGTAACGGCACCCGACTCATATCCGATGAAATCGGATATGTAAATTACGGATATCTCCGTAACAGTCTTACGAATGCATATAACGAGGCCTCATGCATCCGTCGGCGGATAACGGCTGAATCGGAACCTGTAAACTGTTGCGGTAATGATGCTTCGGAAATTTCCCCTGTAACTGATACCGCCGGGACAAAACCACTTCTCGGTCTGCTGCTGTCCAGACCGGAACTGACGTCGGCATTCATCGGCTGTCCGATTCCTCTTGAAAAAATTGCGGGACTCAGAAGTCTTTATCTTCTCACGCAGAGGGAAAAGGCATTGGGATACCTTTACCTTCTCTTTAACAACCTAAGCTGCTTCAATGATAATTTCCGGGCCGACGGATTAAGAATAAAAAGAGCTGCCGACAGGTTCCCGAATGACAATACCGTACGTCATCTGACCATAAGGGCAATGACCGAATCCGGACTCAACATCACTTCATCTGCAGATTTCATAAATGCGGATCTACCGGAAATGTATCATCACTACATGATTCGCAACAGGCGTTACCATCTTAAAAAATACGGCATGAAGAAATTCGTGACCAGAAGCAGTGCGAGAAGAAAGGATACGGAAACCCTGACATCACAGGCCTCCTCTGCCAGACTTAACAGAATATCACTCTTTCTCTCGATATATGAAATGCTGACGGACAGACACCGCAATGATGAACTCATCATAAACGATCCTGCCGTCATCACCTCCATGAAACTCTACAGACAGAGCCTTAATTTTCTGAATGCGGTGGCGGGAGACTGCACCTCCGAAACGTCAATCCGCGATGACATGGCAAGAGCGGTCTCCATCATCCGGAATACGGCCGGCAAGAGCATTACCGGAAGAAATCTGGATACGGAGGCAATAAAGATATCTCTCACGAAGGCTTCATCCGTCATTTTTCAAAAAATTGCCGGCATGGCGACAGCCTGCTGTTTAACCGATATGCCTGCAGGTACGAAGCCCGGAACCTCAGCGGATACGGCCAATGGTTTACCGTTATGCTCGGAAGAGCTTCTGCAAAGCATTGAAGCCGTAAGCCCCTTTGAATTATTTTCAGAAGAAATGCTGAAGATTGATCGTGACAGCCGGGACATTCTGAATGTCATGCGAAAGGATTCCTATGCGGATGCCGTATCGGCATACGGCTTTTCCTATAAAAGCTTCACCAATGCGACAAAGCTTCCGTATGACACCATGCACCGCTTTTTCACCACGGAGGACAGGGCCGCGGTAAAGAAGGAGCTGTTCTGCCAGTCACGGGACAAAGGCAGGCTCTGAACCTTCTGACGAAAGAGACCGTTGCCGGTACCGCGGTACCGGCAACGGCACCGATACAAGGCAAAGATCCTCACGGAGGACATCCTAATACATTCATAATTCAGCTGTCCGGAGATTCATAAATATACATGAAAAGATACTGTCTTATTTCTTTTGCGCTGACCGTTCTTCTTGCCGTCAGCGTGTTTATTCTGTCACTCTCAACGGTGCATTATTCAAAATACGTGTTCATGATGACCGCTCTCGTACTGGTGTTTCTCAGACACAGGGAATACTCAAAGGTTGCCGATGAGGAAAAACGGGCAAATGGAGGAGGATTCTTCAGGATTTCCGAGGATGAACTGAGGGGACTTACCTCACCCGACAGACTGTATCTCGGAGAAGGATTTCTGTGGGAGAAGGAACAGGCCGTACTGCTCTACGGTCTTATGGAAAAGGATCCGTCACTCTGCACCGTAAAAAGAAATCCCGACGTTAAGGGAACGGGTTTTATCCAGTCTCTCGGAAAGCAGGAACCGGTATTTCTGCCCTTAAGCTTTTTTGACGGACATACACTCATAGCCGGCACCACCGGTGCCGGCAAAACCAGACTGTACGACCTGCTGTGT
This sequence comes from uncultured Ruminobacter sp., assembly GCA_902764345.1. Taxonomy (GTDB): domain Bacteria; phylum Pseudomonadota; class Gammaproteobacteria; order Enterobacterales; family Succinivibrionaceae; genus Ruminobacter. The sequence goes on from CACWVT010000057.1 coordinate 3,087, forward strand.
TCTCAGGCCGTGTTCCGCGGTGAATGCGTCATAGTCATTGATCCGAAGGGAGACCGTGATCTTTATGAACACCTGGCCAACTCTGCGAATGCCTGTGGCCGTGATGTTCTTTTCTTTCATCCGGCCTTTCCTGAAAAAAGCATCGGCCTGAGTCCGGTACATAATTTTACCCGAAGCACGGAAATTGCAGGTCGCATAAGTTCCCTGGTACCCACCGCAAAAGGGAACAGCGATCCGTTCAGAAGCTTTGCCTTCTCCGCAATCAATGCCGTTGTCGGCGGACTGATACTGACGGGAAGAAGACCTACCCTTAAGCTGATAAGATATTACGTGAATTCCAGACTTACCGAGCTCTGCTTTGCATCATTCAAGGCCGTCTTTGACAGATATCTCTTAAGGGACAGAAGATTTGCCGATGAGTGGAAAAGCCTTATGCGTGAAACCTCAAAGGTGCCGGGAAGACTCCTGTCAAAATACGATGACCTTTACCGGCGGGCCATAAAGCCCTTCCCTGGACGGGTGTCCCAGGAAATGGAGTCCCTTTATGAAATGGCCAAACACGATCCCGACCATTACAAAAAAATGACCGCTTCATTAAAGCCCGTTCTCGACATGCTTACGTCAGGTGAGCTCGGAAACCTTCTGTCTCCCGAGGAAACCGGAAATCTCACCAGAAAATCCTACAGTCTTGCGGACATAGTCCGCAGGAACAGGATTCTCTACGTGGGTCTTGACTCACTCACGGACGGCGAAACCGGATCGGCCCTAGGTTCCATGCTTCTCGCCGATCTCACGGCAGTTGCGGGAAACAGATACAATTTCGGGAAAGACTTAAAATACGTAAATCTCTTTGTTGATGAAACCTCTGAAGTAATCAACGGACAGCTGATACAGCTCCTTAACAAGGGACGAGGCGCCAAATTCAGGGTAACCGTGGCAACCCAGACCGTTGCGGACTTTGAATCCGGGCTTGGAAGCGAAGCTAAAGCCCTTCAGGTTCTCGGTAACGTCAACAACGTCATATCCCTGCGTGTCATTGACACCAGAACCAGAGAATACATCAGTGGTTCTCTTCCGAAAACCAGAGTACTGTTCCGCTCACAGAGCTCTGTGCAGAATCAGAGTTCGGGTGAACTGACAAGCGTGAGCGCCAGCATATCAAAGAGCCTGACGGAAAACGAAACCGATATTTTTCCGGCATCAATGTTAAGTGAGCTTCCGGATCTGGAATATGTTGCCCGAGTCGGCGGTTCCACGGTGATAAAAGGCAGAATTCCATTTGTGGAAGCATGCAGAAACTAAAGCATGGCGCGGAATCGGCACAGAGTCATCATATCGTCAGCTCAATGCCGAGACAGATGCTGTGTATTCCGGCAATTACTTTGCGGATTTTCTCCGTTTGGATGCCGGTTCGGGAAGTTCCGGATACATGCATTCTATCAGACGCTTAAGAAATTCCCTGTCATCGGTATTATCGACGGAAAGCATGGCCTTGGCCCCATCATATGGAATCTCCTGCACGGCATCAGGCATCATGGAGGAAGCCGACGGGGTCGGCTTCACCAGAAACCTGTTGTCGTAGATTCCCCCGAAAATCCTTCCGCGGTAATACAGAATATACTCTCCCATCATGGACCTGAAGGTCACGTCATCAAGCTCAGAAAGCTGTTCCAGAACATATTCCAGAAAGGTTTTATCAGACGCCATTAAATATCTCCCGTTTATTAACGGACCGTATCCCCGATTGTACAATCTTTATCGATTATTCGGAACACTGAGGTATCACACAAAGGACAGACATATTAAGTCCCAGGTCTTCCGCCGATACGTCACTTAAAGGGTTTATCAGCGGATTCCGGGAGCACCTGCTGATACATTACAGCCAGAACAGAGCAGACGACAGATACGTGGCATTCGCCACGCATCATGTCGTTTACTCGGATATTACGGTAACCGGAATGGAAACGGAAAAAAAACATATGTCTTCAAATAACAATCCTACGGGTAAATGCGGTCACGGGCTCACCTGGTTCCGTCATCTCGGGACTAAGTCATGTCTTACAATCATTGTCATGACGAATTTAACGGGATGCTCACTGGGCATCGGCAGTGAGGAATACGGATGCTCCGGCCTCCCTAAGGGAGTTCAGTGTAAAAGCACAAGAGAGGTGTACCTTAACAGAAAAAAGTACGGAGAATGGACGGAAATGAATCTTCCTGCGGATTACCGCAGTAGATCATTTTCGTCAGCCGAAGGTATAAGTGAGGTTGGGACAGGTAAGTCAGCAGGAAACAGTCCTGAAGACAAAACAGAGGGAAAAACGGCGCAGGCCACGGGATTGACACCTGAGGTAATTATCCCGAAGGAAGGTAATGCGGCATCCGGTCAACTGAAGGAACTCACTCCTTCCGAAACAGCAGCCTCCCGCGTAAGCTACGGTCACGAATACGCACCTGATTCTTTTATAAGGACAAGAGATGACATCATGATAACCGTCATAAACCCGCATGAGGATACTGATGGCAATCTTCATGACAGGTCAGTCATCTACACCAGCCTTCACAACGGAACCTGGGGAATCAGCGGATCTTCCGGAAGATATTCGGTAAAAACCGGGCATACGGCCGTTAAGGGAAACTCCGGAGGAGCAATGCCATATCTTGAAGTAAAAAAGCAGAGAAAACGTCACGATACAAAACAGTAACGGAAAACCGGGTGAACCGGAGAATTATGGAGTCACCTGAAAATCATCACTGCTTCCATTATTCCGGGATCGGAAATCATAGGTCATCTTATTCAGAATCCTGCATGTTAGCTTAGCAGCGGGATAGGTATGCCGGAGCGCCCCGGTGTTACTCTAACACTGCGCTGTTTCGGCTCATAACAGCAGAAAAAGAAGAGGAAACAACATGAACATCTTATCTTCAAAACAATATGAAAACCTTCAGAGCCGTCTTTTGAAAAATCTGAAAATCAAGTATTTACCCGATCTGAAAAAGGCAATGCCTTTTGTGATTGCGGCATCGTTCATTGCCGGCTTCAGTGATGCGTGTGCCGGCACAGGCGGTGAGGAATTCGCTGACGTATGGGATACCCTCAAGGAATGGATTCAGGGAACTCTCGGAAGAGTGGTATGCGGAAGCATGATTCTTGTAGGTATCGTGGCAGGCGTAGCCAGACAGAGCATAAGTGCCTTCGCCGTGGGAATCGGCGGCGGCATAGGTCTCTACAATACCCCCAGCGTAATTGAAAGTGTCCTGAGTGCCACAATCACTCCGGAAAACATTGAGCTTCTGAACTCAATGAATAATACCATGCTCTGATCCTCTGAATCGGCACGGAGCAGAGGCCGCAGGCTATACGTTATGCCTGCGGCCTCAAAAACATGGGGACAGTACTCCATGATTTTTACCCCATGTTCCGTTCATAAAAATGCGCAAAACTCCTGATGCATACCTTAAGCACTCAAATATAAATTGAAGAATAAATAAAAGTGTTCTATATTTTTACTGATGAATACCTGTTTAATTTTACTTATTTCACATTTATATATTGGCATGTATCGATGTGACTTCTATAATGTCTGACATATCGGGAGCTGTTATGGGTTTTAAAGATGATGTAAGAAGAGCGAAAGCTCTTACCGATGAAAGCAGACTGGCTATTCTGCTGGCACTGCAGAATGGGGAAAGGTGCGGATGTTCCTTAATGGAACTCCTGAAAATTTCTCAGCCAACCCTTTCGCATCATATGAAAATACTCTGTGACAGCGGACTGGTAATCTGCAGAAAAGACGGGAAATGGACTAATTATTCCATTTCTCCTGAAGGTGTGGAATCATTTAAGGAAATGATTTCGTATTACACCAAATATGATAACGGCAAAAAATGCCCTAACAGCTGAACATACGGCGTAAACGCATGAAAGAAGCATTGGCAACCGCAATTGGTTGCCAAAAAAATGGCATAACACATCGATATATGTAGATATTTGGATATGTTGATATTACACCTTCCGGAGCAATGCCGGTCACGGCATTGCCGTAAGCGGAGATGACGTATAAACAAAAACATGAATAAGGATATTAAACAGATGAATGCAGTTGATTGTATCAGGGGACGTCGCAGCGTCCGTGAATATACCGACCGTGATATTTCACCGGAAACGCTCAGACAGATTATCGAAACTACCTCTTATGCTCCTTCGTGGAAGAATTCCCAGACCGTTTCCTATCTCGCAATTAAAAATAAGGAGCTTAAAAACAGCATTGCATGCAACGGGGTTATGGGATTTACCCCTAACATGCACCGTGTAATTGACTGCAATACACTGATGGTTGTGGTAACCGCAAAAGGGATCTGCGGTTATAACGTTGACGGCACTCCGACCACCTCAAAGGGAGCCCATTGGGAATCCTTTGATGCAGGCATTGCTACTCAGACTCTTTGTCTTGCGGCACACGAGCAAAATATCGGTTCAGTAATACTGGGCATCTTTGACGAAAAACAGGTAGCAGACATTTTGGGGATTGATACCAGACAATTCGGGATTTCTGCACTTGTCGCCTTAGGTTACACTGATTCAGATCCACATGCTCCGAAAAGAAGAAGCGTAGACGATTTATTAACCGTTATCGATTAACTCAGACAACATGTCCGGCGTCCCCAAATAAAGCTCTGACGGCCGGACTGTTTCATGGTACATGGGAGCTCAGGAAAATTCTGACGCTTGTCCATGTTCCGAATCAGCCTTTGGGATAGACCGAATTCGAGCGCTCAAGCCATAATTTTCCTTCATCTTTTCGTTAGTGTCATATTCCTTTTCGGCGCCTATGGTGTTTTCTGACCTATCTTGGAAAATAGTGCTTCCACTCACAGGTAAGAATGCAGGTATCCTCAATTTCAAAACTAACTAATCTCTCGATTTTGCGTTTTTAATATTATAGTTTTTACGTGACAGTAAAAACGCAGTCTCAACGTGCGATGACACCCTACTGACTATGTCAGATATTCATGATCTCTAACGCATCGACCTAACAGCTGTTCACGTGGCACTGGTGACGAAAAACATAAGCAGTGCGTTTTAGTTCGTAAGGTTGAGTGTGCCGTGCTGATAGCTGTAGCATAACATTCCGTTCTTCATCCCCACTATATCCAAGCGAAAGTAACCGGACAAGTACAAACCTACAAGGCTGCAGTTGAGTTCAATGATAAACAGCTCAAAGCCTATGCAGTCTGAATGCGAGTATTGTTGGTAGCTATTTGAACTGTTGTAAAATCTGCAACAGTTCATTTTCTGAAAACACAACTGATAAGCAGCTACTTCTGCACCCTGCCCTGCTTCAGCCGTCTCGGATCTTCCGGTTTTTGGGCATCTGGCGGGATCAGCCAGGTATTGCCCTTAAGTACAGTTTCCTTGATCCTCCCTTCACTGCAGAGCTTGGAAACACGCAAACATTGAAGTGAGGTACATTCCCACCTCTGTAGCATACGAACATTATTTACACGGACGAAAAATTGAGTTAAGTCTGCTTAATTTATGAGTTTTTGATTCCCATAGAATTATATTTAGGCACTTTCACGCACTGATCTAACTTTTTATGCAAAAACGAAATAACTAAAAGAATATCTAACGCATCTTCTTCATGCACGATCCATTTTATGCGTAATTCGTGGGCAGTAACGTTCCTAACCATACTATAAACCCCACACAGCATGTCACATAATCCTCTTTGTTCATTTATCTCAGTACTTGTTGTCAATGACGACAAAGCAATATAAGGATTTTTAGTACAAAGAGCTTCTTCAAATAAACTACTACCATCTTTATTTAAACCAGAAAGCTCTCTCACTTTATCGCACAAACTTTTTGCTGCTTCATGAACAGCATGAAAATAATCATCCGCAAGCAGCTCTTCATTACAAAATTTGATGACATCGCAATGAGCTCTATTATCTCGCAACTTTTGTATTAACGAATTAGATCTTTGTTTAGCTTCCGATACGTTATTAGCCTTTGGAACAGAATAAAAATGGCCGTCATTTCTGACTTCAACGCCTGATAGTGAAATAACTTCATTTACCTTACACCTTAGCAACTCATATGTTCCCGTATCTAAAACACCTCTTGATGGTTTAAAGCACTCAAGTAAAAAAGCCCATACATGATTAGATGATTTAGTTTGTGAATATTCAGCTTTAAAAGCCTCATACAGCCTTGTCGGCTTTCCATATGATGCTTGTACATCCTTAATATTACTAGCATCTAACAAATTCTTTATTTGGGTTCCAGACAAACCCTTGCCAATAATATTTGCTATATCATTGAGCTGACCATCATCTAAAGTAGGTAGAGTCATTGAACTTCCTCACAAAATAATGTCTGTTATTCTAAGACTTAGATAGGGCAAGCTTAGGCTTTATTTTCTACAGAAAAATATAAATTCCCATAAATCTCTTTCTCTGAAAAAGAAAGCAGTTCATTGAAGCGATCCTCGGTTAACATTGCTTTAATGTTATTGAAAGCTAGAACAAGATCTAAATACGAGTGGCATAGAATAACTGCTGTCTTAAGATTCTCACTCGATAATAGCCTACCTATTACATCACTGTCTGCGATTCCACAAGAATGGCCCACAATAATCAAATCGAACATTCCTGAATCAATTAGATTATTAATATTCACATATTCAGTATTTTTTATAACACGCCTGGCTTGTTTTTCAAAAGGAAATGCATCTTTTGATACTTGGCATCTGTTAGTGTTGGTATACCCAATAACAATATTCGTGTCTAATTCACTTAAACGGATCTCATCTGGCACATCTATCGAACCATTTATATGAATAATTTCAGGGTTCCTTTCCAACGCCCTATAAAATCTTTCAGCAATATTAGTATAGTTGTAGTTGATTATTACGTTTGGATTTGAAAGATTAAAATCTTGGATTCTTCCATGAGATCTTTTAGTTAGTGAATGAATATGTGCGTCCCTTAATGAATCAAAAAATGCATTTGCATTCTCGGCTTTAATATCAATTTTTTGAGTTTCTCTCAAATACAAAGTCAACAATAACTCAAAGAGTTCTAACCCATTTAAAAATTCATTTGATGTGCTAGCATTCCATTTTACTGCCCCTTCTTGTTCAAAGCCATATTTCAACTTGAGTTCTTCAGAACCAGTAACGAGCATTTCAATCACAGATTCGATATCTAACCAAGACTCAACATTAAAATTGTCTTTTAAGTTATCGCGTTCTCTTTCAACTATGTCTATTAGTGTTCCGATACCTTTATTTAACTCATTTTTTGGAATTTTCAAATCATTAAATCGACAAAACGAACTTAATCCGTATATCGATTTAATTGAATCTAATTGTTCTTTGGAAAAAGGTCGGCTATCTATAAAAGAACCAAAATAAAGAATTAGATTACAGAATGATTTACTGTTAAATAGATGATCAAAAATCATTCTCCCCAAAATGTTATCTGCAAATTCGCTACACTTCTTATAAACGTTTAAATCTTTTGAGTGCAACAAAATTTTTAGCTGAGATGGATACGAGCAATCTATTTTTACATAATTAGACATTTGTATATCAGAAAACAACCTATCTGTGTTTAAATTATGTAAAGCACACCCATATATCACATAAAAAATAAAATCCTTAAATGTAGATTCTATACCTGCTCTTAAGTCAAAACCGTTTCCGATTAACAGAATATTTTTTGATGGTATATCTTCCTCATATGTGGCATCTCCAGGTTTATAACCTATACGTTTAATTTTTAAATTTAAATCTCTTCTGTACCTAATCATTAATATCACTATATTTCTATCAAACAAAGAGTTCTGTGATGTGATGTGAAAAAGTCAATTCAACATTACATGCCGTTCACACACGCTTTATTGTAATGAATTTTCAGATAACTCACATATTATGCAACAATGGATCTATCAAGATTATAACACAAATATAAAAGCGTCCTCCTTGAAGCGTAGCAAATACAGCATCATATTCATTGTTATTAAACATTCACAAGTTCTATTCAGCATAAGATAATTTATGAAACTCTCACTATCAGTACAGTAATTATCAATTAATCGTTGTTGTTGTCACTGAGTCTGTAATATAGCTTTATTTCCACACGAACCGCCAATTAACGTGTACAAACTGCTGTACGCATTAACTGTTAAACAAATCGTATTTTTCAAAAATTGTCCAATGTTAAGCGCTTCTGGTCACTTCCATACCCCACGTGGAGGCCCTATATGTACACTCGTTAGGTACACAACAAAGCCACATAATATTTCCTTACCATTGAATTCATTTTATCCGTGCGACAAAATATCTACACTATATTCATTAATGTTAGATTTATCACATATTCCTGACATTTTTATAACTTTACAACATATGATAATTATTTGTTTTATATCTCATTTTAGTAAAACAAATAATAACCATTCAACCTGTTTTGCCCTATAAAACATTGGAGAAATCGTTTTACTAAATGTAAAATCGAACCTTACAATTATTATTAAGTAGATCACATATTTGTTCTTGTTACCATCTCAGCAGACACCCTTACAGATGCCTGCTTTTTTAGTCTGAGATCTCTTATCTCCCTGATTAGAAAATTTTGATAACCGTATTGAATAAACATTTTCAGTACGGTTTTTCTTTTGCTTTTTTCAGATTTGTATCTGCTTTCAATAATTCGACCACTCACCTGCGTAAGCTCATCAGGTCGCGAACTGATGAGTGCATGGCTGAAACAGGCGAATTTATTTTAACCGTCCAGTGTCATGCACCACTGGTCACCTTCCGAAACGGGGATTTCCCCGATAGGTGACCTTATATGTTGGACGTAATGTGATTTAGTAGGCCAGCTTTAACCAAATTACTTTACCATCGTTAACCAAATAGTTTACCACCTCTAACTTAATTATCAGGCCATCTA